>CASDQW010000062.1 GCA_949282965.1 uncultured Lentisphaeria bacterium
GGACGTCGTTCATGGTTTTTCCGGAGATGTCCAGCACGAAATCATACCCTTCGGCCAGAGCACGGCGGCGGATTTCCGCCCGGATGTCCGCAATGATGTCCTGCCGCTTCTGCTGCTCAAATTCCCGCATCTGGCGATTGCGTTCGGTCGCGTACTGTTCAGCTTCGGCACGTTTCGAGGCCAATTCCCGGGTTTTGCTCCGCAGCGTTTCGGCGGCGGTCGTGCGGGCAGATTCCTCCAGCGCCAGATTCTGCGCCGTATCCCGGGCGGTGTTGCACTCGGTTTCCAGCTGCCGGATCTGATCCTGAAGTTTCAGCAGATAGGCACGGAAAATTTCCGCCTGCTGCCGGATCGCGCCTTCGGCAATCTTGCTTTTGTAATATTCCTTGAATACCTTTTCCAAATCCACCACCGCGGTCCGCTGCGGCGCGGCGGCGGCCAGCAGAGTCAACAGCGACAGGACGGCACAGCACAAAGTTTTCATGGGCGATCCTCCGCCGGCGGCAGCCAGGACGATTCCCATACGAAGTCCCGGAAAGACCCATGGTATACCGCTCCCGGATCAAACCCCAGAAACAGGACGTCGATCAGTCCGGCGAAAGCGCGCATGCCGGTACAGCCGACCCCTTCGAATGCGCCGGAAACGGCCCCCCAGAAGGGAACCTCCCCGTTGCGCAGCAAAATGCAGCGGGGGACCTCCAGAAAACAGGTGCCGAGATTGGCGAAGCCGCGTCCGACACGATACAAATGCAGATCCAGCTCGGATTCTTCCGGGGCAGTCTCCGTCGTTGCGGCCGGAGCCGCGGCAGCAGGGGCCGCGGGTTCTGCGGCGGAAACGACGGCGGCAGCCAGCAGAAACAGAGCGAGAAGTGTGAGAAATTTTTTTGCCATGAATACTGACCTTCTTGCAAATGGGCGCGAAATCCGAATTTTCCGGCAGGGAAACGGGGCTTGCACCGCTGATTCTTTTTGACATTATAAATTTAGTCATGACAATAGCACGACCGGGACGATTTTTCCAGTCCCGGAGCAGGTTTGCACCGGGAAAATAAGGAAAAGAGATCCTTCGGAAATGTTTTTTCCCGAAACAACGGCTTGACAGCAGCGGGATTGACCGTTATCTTCGAACAGAGTGGATTTTTGGAAGCGAACCGCTTTTCGGCAGTCTCGCCCGGAATCGCCGGAGTCTGCCGGAGAGCCCTGATGCATGATCATGCAAAGGAGCTGATATGACCAGACAGCCGCCCCAATGCCGCAACATGTTGAGCGACCGGCAGATTTCCTGCCACCTGACCGCCACTGACCGCGACGGTGCCGTGCGTGAATTGCTCAAACTGCTGGAACCGGAAATCAATGGATTCGATGCCGAAGCCGCATTTCAGGCGGTGATCGCCCGCGAGGAGGTATTTCCCACTGTGATCGCGCCGGGACTGGCAGTGCCGCATGCCCGGCTGCCGGACCTGGACCGGCCGCTGCTGGCGGTGGGAATTGCCCCGGGAGGAATTGATTTTCAGCAGCCGGACATGCCGCCGGTGCGGGTGGCGATGCTGATCCTGACGCCCGGGGACGATCCGGGACTGCATTTGCAACTGCTGTCCGGTTTGACTGCGGTTTTCAAGAAAACGCCGGACGCGGTGGAGCGGCTGGCGCAGATGCAGTCGGCGGAAGAGGTGCGGGAATTTCTGGCGGGCGGACGACATCTGGTGCCGGATTTCCTCACCGCCCGGGATCTGATGAATCGGAAAATTCCGGTATTGCGCGAGGAGGATTCGGTACAGTCGGCGATTCACACGTTTGCCGTGAGCGGCTGCGGCGAGCTGCCGGTGCTGGATCGCGACGACGATCTGCGGGGGGTGTTGTCCATTGCCGATCTGCTGCAACTGAGTTTACCCGAACATCTGCTGTGGATGGAGGACCTTTCGCCTTTTTACCGGTTTCAGCCGTTTTCCGACATGCTCCGGAACGCCGGAGAAACCAAAATCGCCGACGTCATGCGCGAGGAATATCTGAAAGTGCCGGAACGGATGCCGGCGATTCAACTGGCCAAGCTGTTCCTGGTGAACAAGGTGCTGCAGATCATCGTAGTCGACGATCAGGAGCGGCTGGCCGGAGTGGTGACGATGCGCGATTTCTGTGCCAAGCTTTTCTGGGAATGACAACCGCAGCGGAGAAAGGATTCCTGGCATTATGCATGGAGAAGAAGGCGGAATGCAACTCAGTGTCCGGCAGCTGCTGACGCGGCTGGCGGTGATGGTTGGAGTGGGCGTGGCGGCAGGCGTGATCGGCGGCTGTACGGTGTTCGACGTGCGGCAGGCGGCGGCGGTGGCGGTGTTTCTCTCCATTATTCTCGGGACGTTGTTTTTCTGGAATTTCCGGCTGGCGATCGCCTTCCTCGGGCTGTCGGTACTGATCTGTACGCATTCGCTGAACATTCAGCAGTTCGTGCAATCATCGGCGCTCGAGGTGATCCTCTTTCTGGTCGGCATGATGATTATAGTCGGAGCGCTGCGCGATCTGGGATTCTTCTCCTGGATCGTACAGTGCATCGTGTCCATGCCGAATATTTCGGGAGGGAAATTCATAGTAGTGACTTCGGCGGCTTCGGCGCTGTTGGCATGCGCGGTGGACGAGGTGACGTCGATCATCTTCATTTCCACGCTGATTTTTCAGGTCTGCGACCGGCTCAAGCTCAATCCGACGCCGTATGTCATTATCGCGGTGCTCTGCACCAACATCGGCAGCGCGGGGACGATGATGGGCAATCCGGTGGGGATTTACATCGGGACCAAGGGCGGGTTGACGTTCGGCGACTTCATGACCTGGGCGTTCCCGCTGATGCTGCTGGCACTGGCGTCCACGGTGGCGGTTACTTACTGGTATTTCCGGCGGGAGGTGGCGTTGTTCAATGAGCATCTCCAGGCGCGGCTGGCGCGGAATCTGTCGCTGGCGTCCACCGTGGACGTGCCGTATGTGCAGGGGCTGGTGCTGCTGCTGGCCACGGTGCTGGCAATCGCGTCGCATCATCAGATCGAGAGCTGGCTGGGACTGGGCAAAAACAGTGTGCTGCTGATTGCACCGCTGGCCTGTTCCGGCGTGGTGATGATCATCCGGCGTGACCGGGCGCGACATTACGTGGAGCGGGATGTGGACTGGTGGACTTTGCTGTTTTTCATGTTGTTGTTTGCGATTGCGGGGACGCTGGAACACACGCATGTCGACCGGATCATGGCGTCGCGTTTCGCGGGCATCTGCGGGACGGAACACGCGGTGCTGGTGCCGTTCATTCTGGCGGTGACGGCGATGGGGTCGGCGTTTGTGGACAATGTGATTTTCGTGGCGGCGTTCTGTCCGGTGATCGAGCAGCTGGCGGTCAATGTCAAGGATTTGCCGCTGTGGTGGGCGTTGCTGTTCGGCGCGTGTTTCGGCGGGAACATCACCATGATCGGCAGTACCGCCAATATCGTGGCGCTGGGGATGCTGGAAAAGCGGGCGCATACGCAGGTCGGCTTTTTCCAGTGGCTGAAGATTGGATTTCTCTCGGCACTGCTGGCCTGTGTGGTGGCCTGGGCAGGGCTGATGCTGCTGGAACCGTGGATGCCGGATCGGCACGTGCAGCTGAAATATGAATATCTGACTGCGGATTCCGGAAAAGTGTTCCACGGCAAGAACGCCATGCTGAAGGCCCGGTGTGCAGGACCTGCGTCGCTGCCGGCGCTGCCGGATTTCCCGGCGGCGGATTACGAGGCGTTTTGGCTGTCGCCGTCGTCGGGTGGGCGGGGGCCGGCCGTTCCCGTGCTGGTGCCGAAGACGCACCGGGAGCTGATTGAGGCACTGGAGGCGGCGGATGACAACGTGCTTATGCTGCAGGGAAAGGTCCACACAATGGCGGCGGAATTGCCGGAATCGCCGCATCTATTCGTATTGGAAGCGGTGTCGCCGGCCGCGGTGGAAGAGTGAGTTATCGTCCCCGTCCGGGCGGTTTGCTCCGGACGGGGACGCGGGCGGGCCTGTTTATTGCCGGAGCAGTCGGACCGTATAGGCGGCGCCGTCTCCGGCGGGAAGCGAAACCAGCGTGTTTCCGTTGGCGGAGCGGAGCCGGGCGGGACCGGAGACCAGACGCCATTGCCCGTTCAACGTCAGAGTGAAAACACCGGGCACGTTCTGGAAACTGGTTTGAATGTCAACCCAGTTTTTCTTCGGCATGATCGGCCGCCACTGTCTGCCGATGTCCGGCATGGCGGCGCGCAGCTCCAGCTGATCCCCGTCGGAACGGAGTGCCGCCAGCACCGGGGCGTCGGTTGCCACCAGAGGACCGACCTGAACTTTTCCGGGAGCGAAGACGGCTGCCCACAGCCGACGGTCGGAAAATTCAACCGCGTGTACGCCGTCGGATTTGCGCAGAACCCGGTACGGATAGGGTTGTTTCAGGCCGTTCAGCAGGATGGCGTATTCCCAGCCGCCGTTTTGAGGCGCCGTGCCGTGCTGGATGACCGCCACTTCGAAATCGCCTTCTCCGCCGGTGGAGCGACCGTATTTTTCCAGCGGGAAGTTTTGATGTTGCCGTTGGATTTCCACATTCTTCCCATCGGGTATCACATAACCGATTCCGGCGGAATCACGCAGCGTCAGCGCTCCGGAGGCACCTTTTTCGGCGGCGGGGAGTGCGGTCAGCGTCCGCTCGTTGACCATGGTCGGCTGCTCGCCGGGGTGATCAAGGCGGCGCTGGAAAAGCGTGGTTTCCACCGGGTGATTCCGGTCGGTCGAGGCGAGGCCGGATCCCAGAGAGAGAATCATATCGTCCAGAAAGAAGACCGACTGGTCAAATTTCAGACCGGACTGATAATACAGGTCGGCGAACCGCATGAGAAAGATTCCGTTGTCGCCAATTTCCATGCCGCCCATGGCGGGTTCTCCGGTGAAATGGCGGGACGCATCCTTGATCGGCACCGGATCCAGGTCGGCGAAGGCGGTGCGGACGGTCGTCGCTCCCGGGATCCGGGTGAAATCCCACCCTTTCCAGGCATAGCCGCTGCCGGCAAGCGATACGGGATCTCCTCCGGAAAGAATGGTGATGGAGCCGCGGCTGAGATTGCGGCCGAGCTGGCCTTCGGCGCCGCTTTCGAAGTCCCAGATATAGCGGCTGTTGCCTTTGACCGCGGCCAGCGTTTCGCCGCGCCGGTGGAAGGAGGCTCCGGCGTAGGGGACGGCGCGGTGCCCCTGCGGGGTGGGTTCCGGTTCGACGAGTTTCCGGAATTCGGCGGCGAAGCGCTCCATGTCCTCGGCATTACCCAGAGTACCGGTGAAGGTGTTGCCCTTGTAGGAGACGGAGCGGAATTTATCCCTGACCGGTTTGTATTGCAGATCATAGAGTCGCAGGAAGGCGGCGGCCAGCTCCCGGTCCGGTGTGTCGAAAAGCTGCGCGGCATAGGCGTAGCCGGGAATCCCCGGGACGAGCCCGTCCGGCCAGAACGGCCAGCGTCCGTTGAGAGCGATGGTATAATCATATTTCTGGGCGACGAACCGCGCCAGCAGCAGGGATTTTTTCAAATTGTTCCGGGCCGTTTCGTTCAAGGCGAACGGGGTGCCACGCAGCCAGTAGCCGAGGCGCGCGGCCATTTCGACACCGTGGATGCCGTAGCCGTTCCAGTACGGATTGGAATGGTGGTACAGGGCTCCGTCCGGCTTGATCAGGGCATTGAGGCCGCGGGAGACGACCAGCGCCCGGTTGAGGTCGTCGGAGAATTTCCGCAACAGCAGCACCCGCATGTTGGGGTCTTCCATGCTGATGATGGAGAGCAGCTGGAACAGCGCGATGGTGCGCAGGGAATCCGCGCCCTCGCAGCTGACCCGGACCTTGGGATCGTACATCTGACGGAAGAGGGAAACATAGTGGCTGTTTTCCACCTCCCGCTTGAGAATGCCGGCCTTTTCCAGTTCCGGGCGCATGAGGAAGATCGTGAGGGAGTATCCCGCCAGCCCCAGATGCAATCCGTAGCCGGTTCCCATGGAGCTGCCGGTCGCCCAGCCCTGGTCGTGGGCGTGGTCGAAGGCCAGAATGATTTTTTCCAGCAGTTCGGGGCTGTGATAATACGGGTTGGGCTGTTCCGGCGTCCCCGGGTCGTGCCAGGCCAGTGCCATCGGGAGCACGCAGTTGTCGAAGAAATCATGGATATGGGGCTGACCGCCGTGGATGACGTTGAACACCGGGTTGCCGGTGATCCGGCCGTCTGGGTGGCGTCGGATGTTGTACGCGTCGAATTTTTTCAGTGTTTCCGGCATCCGGCTGATGGTGGCGTCGGCGATGACGGCGAGTTCCGGATTTTTCCGGGCGTCGGCACTGCCGGTCAGCCATTGGCGCAGCCTGGTTTCGATGAGTTCGACGGCGTCGAGGTCCGCCTGTGCGACCGGTTTCCGGGGCAGGGAAAACGGAGTGGCGAAAACTTTTTCCGTCTGGTTCGGGCCGCCTTGCCGGGCGGTGTTGACGGTTACCTGTCGGTCGCTTTCCCGTGCCCAGTAGACGTAATCGGTCAGTTCCATCCGGTCGAGATACAGCGTCCCGGAAGAGAGTCCGGAGGCGTTGAGGCGCATTAATTCCATGGGCTGTTTGGCGTCGACGGTCCGGGCGTCGAGGCGGGGCAGGAGCCAGACGGCGCGCCAGCCGGTAAAATCCTGGCGCACCGGAAACCGGTAGCGGGGGCGATTGGCCCGCAATCCGGCTTCCGTCCCGAATTCGATCAGCAGTTCCCCCCGCGGATCGGGTTTCTCCCGGTAGAGCCAGAGTTTCAGGCCGCCGTCGCGGCCGGCGGCGAACTTCAGCCCCTCCGGGTCACGGAACACCAGCGTCCCCCCACGCTGATAATCCCAGCGCAGGGAACGGCTTCCGTGCTTGAAATGCCGGTCGGAAATGGCGACCTTGGATCGTTCCGGGGTCAGGATCTGCAATTCGTCATCCGCCTCGAATGAGTGACAGGAGACTTTGAATTTTCCCACGTCGAAGCCACTGCCGACGTCGTATCCGGCGGATATTTCCCCCTGCACCGCGGTAGCGAGGGGCGGCAGCAGCATGAACAACAGAAGACCGGAATAAATCGGAAAGTTGAGAAACGTCATGACGGCACCTTTCACTTGATCGTTACGGTATTCGGTTCCTGGTTGCGGCCGAAGAATTCCGGATCAGACAGATAATTGTCGCCGAGCAGGTATTTCGGGGCGGCGTGCATGTCCATGTAGGTGACGTTGATTTTGCCGTTGTGCCGGTAGCGGACTTCCTCGCCGACGCCTTCGTAGTCGGCGGTGGTTCCCAGGGCGCCGAAGTCGTCGGTGTATCCCGGCAGACAGAGACGTCCGTCGGCAATGCCCATCAGGAGTGACGGCTTCCGGAGACGCTGGATTTTCTGGGGCGCGTATTTGTTGTATCCGAAAATCCGGTAGTTGCTGATCGCGTTGTTGAACCCGTAACTGGAGACGATGCCGCGATATTTGTGCTTATAGGGGGAGTTGCACTGGTAAGGTTTGAATTTGAGGGGATCTTCGTCGGTGAAGTCGATTCCGTATTTTTGGGAACTGCCCAGATACGGCAGCAGCACAATGGTGCCCATCTGGGTGGCGGTACCGTAGGCGAAGACCAGATAGCCGTTGTTGTCGTCGGTGTACAGCGTGAGGGCATTGCCCTGCTGCTTGAGGTTGTTCAGACAGTTGGCGGCGTGGGCGGTCAGACGGGCCTTGTTGAGCGCGGGCAGCAGCATCCCGGCCAGAATGGCGATGATCGCAATGACGATGAGCAGTTCGATCAGGGTGAAATGCCGTTTTCTGTTCATGTTTCGGTCCTTTCTGTCGATTGTGTTCCGGGTTGTAATAACTTGTCTGATTCGCTGATAACCTGAATTTTTTCTGACTGGATCCATTTCCCCCTCCGTTTCAAAAGCCCTGCGGCTGCTCTCCCGGCTCCACCAGTTTCCCCGGCAGATAAATCCGTCGCGAGCCACGGGTCGGAACCTCCATGCGCGCCACGCATTCTTCGAAGGCGGTCCGGCCGACGTTTTTCCAGTTGATGGCGATGGTCGGGAAACGGTGGAACCACTTCACATGGACGCTTTTTCCATCCATGCCGAGAATGGTTCGTTCCGTCGGCAGATGGCCGCCGCACTGCCGATGGTAGCGACTGCAAAGATATTCGAGCAGGTTGTCCGAGGTGCAGAAGAGCCCTTCGTTACGAGCAGGAAAGGGGACGGTTTCCTTTTCATAGGACTGCACGTGCAGCGCCGCAACCGTGCCTCCGGCGTTTTCCCAGAAAAACGCCATGATTTTGGCCCGGTTGAAGAAGACCGGACGCGGGTCGGTGTAGATATGCAGTCGGTCGATTCCCCGTTTCTGAAAATACCGGATCGCCTGGGTGGCGGCATTGAACGGGTCGATGTCCACCAGCGACAGTTTTTCCTCGAAGTCGGAAACCATCATCACCCCGACCGCGGGAATGGTCAGCGAAAGATTGGCCGCGCGCCAGTCGAATTCCCGGAGCAGGATCGCGCCATCGCAATGCGTATTGAGCCGATCCAGGGTTCCGGCGGGGATTTCGTACCGGCTGTAGGGAAATACCATCAACTCATACTTGTATTGCAGTGCCATGCGTTGAATTTCATTGAATGCGGAGTAGTAAATGCCGGGATAGCCCCCGCTCTCTTCGTCCTGAATGTAGACCAGCACGCCCAGCGGTTTGACGGCCCGGTGCCGGTCCGGATGGTTCGAGCTGCGGGCGACGAAGATGCCGCGCTTGGGGGATTTCCGGAGCGTGCCCCGGCGGCAGAGGTAATCAATCCCCCGCAGCGTGGAACCGTAACTCAGACCGAATTTCTGTCCCAGAGAGCGGACCGACGGTAACCGGGAGCCCGGCAGGTATTCCTCGGTCATGATCCGGGTTTCGATATAATCGATGAGTTCGGCGGCGATTTCAGGTTTACGGCTGTCCATTGATTCCTCCAGGCGTCCAGGTATGATTATAGTGAAAACCACAGAAAAAAGCAACGGAAATGATCTAAAAACTGATCTATCTGATCCAGATTCGGGAAAGGACTCCGCGGGGGACGTGTCGGTATACAGGCATCGGGCTTCAGCGTTTATACCATTCGGGAGTGATGCCGTAGCGGGCGATTTTGTAATGGGCGATCCGGGCGGAGATGTGCAGATCCCGGGCGGCGGCGGCGACGTTGCCGCGGTTGCGTTTGAGGGCGTCGACGATCAGTTCCCGCTCGAACGAGGCGACCAGCGTGTGAAAATCGGCATCATCGCCGGAAGCCGGGCGGCGGTCGTCCGGCGTGAGGGAGGTGCCGGTCTGAAGGGACGGCGGCAGGCAGTAACTGTGGATCACATCGTCGGTGGAGGTCAGGACGGCGCGTTCGATGCAGTTTTCCAGTTCCCGGACATTGCCGGGCCAGTGGTAGGCCATCATCATATTGATGGCGGGCGTGGAGATCCGGCGGATGTTCCGATTGTGGCGGCGGTTGTATTTTTCCAGGAAGAAATCCGCCAGCAGCATGATGTCGGAACGGCGGTTGATCAGATCAGGCAGATGAATCGGCACGACGTTCAGCCGGTAATAGAGGTCTTCGCGGAACCGGTGCTGTTCCATCAGGGCTTCCAGGTTGCGGCTGGTGGCGGCGAGGACGCGCACATCGGCGCGGATTTCCTCGTTGCTGCCGACACGCTGGAAGGTGCGTTCCTGGAGAAAGCGCAGCAGTTTCACCTGCATCGGCAGACTGAGATCGCCGATTTCGTCGAGGAAGAGGGTCCCGGTGTCGGCGGCCTCGATGCGGCCGATGCGGCGGCTGACGGCGCCGGTGAAGGCGCCTTTTTCATGGCCGAAGAGTTCGCTTTCGATCAGATTTTCCGGCAACGCGGCGCAGTTGACGACGATGAACGGGCGGTTGCGGCGGCTGCCGCCGCTCTGGATGGCGCGGGCGACCAGTTCTTTGCCGGTGCCGGAGCTGCCGCGGATCAGAACGGTGGCGTTGCTGTCGGCAACCTGGGCGATCATGGAATAGACGCTCTTCATGGCGTTGCAGTTGCCGATGATTTCCGAAGGACGCGCGGTCTGATCAAGTTCCCGGCGCAGACGGCAGTTTTCGGAGATGAGTTTTTCGCGTTCCTCGTGCTCGCGCAGTGAAATGGAGACCGCGTCAGCCAGCAAATTGGCGACGATTTCCAGCAAAGTAAGATCCCGTTCGAGGTCGGTCCCGGGGGTGGTGCGCCGGTCGATGCTCATGGTGCCGATGACTTCGTTCTGGTGAATGATGGGAACGCAGACGAAGGCGATGTCCTTTTCCGTCTGGCGGGCGCCGGTACGGTCGAGGAATTCGGGTTCGCGGGAGATGTCCGGGATGATGCGGGGCTGGGCGTGGAGCGCCACCTGGCCGGTGATGCCTTCGCCCAGGCGGTATTTGCCGCGGAGCCGTTCTGCTTCGCTCAGTCCGTGCGAGGCTTCGATGAAGAGGTTGTCGCCCTGCCGCAGCGTGATGGTGCCCCGGAGCGCGCCCATTTCCCGGTGGAGGATGCCGAGCACTTCGTCGAAGAGTTTCGAGACGTTTTTTTCACGGACGGCGACCCGGCTGATCTGGGTCAGAACCGCCATTTCCAGATTTTTGCTTCGATCCATGCGATGGTCTCTTTTCCGGTTATTCCGCGTCGGACGTATCCAGCACGATATCCTGATGGCTCCATGTTTTGCCGTTCGGCGGCGCTGGGAAACGGCGCAATTCTCCCAGCATGCGGCGCACCGCCGCGTCCATGGCGGGAATGCCGCTCGGCTGGACGATCCGCGCGGAGAGCACGCGGCCGTCGCCGGCGATGGTCAGGGCGATTTTCACCTCTGGTTTCCGGTCGCCGAGCTGGGCCCGGGAGGGGACATAGATGGCCCATTGCATTTTCAGAAAAGCGGCGAGCGTTCCCACGTAACTGTCGACTTTGTTGGGGCCGCCCTGGGGGGTGTTCGAAAAACGGTCGCCGAATTTCTGAGCTACGTCGGCCTTGCCGATCGGGACGAGTTCATTGGTGTTGCTCCCGGAACGAGGTGTCTTCTTACGGCTGTCCGAGAGTTTCCGGGAATCGTCGGCGGAACGGCGCGGTGTTTTTTTCGCCGGTTCCTTTTTCGTGACCGGGACCTGGGGCAGGGTCAACTGCGGTTCCCGGACGGCTTTGGGGGGACGGGGCGTCGGCATCGGGAGATTGGGGACGACCGGTTCGGCGACCGGCCGGGGCTGCGGCGGCGCCGGGACCGGCAGTTCCGGCAGCGGTTCCGGTGCGGGATCGGGATTGGATTCCGGCGTCGGCTCCGGCGCGGGCGGCAGCCGCTGCGTTTCCGGGCCGGTGACCGGACCGGTCGAAGGCGTGTCCACCAGGTTGACGGTGAAAGCCGGTTCCTCCGTTTTGAAAAAACCCCGCATATAAAGAATCAGCAGCGGTACGAAAATCGCCAGAATATGGAGGATCAGCACATTGAAGAAAATGCGCCTGCTTCTTCCCGGCGGCGACAGCGGCGCCGGGTCATGGAGAGTCGGATCGTTCATGATTCGGTCAATTGCTGCGCTCCGCCTGAGTGACCAGGGAAATATTGGTGAATCCCGAATTCTTGATGTCGCGCATCAGGTCGATTACGTCATTATAGGGGCGGGTGCCGTCGGCGCGCAGCAGCAGAATGGTTTTGGGAGATTCCGATTTGAGCTGCCGCAGTTCGAGCATCAGTTCCTCCCGGGAGACGATGCGGCGTTCATAATCGATGTCGCCGTTCTTCTTGAGCGTGACGCTCCGGAAGTTTTCCGGCGGCAGCTGCTCGGCGTTCATTTCCGGCGGGTTGACGCTGGTGCCGTATTCCATCAGCGGCATGGTGATCATGAAGACGATCAGCAGGAGAAACGTCAGGTCCAGCAGCGGGGTCATGTTGATCTGGTCGATCGCATCCAGTTGCGAACGTTGTTTCCGGCGGGGCATGGGACGGGACTCCTTACTGTTCGACTTTCGCGGTGTCGGTCCGATCGGTGCCGAGGCGTTCCAGCTTGAGCTTGACCATGAATTCTTCGGTGAAGTTGTCCATATTGACCGTCATCTTGCGAATGGACGAGGTCAGCAGGTTGTATCCGATCAGCGACGGGATCGCCACCACCAGTCCGGCCACGGTGGTCAGCAGCGCTCCGGCCACCCCCGGGGCCAGTGCCGTGAAGTCGGATTTCCCGGCTGCGGCGATACCGCAGAAGGCCATCATCACCCCCCAGACCGTCCCGAACAACCCGAAAAAGGGACTGGCGCTGACCATGGTGGCCAGGAGTCCGATCCGGGTTTCCAGCTCCATGATCTGGATGGAGACTTCGCGTTCGAGCACGGCCTGAATGGCGTTGTGCTGTTCGTCGGTCAACCGGACCGGTGCGACGGGGCGGGCACTGCCGCCGGGGTGGACCGCCGCGGCGGCGGCAAAGGTGGTGCTGCCCGGGGCGGCTTCCTCGTAAAACTCCAGCAGCCGCTCCACCCCTTCGGAATAGACGCAGGCGATGGGGCCGGAATTGGCCGCGCCTTCGCGGACGAGCGCGGTGACGGGGCCGCGGTTGTTGCGGAAGCGGGCGAGAAAGCGATCGGAGAGTTTGCGGGCGCGGTAGAGGGCCATTCCCTTGTCCAGCATGATGGTCCAGGTGAAAACCGAGCTGACCAGCAGCAGTACGACGATGGATTTGCCGACGCCGTCGCTGTTCTCGAAGGCGTAATAGACGCTGGGAGATGAGCTGGTCGCGGCGATGACGAAGAGTCCGTTCATATTCTGAGAAAAAACCTTTCCGAAACAAGTTGCTTCACATTTTCCGGCGGGCGGCTTCCCGGATACGGGAAAACCATCGCGCACCGGATCGGGAAACCGAAAAAACACGGGCGGAACAGTTGATAATCCGCATATGTGAATTATATTCACAAAAATGTTTTTTTCAAGATTCGGAAAAGGAAATAACAGGGGTTTTTCATGAGCGACGTGTTTCATGTTCTCGGTTACGATGTGGGCGGTACCAAACTGGCGATCGGCCTGGCTTCAAGCGACGGCCGCATTCTCGGCAAGGCCCGGCTCGACAACAAGGATACTCATCCTGACGACATTCTGCCGCAGCTGGTTACCATCGGCAGAAAGCTGGTGGCCGACGCCGGTCTGACCATGAGCGACATCCGCGCCTTCGGCATTTCCGCGCCCTATCCGGCGGATCCGGTGAACGGAGTGATGACCCGTCCGACCAACAATCCCAAATGGCGCAACGTGCCGATCCGCCGTTATCTGGAAGAGGCGCTCGGCATTCCCGGCACCTTTGAGAACGACGCCAACTGCGCGGCGCTGGCCGAATGGTTTTTCGGCGCCGGACGCGGCTGCGAGGATTTCATCTATCTGACCATGAGTACCGGCATCGGCGGCGGCATCATCGCCGCCAACCGTCTGGTGCGGGGCCGGGGATTCTACGCCGGGGAAATCGGCCATATCGTCATCGAGCGGGACGGCATCGAATGCGCCTGCGGTCTGCGTGGTTGTTACGAGGCCTACTGCGGCGGCCGGGCCATCGCACAGCGGATTCAGCGGGAGTTGCGGGATCGTCCGGACCATCCGATGATCCAGTTGGCCGGGGGCCGGCTGGAGGACATCGACATGATCGTTCTGGAGAAGGCGGTCCGGGCCGGTGACGAGTACGCCGTGAAGTTCTGGGACGACATGTGCCGCCGGAATGCGCAGGCGTTCGGATTCCTGCTGAATACATTCAATCCGGCGCGGCTGGTGCTGGGCACTTTCGCCTGGGCGGCGGGGGATCTGTTCCTGGAGCCGATCCGCCGGTATTTGCCGCAGTATGCCTGGAGCCAGACGATTGCCGATTGCGAACTGGTGCCAAGTGAACTGCGGCGCGACATCGGGTACTACGCGGGCGCGGCGGCGGCGCTTAATTATTTGAAGGAAAGGAATTGACCGGCATACCGCCGACGGTGAGATCATGTTGAATCCCTTGATTGCCGATGCCTATCGGATTCTGGACGGCGAAACGCTGACGCGCGAGGCCGCGCACAAGCTGGCCGCGGGAGTCGGCCCGGAAGACATACTCGACCTGGCTTCGCTGGCCAACAAGGTGCGGGCGAAATATGCGGGCCGTATCCGGCCCTGTTCCATCCTGAACGCCAAGTCCGGTGTATGCAGTCAGGACTGCCGGTTCTGTGCGCAGTCGGCGCGGCACCACACGCACATCGACACCTATCCGCTGCTCGGGCGGGAGGAGGTGCTGAAGGCGGCGGGCGAGGTGGCGTCCAGCGGGGTGGCTTTTTTCGGATATGTAACCAGCGGGCGGGGATACACCGACCCGGAAGAACCGGAATTCCGGGCGATTTTGGAGACGCTGGATGCGCTGCACGAGGCTTATCCGGAGCTGAATCTCTGCGTGTCGATCGGGATTCTGAGCGAAGCGACGGCGAAGGCGCTGGCGGAACACCACGTCCGGCGTTACAATATGAATCTGCAGGTGGCGCCGCAGCGGTATGCCGAGCTGATCGCCACCACGCACACCATCGATGAGAAAATCGCGACCATCCGTTTTCTGCAGCGGTACGGGGTCTCCATCTGCTGCGGCGGCATCATCGGCCTTGGCGAAACGATGGCGGACCGGGTGGAGATGGCGCTGGCGATGCGCGAACTGGGGGTGGACGGCGCACCGCTCAATGTGCTGATTCCGATTCCGGGGACGCCGCTGGAGCGGCAGCCGTTGATTTCGGCGGCGGAAGTTGCGGTTTCCTTCGCCATGATCCGGCTGATCAATCCTGCGATCATGTTGAAGTTCGCGGCGGGCCGGGAGACGATGATGAAGGATTTCATGGGGCTGCTGATGTTGTCCGGGCTTAACAGCCTGATGACCGGCGGCTATCTGACCACCCGGGGGCGGACGGTGGCGGAGGATGAGGCGTTTCTCCGTCAGCTGGAGTGGTTCGGCTGAGGACGGACGGCTCCGGGGCGCCGGATCAGAAACAGAAGCGCCATATCACCGTCGCCGCAGCGGCGGCGACGGTCAGCGCAATCGCAATTGCGCCCCCGGTCAAGAGCCGGTTCCGGCGCGGTTGGTGCGGAGGCGTTTCCTGGGCGGCAGGATTCGGCAATTCTGCCGTCGCATCGGCGGCGTCCGCCAGAATTTGCCGCACCTCGCTCCAGGAGCCGGGACGGTCTTCCGGGCGTTTGGCGAGGAGCCGGTCGATGAAATCCGCGAGCTCCGGGGGGAGATCCGGCATCAGGCGGATGATGGGCTTGGGAATTTCGTGGAGGTGATATTCCATGATCACCGCCGGGGTTCCGGAGAACGGCGCGGAGCCGGTCAGCATCTCATACAGCGTGACGCCGAGACTGTACATGTCGGAGCGGCAATCCCGTTCCCCCATATCCGGGAGAATCACTTCCGGAGCCGCGTACATGGGGGTTCCCATGGCGGGCCCCCGTCTGTGGCTGGTCGGTCCGGCCAGACCGAGATCGGCGATTTTGACTGCGCCGTCGGCGCGGCGGATCAGCAGGTTGGCTGGCTTGATGTCGCCATGGATGAAATGCGCGTTTTCCCAGGCGTACTCCAGCCCTTCGGCGGCGGCGGCGGCGATGCGGAAAGCCTCGTGAACAGGTAGTTTGCCATTGGCGGCGAGAAGATCCTCGACGTTGCCGCCTTCGACCAGCTCCATGGCGAACCAGGGGCGGCCGTCCGCGGTTTTCCCGGCGGAAATGGCCTGTACAATCCGGGGGCAATTCAGCTGTGCGGCGGCCCGGGCTTCCGAGAGAAAGATTTTCACGAATTCCGGGTCCGCCGCCTTTTCAAAGGAAAGTACCTTCAGTGCCACGCGACGATCAAGCGCGATCTGACGCGCCAGGTAGACCGTCCCGTTCGCGCCGTGACCGAGTTCTTTGAGCAGTTCAAAACCGTTGATCGCGACCGGTTCCACCGCATCCGCGTCCGGCCCGGAGTCATTCCGGGCCGGAGCCGGTGCGGTTCCGGCGGCGGAAGCTGGAACATGCGGCATGGGAGGTCAGCGCAGCAGCAGATTTTCCAGGGAATCGCCGGTGCGTTCAAAACTACGCGCATCCAGCATATTGTAGCGTTCGTCGGCCGGTATCGGCATGCGTTCCAGATATTCCCAGCGCAGCGTGGCCGGATAGTCCACTTTGATTTTGCGGACCCGGGCGCGGCGTTTGATGGCCTCGACGGTACGTTCGCGGATCATCTGGTGGGCGAGTTCCGGGGAGAGCAGCCGGGAACTCTGGGTGCCGTAGGATTTCTTCACCTGGCAGGCCAGCACGCCGGGAATCCAGGAGACGGCTTCCTGGCAGGCTTTGTCGTCGCCGGTGACCAGCAGGACGCGGACGTTGTGTTCCGCGGCAATGGCGGCGTCGAGGCCGATTTCTCCGACTTTTCTGCCGTTGAGCCAGAGGTTCTGGATTCTTCTGGAGGCATAGGTGTGATCCAGCAGGGCGCCGGCGGTACCGGCCATGGCGTGGTATCCGAGCAGAATCAGCCCCGCCGATCCGTCGATGTCGGCGAACCGGATGCCGGGCGTATCACCCTGAATCACCTGTGCCCGCGGATCGATGTCGGCGGCGGAGAAATTCAAGCCGGAACTGTGTCCGTCGCGAACGATCACTTCAGTCGCCCCGGCATCGAAACAACCGGCGACACAGGCGTTGATGTCATCGGCCATGAATTTGCAGCCCAGCTCCGCAAATCGCGGCCTTCCGCCGCCGATGAATTCGCCGTTGCTGATTCCGCTGCATCCTTCCATGTCCGCGAAAATATAGATTTTCATGCTGCCGTCCCCTGTTTGGCTGGGTTGAGGTTGAATAAAATCCATGGACCGCCGGGCGGTCTGTTGCAAAGATAGGCCCGCTTTCCCGGAAAAGCAAGGCGCTTTTCAGGAAAAAGCCGGCATCTTCGTTCCGGGACTTGACGAAACCTCTTTCCGGCGGTATCTTACCGGGAACGGGAAAACGGAAGGAAACGCGTATGAGCCTGCGCAGACAACTCGGACCGGTGTATACGGAATATCCCGCCAAACAGCTGGGGGATTATCTCGGCGACAAGCTGTTCAAACTGGTCGCCACCATCATCTGCTGCGCCCTCTGGACGGGGGTTTACTACATTATTATCGGAGTGGTGAATTTCAACCGCAAGAATTTCATCGAGAACGCCGAGGAAATGACCACCGGAGAACTCTTCGCCACGGAAACGAGTCTGTGGGTGCTGGTGGCGTGTTACATCGTCATCATGATCGTGGTGTTCCGCAGCCGCATCGGCGAAAAGACGGTAAGGAAAAGAACCCGATGAAACGACATGTTCTCTGCCTGGCGCTGCCGGCGGGTGTGGCGATCCTGGCAATCCTGGCAATTACCTCCGGATGCGTCCGGGAGGAACGGCCGGATTCGCCCGGATTCGGTGAATTTCGTTCGAAGGATACACAATTTGAACGGATTAAGAACGCCCAGGTTACGTTCGGACCGGTGGGACAGCTGTCCTTTGACGCCGGAAAACCGGCACGGCTGTCTTTTTCGCTGAAGAACGTCGGCGGCCGTCCGTTGCGGATTCCCGAATGGCGCATGAACGAGGTCGACAACATCCGGCTCTTCTGCCAGCCCTGGCTGCCCGACATGACCAAACCGGACGAAAACGCCTGGATGGCCATGAACGACGAGGTGAAAAAGCCGGAACTGCGTTACACGCTGGAACTCATGCCTTCGAATCAGGCGATTGTCACGCGCGATCTGACGTTTGTGGAGGATCTGGTGGTTTCCACCGGGGCGGAGCGGCGTTATTTCGTCAAGGCCGAGCTGAACCTCACCTCGCTGCCGATGTCCACCGGGGTGTTCGCCATCGCGGT
This sequence comes from uncultured Lentisphaeria bacterium, assembly GCA_949282965.1. Lineage (GTDB taxonomy): Bacteria > Verrucomicrobiota > Lentisphaeria > Victivallales > Victivallaceae > CALXOD01. The sequence goes on from CASDQW010000062.1 coordinate 17,890, forward strand.
GGTCGGGCGCTGAATCCGTTTCCCTTTTTTCCGGAGACGCGCCCGCACCGGGCGTTACCTCCGGTCGAACGGCGACATGACCCGGTCGAAAACACCGCGACACTCCGAAATCGCCATGCCGTAATTGGTGATCGGCACCCCCGCCGCCCGGGCCAGTTCGATTCGGCGCAGGGTTTCCCGGCGGTTCAGCATGCAGCCGCCGCAGTGCACAATCAGCCGGTAATCCGAAACGTCCGCCGGATAATCCCGCCCGGCACAGACGGTGATCTGCAACGCGCCCCCGGCTTTCTCCGCCAGCCATCGCGGAATCTTCACCCGGCCGATGTCGTCGTTCGTGGCATGGTGCGTACAGCCCTCCGCCACCAGCACCCGGTCGCCCGGTCGCAGGCGGCGGATGGTCCGGGCCCCCTCGGCGTAGGCGGCAAGGTCGCCTTTCAAACGCGAAAACAGAATCGAAAAAGTGGTGCACGGTACTTCCGGCGGCGTTTCACGCACCATCAGATCCACCACCTGCGAGTCGCAGACCACCAGCGCCGGCGGCGTCCGCAGTCCGGCCAGTGCCGCGCGGTACTCCGTTTCCCGGCAGGCCAGCGGCAGCGCCCCCAGATCCAACGCGTCCCGGATCGTCTGCACCTGCGGCAGGATCAGCCGCCCCTTCGGCGCCTGTTTGTCAATCGGCACGATCAGCAGCACCGTGTCGCCGGCGCCGACCAGATCGGCCAGCAGCGGAGGCGGCTCCACGAAATCGTCCGGCGCCGCTTCCAGCAGCCGGGTCCGCAATTCCGTCAGCAGCCGGTCCCGGTCCGGATCGCTCAGCAGGGGAGCCAGTCCGGTTTTTTCCCGGAGCATGGTCAGAAACGTTTCGTCCGGCGGCGTCCGGTCGGCGAAGGTGACGACCGGGATTACCCGGATTTTTCGTTCCGCCGCGGCGCGCAGAATTTCCTCTTCCTCTTCACCCCATTGCCCGGCCGGCACGACCAGCAGAATCACGTCCGCCCGGTCGTAAATTCGCCGCGCCGCGGCAACCCGTTCCGTGCCCAGGCGGGTGGGGTCATCCAGCCCGGCGGTGTCGATCAGCAAAATCGGACCGACCGGCAGCAGTTCCATGGCTTTCTCCACGCAGTCGGTGGTGGTGCCGGGTTCCGGAGACGTGATGGCGACCGTCTGTCCGGCGATCCGGTTCAACAAAGTGGACTTGCCGGAATTGGTCCGGCCGAACAACGCCACGGCCAGCCGCAGCGATTTGGGTGCTGGTTCCATGATGAATTTCAGCTTTCTGGCTTTCTGTCTTTGCAACTCTGACTTCAGGCGATCCCGCCGGCCGCGGATTATCCGGCACACCGGGGAGCCTTATGGAAAAATACCGCACAAAACGGAGCATGTAAAGGGCATTGGGATTGCTTTTTTCACATTTCGGCAGTATTATCTTCATTCAAGGCGTTCAACTGAGAGTCCAAGAATGTGGAAATATTTTCGCTGGCAGACCCTCCGGGTTCTTTATCTCAAACTGATGCGGCATTCCGGCACGCCGGAATACACCGCCCGGGGTGTTGCCCTCGGATTGTTTGTCGGATTCCTCATTCCCATGGGATTGCAGCTGGCCGTGGTCATCCCGCTGGCCTTCCTTTTTAAAACCTCCAAGGTCATGGCCGGAGCGTTCACGTTCGTGACCAATCACCTCACCGTCTTTCTGATCTACCCGGTCCAGTGCTACATCGGCAGCTATCTCATTTTCAATCCGCTGAGCTATGCCGAGGTGTCCGGAAAACTCAAGGCGCTGATGTCCGGCGAATCCTGGCGGGAAGTCCTGACCGAACTCAGCCGGCTCGGTCTCGAACTCGGATTGGCCTTCTTCGCCGGAGGCCTGCTCTTCGCCATCATCTCAAGTGTCCTGGGGTATTTCATCTCTCTGCAGCTGATCCTGCGTTACCGCGCCCGCCGCGCCCGCAAACTCGCCGCCCGCCGCGCCGACCACCTGTCCTGACCCCGGTTCCCCGTTCAGACGGAAAGTGTGACTCCGGGGGAAGAAGACAAAACTTTTTGAAAAAAGTTTCTTTCTTCTCCCCCCGCCCCCCTCATCTTTTACAAAAACTTTTCCATTTTTCCGCGCTTTTTCTTTCCGGCATGTTGCCGGAGAGAAAAAGCGCCGGAGAATCTGAAAAGGTTTGGAAAAAAAGAGGGGACGGGGGAGAGAAAAAAACCTTTCCTGAAAAGGTTTTTTCTCTCCCCGGTATCATTTTCGTCTGGACGGGGAACCGGGGTCAGGACAGGTGGTCGGGGAAGACGGGGGTGGAGGCGGGGATATTGGCGGCGGAGAGGGTGTCGATGAGTTGCAGGTGGGTGGATTCGAGGTAGGTTTGGAGGCGGGGCAGGTCGGGGTGATGGAAGGGGATGATGACGCGGATGGAGATGTTTTTCTGGTCGAAGGAATTGTAATGAATTCGGACGGGATCTTCCGGGATGGCGAAGGGGCGGCTGGTGAACAGGTTCTGAACGATTTGAATGGTCTGTTCCAGCTGCTGGCGGCTGGTCTGGGGGAGGTTCAGGTCGAAGGTATGTCTGAGGAAGGCGCGCTGGGAGAGGTTGTCCAGGCCGACGTCGGCGATTTTGCTGTTGGGGATGGAGAAGATGTGTCCGGAATTCTGGCGGATGCGGGTGCTGCGGAATCCGACATGTTCGACGGTGCCGTCGAATCCGGTGCCGCGAATACGCTGCCCGACGGTAAACGGTTTGTCCATGGCGATCATGAGCGAGCCGAAAATATTGGAAACGGTGTCGCGGGAGGCGAGGGCGACGGCCAGACCGACGACGCCTGCGCCGGCGATCATGGCGGAGATGTTCAGTCCGAGGATACTCTGGCCGATAAAGAAGACGGCGAGGACGCAGATGGTGACGCGGAGAGCCTTGTTGATGAGGGACAGCCAGAGTTCGTCGAGTTCGGCATGAAAGCCTCCGGCGGCGCGGCGCAGCAGAAAATCGACGATCCGGGTGGCGCGCAGCAGTTCCCAGGCAGCGACTCCGGCGGCGATGGCGAGGAAGAGGCGGTCGATACGGCCGATAGCGACGGCGGAAAGGGTTTCCAGCAACGGCCAGAGCGCGAAATAGGTGCCGGCAGTCAGCAGCAGGCCGCAGAACGGGGCGGCGCTGGTTTCGAGGATCAGGGCGCCGAGTCGGTTCCGGTTTTTCCGGATGACGCAAGGCAGCAGCAGTCTGACGATAAGCAGATGAAACAGCAGCACCGTCAGAATGGCGCAGGCGAGCATCAGCAGCGAGCCCAGAATTTGTGGATATTCCTGTCGGAACCAATCCGCGGCGGCGTGAAAGAATCGAGTGGTTTCCGAAGCGGCGAAACGCAGTTCGGTCGTGGTGGCGGCGGCGACAAACAGCATGAGAGCTTCCTCCCGGGGGTGATGGTTTCCAGAAATCAGAATGTCATGACGGAGAAGGCGAAGCCAGTCCAGTCAGCATCAGACAGCCGAGTGCGACGAAAAAAACACCGAGCAGATCCGAGGCACCGTAAAAGCCTCCGCCTTTTTTCATCAGAAACGCATATCCGGCCGCTGCGCTCAAGACACCTCCGGCCAGCCCGGTCAGGCGCATGGCCCAGCCGTTTTGGCGGATTCCCGCCCGAATCAGCAGCTCCACAGCGGCGACCGCTGCCCACAGCCCCGCCCCGGGCAGCGCCTGGCGGTGCCAGGACAGACCGGGAAAGGATCGGAATAAAAGCGCGATCACGGTGATCGGGATCAGGAGCAGGATGATTATTCCCGCCCGGCTCAGTCGTTTCCGGAACCGGAGAAACAGCAGCGGCGGTACCAGTATCGGCAGCCACAGCACGATCGTCAGTACTTTCGCCGCCGTCTCCGGTGCGGCAAGAAGCAGTACACCGAGCGCCAGCGTGGCGCCGGCCCGGCACCAGGGAGCGGGGCCGTCCGGAGCGGTCAGAACGGCGGCCAGGCGGTCGAAACGATGTTTCATGAGGCGTTGGCAATGGCGTAGGCGACCACTTTCGCATCCAGACCGTCGCCATGGCTTTGTGCGTTTTTGAGGAACGGGATCAGTTCGCCGCGGGGGACCGTGAAGCATTCAATCGACTCCGAATCCTCCGGATGCGGGGTCGGCGGATTATCCCGATACAAATCGGCATGGATGTTCATCATGACGGTGGTGATGGTTTCTCCCGACATGCCGGGGGAATTGTAGGCGGGGGGCAGGACCCGGACGATTTCACCGCGGTACCCGGTTTCCTCGAAAAGTTCCCGGACCGCGGTCTCCTCCGGCGTTTCACCGGGATCGATCAGGCCGGCGGGGAATTCGATGAGGTAGGTTCCGGTTGGGGGGCGGAACTGGCGGATCAGCACGATCCGATCGTCCGGCTGAAGCGTGGCGATGATCATGACCGCGCCGAGGCCGCCGACCCGCCCCGCTGCTTCCCATTTCCGGATCCGTCCCCGGTCGTCCATGAATTCGATGATGTGTAACGAAAGGTGACGGCCGGCGGCCAACTGGGTACGGGTGAGAATCTGCGGTTTTTTCATGGTTGCGTTTTTCCGGGAGAGGAGTTTTTTTTAATTTATTGATAATAGATTTGACAATGTGGCAAATGCAAGCTAATTTATAACAAAACTTACGAATACCTGCGGGGCAGGGACTGTTTTTACGATTTTCCCAATCTTCTCAGTCATCGGTGGTGCGTTTGGGGACCGCTGCCGATAAAGGAATTTCTCAACGCGTATGATTCTGGGACTGACCGGCGCCATCGGTGGCGGAAAAAGTACCGCGCTGTCGGCGTTTGCTGCCGCCGGAGCGGAAGTACATGATGCCGACCGTCTGTGTCATGAATTCTACCGGGATCCGGATTCTGAACTGGTCCGGGAACTGGCGAATCGCTGGGGCAATCGGATTTTTACCGCTACTGGAGAGGTGGATCGCAGCCGGATCGGCGAGATTGTCTTCGCGGATCAGTCGGAGCTGGATTTTCTGACCGGGCTGATCTATCCGGAACTGGAACGGCGAATGACGGCCGCGATCGCCGCCGCCCGCCGGCGACCGGAAAATATGACGGTATGGGAAGTGCCGCTGTTGTTTGAGCTGGGCTGGGAACGGGTGTTTGACGCCACTGTGGGGATCTGGACGGAACCGGCGTTGCGTCACGCCCGGCTCCGGACCCGGGGGCTGGCGGCAGAAGAGATCCTCCGGCGCGAAGCGCGGCAGTGGCCGGCGGAGCGGAAACTGGAACGAGCCGATTATGCGCTGATCAATAACGGATCGGCGGCTTATTTGCAGATGCAGTGTGTGGAATTGCTGAAAATTCTGAACAGGAAAGTGTGACATTTTATGACAGATCAACCGATGAATCCGCCGGAATCCGGTGAACCGACGCCGTCTCCGGCGCCGAAACGGCGCGGCCGTCCGCGCAAAGTCAAGCCGGTGGCGGAAGATACTTTGTTCGATCGAACCGAACCGGTCGCCGCACCGCCTCCGGTCGCCGCCGAAGAAACGCCGGTAGCGCCGGCGAATCCGGTCGAAAATTCCGCTTCTCCCACCGTTTCTCCCAGTCCGGCTCCGGAGTCGGGAGCGCCGGAACGGCCGCAACAGCCCCGGGAATCCCGGCGGGAAGGGCAGAAAGACCAGGAACGTCGTTTCCGCAACGACCGGAACAACGACCACAACGATCGCAACGAGCAGCGCAATGATCGCCGTCGCAATCGTGCCTGGCGCCGGCGCGATGACAACAACGGTAACAACAATGGTAACAACAACGGCAACGACCGCCGCCGCATGATGGAGGAGGACGATGCCGTTGCCGATGAAGTGATGCGGGAACTGGTCAGCGAGGAACTGCGCGGGCGGGAGAAACGCCCGGTGATCGAGGGGCTGCCCAATGACGATGACATCGAACGGGAGGCGCGCGAACAGCAGCGCCGCGGCCGCCGGGAAATGACCCGGGATCACATTGTGCCGAGCTTGAATATTTCCGAACTTCAGGCGAAGCCGATGACGGAACTGGCGAAGATGGGCGAGGAACTCGGGATCGAAGGCATCGGCGCGCTGGAGAAGTCGCTGCTGATATTCGAGATTCTCAAGGCCAATGCGGAAAAGAGCGGCCAGATGTACGGCAGCGGCTATCTGGAAGTGCTGGCGGATGGTTTCGGCTTTCTGCGTTCCTCGCAGTATTCGTATCTGCCCTGTTCCGAGGATATTTATTTAAGTCCCTCCCAGATCAAGCGTTTTGCATTGAAGACGGGGGATTTTGTGGCCGGGCAGATCCGGACGCCGCGGGAGAAGGAACGCTTTTTCGCCATGCTCAAGGTGGAGAGCATCAACCATGATTCTCCGGAACGGAAGAAGGAGATCATTCCCTTCAACGAACTGACTCCGTATTTTCCGACCCGGCGGTTGATGCTGGAGCACGACCCGGCGGATCTTGCCACGCGGGTGGTGGATCTGGTCACGCCGATCGGTCTCGGTCAGCGCGGCCTGATCGTCGCGCCGCCGCGAACCGGGAAAACGGTGCTGCTGCAGAAAATTGCCAACAGCATCCGGAAGAACAACCCCGATGTCAAATTGATCATCCTGCTGATCGACGAACGTCCGGAGGAAGTGACCGACATGCAGCGTTCCGTGGACGCGGAAGTGGTGAGTTCCACTTTCGACGAACCGCCGGAACGACATGTGCAGGTGGCGGAGATGGTGATCGAAAAAGCCAAGCGGATGGTGGAGTACAAGCATGACGTGGTTATTCTGCTGGACAGCATCACCCGTCTGGCGCGCGCTTACAATACGCTTCAGCCGCACAGCGGCAAGATTCTGACCGGCGGGGTGGACGCCAACGCGCTGCACAAGCCCAAACGGTTTTTCGGAGCGGCCCGCAATATTGAAAATCACGGCAGTTTAACCATCATCGCCACGGCGTTGATCGATACCGGCAGCCGCATGGACGACGTGATTTTCGAAGAGTTCAAGGGGACCGGCAACATGGAACTGCATTTGGACCGCAATCTTTCCGACCGTCGCATCTATCCGGCGATCAATATCGAAAAGAGCGGCACCCGCAAAGAGGAACTGCTGGTGCATCCGGACGAAATGCAGCGTATCTGGATTCTGCGCAAGGCCGTGAACGGCGTGCCGCCGGCCGAGGCGATGGAACTGCTGCTGGGGCGGCTCAAGAAAGTCAAGACCAATATCGAATTTCTGTTGACGCTGCAACCGCAGTCCTGAACAACATGGGCGACCGTGCCGCCGGACACCTCCGGCGGTGCGGTGTAACGACGGAGCTGGTAACCTATGGCGGATGTGAAAAAGAAAAACGGAACCTCTTCCTATTTGTTGTATTTGATTATCGCCCTGGCGCTGCTGGCTGGGGCCGCGTTGCTGCTGCCGGTTTACCGCGAATACCAGAAGAAGCGCGCGGAACTGGCCGACCTGAAACACCGTCTGGCCGACAAGCAGGCGGTAAGTGCCGAACTCAACCGGGAAGTGGGTGCGTTGCAAACCTCTCCGGATGCCGTGGAAAAGGTGGCCCGGGAGAAATTCGGGCTCTGCCGGGAAGGCGAAACCGTTTTCAAATATCCACAGCCGCGTTCGCAGGAGAAGCGCTGAGACTGCATTCGCCGGGCATTGCGATTGGCTGTGCTCCGGGGATTGCCGTTAGAAAAAAACACCACCCGGCCGGGTGGTGTTTTGTTTTTTGGGCTTCTATGCAGGGATAGGACAGGTCAGCGGACTGCGTTTCCGGAAACGTTGGTGCTCTGCATGTAGAACAGGAACGGGAACGGGAACGGAATCATCACGCTGCCGCGATCCGACTGCAGGTCTTCGGTCTTGGTGGCGCCGAGTTCTTTCGCCTTGGCGGTGACGAGGGCAACGGTCTTCGGCACATTCACCGAATCTTCATCGAACCAGCTGGTCATGCCCGGATGTTCGACAGAACCGGTAACGAGCGGCCACTTCAGGAAGTAGAAGCCCCAGTTCTGAGCATTGATGTGGGCAACGGCGGCGCCGCTGCTGGTAATGCGCTGGCCATTGAGGTCGGCGCGTTCGGTCACCTGGACGCTGGCGCAGCCGGCGAACAGAACTGCTGTCAGCGCGGCTGACAGAAGCAACATGGTTTTCTTCATGAAAAAGTCTCCTTGCTTTTTTAACAAGAAACAGGTGTTTCCCCCGAAGCCCTGAAGACACAATACCATGTTTTCCGGGTTTCGCAAGCGAAATGCGGAAAATATATGGGTCATTTCCCTTTTTCCGGACCGTTTTCATCGAGCGTCAGCGTGGTCCCCGCCAGCTTGAGGCCCAGTGCCATCATCCGCGGCGGGTATTCCTCCGGCTGGTATGTGACTTCGCCTCCAGTCAGATTCGTGCCGGCGATCGTGCCCATTTTTCGGGCGGCGGCGTACAGGCCGCAACCGGGTTTGCCGCCGAATGCCGCGCAGTCGCCCGCAGCGAAAATATCCGGATCATCGGTTCGGAGCCGGTCGTCCACCCGGATGCCGCCCGGGACGGTGGTTAAGCCGGCCTGTTGCGCCAGTTCCGCATTGGGGCGCATACCGGTGGAGAAGAACATTAATTCCGCGGGAAGCTCCGTGTTGTCCGCCAGTTGCAATGCCCGCACCCGGTCGGTTCCGAGAACGGCGGCGGGGAAGCTGCCGAGATGCAGTTCCAGACCGGGGACTTGTTCGAGATGGCGTCGCACCCGTTCGGAATCGGCGGCGGAAAGTTGTTTCCCGAGCAGGACGGGGCAGCCCTCCACGAGCTGGACCCGGTGTCCGGTTTGCAGCAGGGCGTCGGCCAGTTCCAGACCGAGCAGACCGCCGCCGACCACGGTTACGGCGGATTTCGTCCGGGCGAGCGCTTCGCGGATCGGGGCGAGGTCGGCATATTCCCGCAGCGACAGGACTCCGGCAAGTTCAATTCCCGGAATCGGCGGCAGGAAACAATGTCCGCCCGTCGCCAGCAGCAGTCGGTCATAAGGCACGGCATCGCCGTCGGCAAGGCGCAGTTCCCGGCGTTCCCGGTCCACGGCGACGACGGCGCTGCCGGTGTGCAGTTCGATGCGCTGTTCCCGGTACCAGTCGGCGGGTTTGATGAGAAATTCCCGGTCCGGCAGGTCCCCCTGCAACGCACGGGGCAGGGCGGGACGGCGATAGGGTGGGACGGTTTCGCGGGTGTGAATGGTGATCCGGGCGTCGGCGTCGCTCTTCCGGGCGGCGACGGCGGCTTCAAAAGCAGCGACGCCGCCGCCGATGATTTGAATGCGGATTCCGGATTTCGGCATATTGAAAAACCCCCTTTCGGTATTACATTGAAGACCGTTCCCTTTTACTGATAATCCCGAAGCGGGAAGTTGCAATGGAGAAACTGATTTTTTTCGGAGACGATCTGGCCCGGCGTTACGGTCGGAAGCTGCAGCGCATTCCGATCGACCTGGCGCTGGGATGTCCCAACCGCCGGGACCGTTACGGCGAAGGGTGCGTTTTCTGTGCGGAAAACGGCAGCCGGGCCCGGCATCTCAGCCGGCATCTGGATTTGCCGGAACAGGTGGCGGCGGGGCGGCGGTATGTGCGGGAACGCTATGGATCGGACGGACCTTATATTGCTTATTTTCAATCTTTCACCTCGACGTATGCGCCGGTGGAGCGGCTGCGGGGGTGGTATGAAGAGGTGCTGGCCTGTGCGGATTTTCCAGTGGTGATCGTCGGGACGCGGCCGGACGCGCTGCCGCCGGAAACGATCGCCTGGCTGCGTGAGTTGAACCGGCACCGGGAGGTCTGGGTGGAGCTGGGCGTGCAGTCCGCCCATGACCGGACGCTGAATTTGATTCGGCGGGGCCACGACTTTGCCGCAGTCCGGCAGGCGGTCCGGGCGCTGAGTGAGGCGGGCGTCCATTGCGGCGCGCACGTGATTCTCGGGCTGCCGGGCGAAACGACGGAGGATTTTGCGGCGACGGCGCGGGAACTGGGGCGGCTGCCGTTTCAGGCGGTCAAGCTGCATCAATTGCAGGTGCTGCGGGGAACGGAACTGGCGCGCTGGTGGAGCGACCCGGCGGCGGGAATGCCGGTCCGGCCGCTCAACGAATACGAATATGCGGCGGCTGCGGCGGCCTTTTTGCGGGAATTGCCGGAAGGGTGGCAGATCATGCGGTTATGCGCGGACGCGGATCCGGAGGAGGTGCTGGCGCCGCGATGGTGGATGAAAAAGGGGCAGTTCCTTGATTTTTTCCGGCGGTATTTTGCCGAGGGAGGGGCGGAGAGTTTTCCCGGCGTGGTGACCGCGGATGGGTCGAAGACGCTGTATCATCCGGAGTTCCGGCAGCATTTTCATTCGGTGGCGGGTGCGGAAGGCGAAACACGGCATAAGTTTCTGGAGCCGACCCGGCTGACGGAACGACTCGAACGGCAGGAGCTCGTCCGGGTGCTGGACGTCGGCTTCGGACTGGGGGTGAACGCGGGGGCGGCGGTCCGGCTGGCGGAGACGTTGCGGCGGGGACGTCTGGAAGTGATATCGCTGGAGCTGGATCGGCGGACGCTGGCGGCGGCGGTGCCGTTGCACGAGGCGTCGTCATGGATGCGGCGGTTTCTGGAAACAATGCTAACGGACGGGGAATACAGATCTGAATTTGCCTGCTGCCGGTTGGCGACAGGAGACGCGCGGCGGACGCTGCCGGGGCTGGAAACGGCCTTCGATGTGGTCTTTCAGGATGCGTTTTCGCCGGACTGCAATCCCGAACTCTGGACGCTGGACTGGTTCCGGGAAATTCGCCGCCATCTGGCGGAGGGCGGCGTGCTTGCCACCTATTCCAGCGCGTATCCGGTGCGGGGGGCCTTGTGGAAGCTGGGATTCGGGCTGGGGGCAAGTACCCCGTTCGGACGGAAACGCGGTGGGACGGTGGCGTGCCGTGATCGGGAAACACCGGAAGGAACGGCGCCACTGAGCGAAAAAGAGATCAACATTCTGCTGCATTCCACCGCCGGAGCGCCCTATCGCGATCCCGGACTCAGGGCCGAACGCGGGGAGATTCTCGCCCGGCACGAGGCGCTGGTGCGCCGTTTGCGGCGTCTCGGCGTTCCCAAATGGTTTCGGCCCTGACGCCGGAATAAGTGTGTTCCCGTGCCGCCTGAAACCGCGGCTCCGGTGAAGAAATGTTCCCCGGACGACCGAACCTGCAATCATCATTTTATCCGCGACCGGAATGACGATTCCCTGTCCTTTCCGGCGATTGAACCTTTCCTGCAGAAGAACACATTTTTCGGTTAAAATCATTAAAAAAAATGGAATAACCCGGTTTTTTATTTGGAATATCGGGTTATTTGGGCTATAATTAATGACATAAGGAAACGTGTTGCAGTAGGTGCAGGAGCTTGTCAGAAAAGGGTGGACGAATGATCAGAAAAACAATCGAGGTGTTGCTTTGTCTGGGGGTTTGCGGACTTTTACCGGTCGTCGACGCGGAGTCGGCACCGGCGCCGAAGATCATGATCTGGCCGCGTTCGGAGCCGGTGAATGTTCCCACGGATCTGGAGCAGTTCATGTATTGGGAAATTCCCGCGCCGCCGGAGGGGGCGGAGCTGGAATTGCGCCTGACGCTGCCCGAAGGAATGGTGATCCGAAATTTCCCGAGGGGAACCGGTCCGGTGGTGCCGGTGAAAAGCCGGAGCATCTATCCGAAGACGTTTTCGCAGACGGGGAGTCTGGCCGTCATGTCCTTTGCTCCGGCGGACCGGTCGCAATGGCCGCACCGGTTTCTCAGCATGACCGTTGCGGTGAAGACCGCGCCCGGGGATTATCGGATCCGCGCTGAACGGGTCGTCAACGGCAAACCGGAGCTGGTACAGGAGATCCCGCTCCGGGTGCACCCGGCGCTTTCCGGCAGTCAGCCGAAAAAAATGACGCTGGGGGCTTACGACTACCCCGGTTACGAACCGGAGTTCCTGCCCACGTATCTGGAGATGAACCGTCGGGCGGGGATCAACGCGCTGTACCACATGCGCGGCGAACCGCCCCGCACCGTGACCGCATCCGATCTGGCGCCGAAATACGGCATCCGCAACGGGTTGATCTTCTTTGTGCATCAGGTGCAGGATTATTTCAAGTCGCATGAGGTGCCGGAGGCCGCTCGCGGCGTAGATACAACCTCGCTGACCGCGCTGCTCGACCACCCGGAAGCGATGAAAGCCATGCTGAAGGAATTCTTTACCGCCTCCATGGACGGCAAGGATTATTCCTGCATTATCTACGATGCCGAGCGCGGGGCGTTCTTCGGCGGTCGCCCGGGTGGAGATCGGACGCCTTACGGTCTGGAGCAGTTCCGCAAATACGCCGGCATTCCCGCCGATGCGGCACTGACCGATCAGGAACTTTCGGGAAAATACCGGAAGCAGTGGGTTGACTGGAACTGTGATCTGACCGTGCGGGTGTCCCGGCTGGTTCGCGAGGTCCTGGACGAATCCTTTCCGGACTTCCGCTACGAGGTCTACAGCGGCTATGAAGTGGATGAAGGGCCGCACAAGGACCGGACCCGCGAGCTGTACGGCGTGGACTGGAAAAAACTGGCCGACACCGGATTCGATTACGCCACGGCCGGTTACTACGGCAGCATGGATCAATTGCGCAATACCGCGGCGGCGGTGCGGGGCAAGGCCAGTTACATTCCTGCGGAAATGTATGTCGAAAACTTCAATCACAAAGGCGTCATCCGCCGCGATCCCGGCGTGTGGAGCGTGCAGCTGCTGCGTGCCATTCTGAATTCCGACCGTCAGGGCATCATGCTGTGGTACGCCAATGTCATGGACGGCAACGCGCTGATCGCGGTCGACCGGGTGGCTTCGCTGCTGAGCCGCACCGAGGACTTCTGGCTCCGGGGCACCCCGGATACGGAAGCGATTACCGTTCGTCCGGAGGCGGAACAGGAACAGGTGTACGTTCTCCGGCTCGGCGGCAACGCACTGGTGCTGCTGCTCAATTCCGCCGATTTCGACAAGACGCTGCGGCTGACGCTGAACGGGTTCCGGGTGCGGGGGTATACCGGAGAACTCAGCATCAGTGATGTGGTAAGCGGCGAAAAGATCAAGCCGGCTGTAACGTTGCGGGTGACGGTGCCCGCCCGGAGTTTCCGTGCGCTTCAGATTTTCGACGACGGCAATTAAGCGATATTGGCAAAAGGGGTGTGCGTATGCAAAGTTCAGGTCGCGTTCCCAAATATCGGGAGATCATCAACCGGATTCGCGCCGACATCGCGGCCGGGGTACTGCCGCCGGGAACCCGGTTGCCGGTGCGGGATGAACTCATTACTCAGTACCGGGTGACCCGCACTACCATCGACCGGGCGCTGGGTGAATTGATCCGCAGCGGCGATCTGGTGGCATCGCGCCGCAACGGGACTTTCGTCGCGAACGGGCCGGAGGAGAAGATCGCCATCGTCACCTGGAAGGAATCCGTACTGCAGCATCGCGCGCAGTGGGGCGAGTCGGGGAACTTTTTTTCCATGTACGGACGGCTTTTCGAGCAGCTGGATGCTTCTCTTTACGAGGTGATCAGTCCCGACCGGGTGTTGAAATCGCCGGAGCTGCTGCGCCGTTTCCAGCGTGTTTTCATCAACAGCGTTTCCGGGACGGAATTTGAAAAACTGGCGATGGCGGTGGGGGATCAGTCGCGATTCCTGCTGCTGAATCGGGAATTTCCGGATTGCGATTACATCGGCACGGATCATCGGCAGGCGGCCTTTGACCTGACGGAACTGTTTCTGAGCCGATTGCCGAATGCAGAAACGGTGGTGTTTCTCGACATGCCGAGCGCGCGGAATCTTTCCAGTCGCGATCTCTGGGACATGCGCCAGCAGGGGTTTGTCGATGCCTGTGAAAAATATCGCCGGTTTTACCGGATCCTCTCTTTTCGTCAGGATTGTTTCGAGGAAAACGTCGCATTGCTCAAGCGGTATGTCGGAGAAAACCGCACGGCGGAGGCGCCGGGGGTGATTATTTCTCCGACACGGGCGATGATGGGGTGTGTGCTGGGATTCCTCTTTGCGACTGGAGGACGGTTGAACCGGGAGATTTTTTACGGGGATTTCGATAATGACCGATCGCTGCTGGATTATGGACAGCCGATTCCGAGTATCGTTCAGAATTTTTCCGGCATTGCCGATCTGGCTATCCGGCACTGGCATGAGCAGGGAATCAGAATTCATGTGCCTTACGAAATCGTTCATTCTCCATGGGCGGAGCAGTAAAAAATAACGTAAAGGGAATACGGGATGAAGAAGTTTTTCACGCTGATCGAACTTCTGGTGGTGATCGCGATCATCGCGATTCTGGCGTCGATGCTGCTACCGAGCCTGAACAAGGCGCGCGAGACGGCGAAACGTGCGAGCTGCACGTCGAATCTGAAGCAGTGCGGGATGGCGCTGCTGATGTATTCGGAGGACAACAACGGGCTGAAGTATCTGTACGGGGGGTCATACATTCCGTGGTATGCGCGGTCCGGAGTGCGGGAGTCGCTGGGAATGAAGGGTCCGTTGACGAAGAGTGCGACGTCAACCTTCTACGGGGACCGGACGAATCCGGGCGCCCCGTACAATGCGATGAGCCGGCGTCCGATGACCTGCTGTCCGAGCGGAGTGTATCAGAAAGGATATTACGACGGCAAGGAGGGGGTGTACGCGATGGCCTACGGGGCGCGTTATCCGATGAACGCGACGGGCGGGGCGAACGCGGGGACGGACGGGACGCGGTATCTCAGCGACGTGGCCTATCAGGGCGCGGGGGTGGCGAAAAGTTTCTTCGCGGTGCCGCGGCTGATGCGGAAATCGTCGAGTTACTCGCTGCTGGCGGATTCGATATACACGCTGGACGACACCCGGGCGCTGAATCAGAGCATCACCTTCGGGATGCGGGTGTCGCAGAATACGAAATTCGGGATCGCCATGCGGCACAACGGCGTGGGAAATGTACTGTTTGCGGACGGACACGTCGGGGATACTGCCAGGGATACCCGGATTCTGGCGGACAAGGCCTTCGAAAATATCGACTACCTTGTGACCGCCGACGGCATCAAGAAAACGATCCGCTGACGCGGACGGGAAAGCCGGACGCAGCGGATTCGGGGACCGGGAACGCGTTCGGGCGGAGGCGCTGAGCTCCCGCTCCTCCCGCCAGAATGCATGTTGTCAAGAGCGGAGAGCCTGCGGCGAATGGCTGCGCTCCGCTCTTTTTTTTCGTATTTTTTCAAAGAGCAGACAGAGCGCCGCCCCCGCCAGCACCGTCAGCACCGGCAGTGCCGGCAGCTGATAGCGCGGCACCGTAATCGGTCCCGGCAGGAAAAAATAGTATTCGGCGAACGCCAGAAAGATCAGCAGCGCAACATATTCCCGACGCCAGTCCCGCAGCTGACGGATCAGCATCCACAGCGCTCCCGCATAGGTGATCAACACCGGAATCAGCAGCGGCGCCAGCACGAACGGCAGCCAGAGCTGTCCGTCGAAATAATGCCGGACCGCGGCCCACAGACCGTCCCGCTGCAGGACGCCGAGCGTGCCGCGGTCGGAACGGGTCAGGCCCCAGTTTTCGCACAGGGTCGGGAAGTCCGGCAACAGCACCTGCGGCCGGAAGTGCTGACTCAACCAGAGAAAGGGATGAGCCAAAATCAGTTCCCGGAATTTCCGGAGGCGGTAATCGACTTTGCTTTTGGCATCGGGATAACGGTCGGTGTCGGCGAATTCCGTTTCCAGTTCCGCCAGAATTTTCCGCTTTTCCTCTTCAAAGCCGGTACCGTTGACCCGGGCGCGGAGCATGGCCCCGTTCTGGTGGTACATGGACCCGGTGTTGATGTCCGGCACCCAGCCGGCGCCCAGCCGGGCGTTGCGGTACATCCAGGGGGCGGGAATGGCGAAAAACAGCGCCAGCGCCACCCCTCCCAGCGCCAGTTTGCGCCGCCACGGCAGTTTCGGCATGACCGCCAGGATGAACAGCGCCGGGAAGATCCATGCCAGGTTGATCGGACGCACCAGCATGCCCACCGCCGCCACCGCGCAGGACATGAGAAAATCCGTTCCGTTTCGATTCTTCCGGAAACGGATGAAGAAATACAGCTGCCACGCCACCAGAAACGCAAACAGCGTGTCCGTCAGAAACAGCGGTCGGTTGGCGATCCCTGTCGGATTGAAGAGAAACAGCGCTGCCGCGGCCAGTCCGCAGCGTTCTCCGAACCATTCTCTGCCGGTAAGATAAATCGGCACGGCCGTCAGCACGCCGACCACTCCGAGAAACAGCGCCGCCACCGGCAGCGCGCCGCTTTCCCCGAAAACCAGGAAAAACGGCGCCAGCACCACACTCAATCCCGGCGACCGGTAGAGATACGGTTCGCCGCCGGGACCATCCAGATAGCGCCCCTCCATGGCCAGCGCCAGCGCCGGTCCCAGATAGCCTGACGAATCCGGTCTGGAGAAACGCACGGCCGTTTCCCCCGCCGTCAGTGCCGGCAGTGCGACCGCCAGGTGCAGCAGCACCCCCAGTCCGATCAGCAGCAGCAGCCATCGGACGTTCCGGGAGCCCGTTTCCGGCACGGCGGGCGCGGGGGAGGGCGCAGGGGTGCTCATGCCTGAAGACCGGCCCGGATCAGTTCGGAAAAATCGTTCCGATCAATCCCGACGATGGCGGATTCCCGAACGACGCTTTCGGGGGCGTCGGACGCATGGGCCGCGTTGACCATGACGTTGCTGCCGAAATCGCGTCGGACCGTGCCGCCGGGGGCTTTGGCGGGATCGGTCGGTCCGAGAACACGGCGGATCTTGGTGATGGGGTCTTGTCCTTCATAGATCAGCACCATGCATTTGGTACTGTTGCGGGTGGCGGCCTCGCTTTCGGGGCAGTTTTCCGGGCGGCATCCGGACATGAATTCCACCAGGCGGGAAAATTCGTCGTCGGCCGCCGCCACTCCGATGGACTGGACGAGCAGCGGCAGGGCGCTGTCCGGGAGGGTGACATGAAATGCCTCTTCCAGTATCGCCCGGGCTTTGGTCGCAATTTTCGGGGCGAGTTTTTCGCGGAGCGCGTCCCGGACCGGGCCGTAGAATTTCAACGCATCGGCCACGGTCATGTGATAAATCTTGCAGCCGACGATGCGCAACCCGGTGCGGCTGAGCATGCCGATTACGCCGCCGGGGCGGCTGGAGGGGCAGCGCCAGTTGTCCGGTTTGATCATGACCAGCGTACGTGTGTCTTCCGGAGTACTGCCGACAGAGTGGTCGATGAGGTTGGGCTGAGCGTCGGCGAATTCGGCCAGCATCGCCAGTTCGCGCC
The DNA here is from genome assembly GCA_949282965.1 of uncultured Lentisphaeria bacterium. GTDB lineage: Bacteria > Verrucomicrobiota > Lentisphaeria > Victivallales > Victivallaceae > CALXOD01. Next base: position 35,181 of record CASDQW010000062.1, read on the forward strand.
GGGCCGCTTCATCATCATTGGGAGTCAGCACGGCGGGTTCGAAATAGCGGACCGTTTCCGGATTCCGGGGATCCATGACCACGTCGGCGTAGGTGTCGCGCAGCGTTTCCCCGCACTGAACAGCGGCACCGCGCCGAGGCAGGTCCCCCACCAGGCGGCGCAGCTGTTCCCCGGCCTGTTCGCCGTGGAAAAGCAGCAGCATGGTCCGCGGGCGGGCGCCGTCGGCGGCGGGGGGAAAGTTGGTGCGGATGTAATCGGCCAGCAGCCGGGAACCGGGGCGTTCGTTTTCGATGGAAGCGGCATAACGGTCGGCCATTTCGCGGGTAAACGCCAGCATCCGGGCGCCGACCAGTTCCAGTTCGGTGCGGGAGAGCAGCCGGGCAAGAATGCCGCCGGTCCGGGATTTGAGCAGACTGTAGGAGGTAATCAGGACATAGGACAGTTCTAAGGCCATTTCACGGTTCTCCTGGGGGTTGAACAGGGCCGTCCGGAGACGGTTCCAAATATGACGCAATATATCACCGGGAGCGGTGTTAGGCAATCGGAGAAGATGAAAAAAACGGCGTTTCACCTTGCATTTTCAGCAAAAAATGTTACCTTAGTAAGGTTATGGAAAACGAGATGGAAAACCAGTCCCCGGTCGTCGACCCGGGGCAATACACCGAAGACGCCATCCGCACTCTGAGCTCCCTGGATCATATCCGGCTTCGTCCCGGCATGTATATCGGGCGCATGGGAGACGGTTCGCATCCTGACGACGGCATCTATGTGCTGCTCAAGGAGATCGTCGACAACAGCATCGACGAATTCATCATGGGCGTGGGGCGGCGGATCGACGTGACGCTGGACGGATCCCGGGTCAGCGTCCGGGACTACGGGCGCGGCATTCCGCTCGGGAAACTGGTCGAATGCGTGTCGGTGATCAACACCGGCGGCAAATACAATGACGACGTGTTCCAGTTCTCCATCGGACTCAACGGGGTGGGGACCAAGGCGGTCAACGCGCTTTCCGAGGAATTCGTCGTGCGCAGCGTGCGCGACGGGAAGTTCCATGAGGCGTCATTCGCGCGCGGGGTGCTGGTGGCCGAGCAGGAAGGGGACACCGACGAGAAGAACGGCACGATGGTCACTTTTGTGCCGGATACGGAACTTTTCCCGAATTACGCCTACCGCGGCGAGTACATCGAAAAACGCATGTGGATGTATGCCTACCTCAACAGCGGCCTGTCGATTTACTACAACGGCGAACGTTATTATTCCCGGAACGGTCTGAAAGACCTGCTGGAGGCCGAACTGCCGGCGGACAACCGGCTGTACGACGTCATCTCCTACCGGGGGAAGACGATTGAATTTGCGCTGACCCACAGCGATTTCAACGAGACGTACTATTCGTTCGTCAACGGGCAGTACACCAATGACGGGGGGACGCACCTGTCGGCCTTCCGCGAAGGGGTGCTCAAGGCGATCAATGAATTTTCCGGGCGCAACTATCAGGCGTCGGACGTGCGCGACGGCATTTTCGGCGTGATCGCGATCAAGGTCAAGGCGCCGATTTTCGAGTCCCAGACCAAGAACAAGCTCGGCAATACCGACGTGCGCGCCCCCATCGTCAACACCGTGCGTGACGAACTGGTGGATTTTCTGCACAAGAACCGGGAGACCGCCGAGATCCTGCTGGATAAGATCAGCCGCAATGAACAGCTGCGCCGCCAGATGGCGCAGGTCAAAAAACAGTCCCGGGAAAAGGCGCGGAAGATGTCGCTGCGCATTCCCAAGCTCAACGACTGCAAGTTTCACCGCGGCGACAGGGGGGCGAAGGGCAAGCCGACCATGATTTTCCTGACCGAAGGCGATTCCGCCGCCGGAAGCATGATCAGCTGCCGCGATCCCTACACCCAGGCGGTCTTCTCGCTGAAAGGGAAACCCTACAACTGTTTCGGCGAAAAACGGGACAAGGTGTACGAAAACGAGGAGCTGTTCTACATCGTGCAGTCGCTCGACGTGGACGACGACGTGGAGAATCTCCGGTTCGACCAGGTGGTGATCGCCACCGATGCCGACGTGGACGGCATGCACATCCGCAATCTGCTGATCACCTTCTTTCTGACGTTTTTCGAACAGCTGGTGCTGTCGGGACATTTGTTTGTGCTGGAAACCCCCCTGTTCCGGGTGCGGAACCGCAAGGAGACGGTGTACTGCTACTCCAACCGGGAGCGCGACGAGGCGACCGCCCGGCTCAAGAGCGGTTGCGAAATCACCCGCTTTAAAGGGCTTGGCGAAATTTCTCCGGCGGAGTTCTCCGCCTTCATCGGGCAGGGCATCCGGCTGCTGCCGGTTACGCTCGACAATATGCGCAATGTCCCGCAGATGCTGGGATTCTACATGGGCAAGAACGACGCCGACCGCCGGGAATACATTATGAACAACCTCCGGGAGACCTCGTGATATGAACGACGAAATGCCGCAAACGCCGCCCGCGGCTCCCGAAAAAATCGACGACGACGCCGAAAACGGCGCCGCCGCGACGGCGCGTTCCACCGATCTCGGTACCAACGCCTATCTGCGGGCGATGCTGGATGATAATTTTCTGGAATACGCCAGCTACGTCATCAAGGACCGGGCCATTCCCGATGTGGACGACGGGCTCAAGCCGGTGCAGCGGCGCATTCTCTGGTCGCTCCACCGCATCGACGACGGCAAAACCCACAAGGTGGCCAACGTCATCGGCGACACCATGAAATTCCACCCGCACGGCGACGCTTCCATCGGTGACGCGCTGGTGGTGCTGGCCAACAAGGAGTATTTCATCCACAAGCAGGGTAATTACGGCAACATCTACACCGGACACCCCGCCGCCGCGCCGCGCTACATTGAGTGCAGCCTCTCCGATCTCGGACGGGAAGTGCTGTTCAACAACGACATCACCGAGCTGGTCGACTCCTACGACGGCCGCAACCAGGAGCCGGTGGTGCTGCCGGTCAAGGTGCCGGCACTGCTGATGCTGGGATCCTACGGGATCGCGGTGGGGATGCGCACCCAGATCATGCCGCACAATTTCGCGGAACTGCTCCGGGCCCAGATCGCGGAACTCCACGGTGAGGAATACGAACTGTATCCCGATTTCCTGCAGGGCGGGCTCATGGACGTGGCGGAGTACGACGACGGCAACGGCAAGATCAATCTGCGCGCCCGCATTGAGATCGACGGCCGTAAGCTGATCATCCGCGAAATTCCCGCGACCACGACCACCGAAGGTCTGATCGCCTCGATCGAAAAGGCCGCGGACAAGGGCAAAATCAAGATCGCCTCCATCAACGATTTTACTGCGGAGAAGGTCGAGATCGAGATCGTGCCGACGCGCGGGTACGATCCGCAGAAGGCGCTGCGGGCGCTTTACATGTACACCGACTGCTCGGTGTCGATTTCCGTCAACATGATGGTGATCTGCGACGGCCGCCCCCGGGAGATGAGCGTCCACAGCGTGCTGAAACGCAATACGGAAAAACTGCTCGAATATCTGCGGCGGGAGCTGGAGATCGAACTGGGCAAGCTGGAGGACCAGTTTCACGCCAAGACGCTGGCGCAGATTTTCATCGAAAACCGCATTTACAAACGCATCGAGGAATGCGCCAGTGAGGAGGCCGTCTATGCCGAGGTGCATGCCGGGCTGGCGCCGTTCCGGCATCTGGTCCGGCGGGAGATCACCGACGAGGATGTGGCGCGTCTGCTGACCATTCAGATCGGCCGCATTTCCCGGTTCAGCATCGAAAAGAACCAGAAGGAACTCCGGGAAATTCTGGAAGAGATCGACCGGGTGAACCGGCATCTGCGGCATCTCCGGGAATACGCGGTTTCCTACCTGGAAGGATTGCTGAAGAAATACGGACCGCTGTATCCGCGCCGCACCGAAATCTGTGATCATTTCGAGAAAATCGACCGGCGCGCCGCCGCCCTCAACAACATCCGGATCGGCTGGGACCGCAAGAACGGTTATATCGGTACCGGCATCAAGAGCGACGACATGATCATCTGCAACGAATTCGACCATCTGCTGCAGGTGACGAAGGACGGTACGTACAAGATCACCGATCTGCCCCCGGACAAGCTGTTCGTCGGGCGGCTTTACGATTGCCGCCGCCACGATCCGGCTCTGGAATTCGGAGTGATTTACCGGGACGTGAAGTCGGGCAAATGTTACGGCAAACGCAGTGTGATCGGATCCTTCATCAAGGACCGGGAATATTCGCTCTGCCCGGGCGGCTGCCGACTGGAACTGCTGACGCCCCGGACTGATGCGGTTTACCAGCTGCGTTTCGGGGGCCGCGGCGCGAAGAGCGAGGAGTTGAATCTGCTGACGCTGCCGCAGCGGACGCCCCGGGCCCGGGGGATTCTCGTCGGCGGGAAGAATTTGAGCAAGATCATTCACCTGCGCTACCTGGAGCCGGAAGAGGCGGAGGCATTGCGCCGGGCGGCGACGGAGACCGGCGCGGCGGCGGAAGCGGATGGCGAGGCGCCGTCCGCTGCACCGGAAGCCGCTGAAATTCCGGCAGTGCCGTCTGTCGTGCCGGAAGCATCCGAGGCGGCAACGCCCCCTGTGGCTTCGGAAGCCGCAGCAGCTCCGGAAGCACCGTCCGCTGCGCCGGAAGAATCCGCAGTTGCGGAAACGCCGTCCGCTGCGCCGGAAGGAAAAACGGTGATTGCGGCAGATGCGGCGGTGCCGGTGGAGGCGCCCGCGGCTCCGGAAACGGCGACGGTTCCGGAAAAGGACGTGGAAAATCCTGCGGCCCCCCCCGCTGCGGCGCCGGAATCCGGGACGGAACAGCCGGCAGAGGCGCCCGCCGCGCCGGAAGGGAAAGCGGCGGCGGAATTGCCCGCCATGCCGGAAACTCCCGCCGTGCCGAAAAGAAAACCGGCCGCCCGCCGCCGGAAAACTGCGGTGAAACCGGCGCCGGCACCACTCCCACCGGAAGAATCTTCCGCTTCGTCTGCTGCATCCGCCGTGCCGGAAAAGGATTCCGCCGCGCCGGAGCCTCCGTCTGCCGCGCCCGGAAGCGGATCGGAAGCCGGGTCGGACGATGACGACGATTTCGGCATTCTGCAGCCGGAATTCGGATTCTGAGCGAATCGGGGCATCCGGGGCGCTTTGCCGGATTTTGTGCGGTTCCCGGGGTTGATAAATCGCCCGACCCGTGGTACATTACCGGAAAATCCATTCATGTTCAGAAGGCAATTCTTATAGACAGGAGACATCATGATTTCACCGTTGCAGAAAGCCCGTGCCGCCTATCAGCCCAAACTGCCCGTCGCGCTGCGTCAAGGCGCCGCCGTCGGCATCCAGCAGGGCGAACCGACCACCGCCGTCGCCGATGTGGAAAAGATCCGGGAACTGTTTCCGGCCACCTTCGGCAGTCCGGTTCTGACCTTTGAAGCCACCGAACGCCCGGCGTCCCTGCCGGCGGTCAACGTCGGTGTGATTCTGTCCGGCGGTCAGGCGCCGGGCGGACATAACGTCATCGCGGGGCTCTTCGACGGGATCAAATCGCTGAACCCGGACAGCCGTCTGTATGGATTCCTCAAGGGGCCGGACGGGCTGGTCAAGAACGAAGTCATGGAACTGACCGCCGACTTCATTGCCGATTACCGCAACACCGGTGGCTTCGACATGATCGGATCGGGCCGGACCAAGCTGGAGACCGAGGAACAGTTCCTCAAGGGGCTGGAACACTGCCGCGCGCTCGGGATCACCGCGCTGGTGATCATCGGCGGCGACGACTCCAACACCAACGCCTGTCTGCTGGCCGAATATTACAAGAAAAACAACGCCGGCATTCAGGTCATCGGCTGCCCGAAAACCATTGACGGCGACCTGAAAAACGAATGGATCGAGGCCTCCTTCGGATTCGACACCGCCTGCCGCGTTTACAGCGAGCTGATCGGCAACATCGGGCGTGACGCCAATTCCGCCAAGAAATACTGGCACTTCATCAAACTGATGGGGCGCTCCGCCTCGCATATCGCGCTGGAATGCGCCCTGCAGGCCCAGCCCAACATCGCCATCATCTCCGAAGAGGTGGCTGCCAAGGGCATGACGCTCGGGCAGATCGTCGACGACATGGCGAAGGTCGTGGCCGCCCGCGCCGCCCGCAAATGCAATTTCGGCGTCGCGCTGATCCCCGAAGGGCTGATCGAATTCGTGCCGGAAGTCAAGAAACTCATCGCTGAACTCAACGACCTGCTGGCCCAGGAGGCCGAGGCTTTCGGCAAACTGACCGACGCCGACGCCAAGACCGCGTTTGTCGCGGCGCGGCTGTCCGCCGGTTGCGCGGCGGTTTTCCAGTCGCTGCCGAAGGGGATTCAGGCCCAGCTCTGCAACGACCGCGACCCCCACGGCAACGTTCAGGTGTCGTTGATCGAAACCGAAAAAATGCTCGCCGAAATGGTCAAGGCCCGGCTGGCCGAAATGGCCGCCGAAGGCAAGTACAACGGCAAATTCAGTACGCAGACCCACTTCTTCGGATATGAAGGCCGCTGCGCCGCGCCGTCGAACTACGATGCGGACTACTGCTACAGTCTGGGGTACACCGCCGCCGCGCTGATCGGCGCGGGCAAGACCGGTTATATGGCCAACGTGCGCAACACCATGCGTCCGGCTTCCGAATGGATCGCCGGCGGCATTCCGATTACCATGCTCATGAACGTCGAACGCCGCCACGGCCACGACAAGCCGGTGATCCGCAAGGCGCTGGTGGAACTGGACGGCAAACCGTTCCAGACTTTCGCCGCCCACCGTGCCGAATGGGCGACGGAGACTGCCTATGTTTATCCCGGTCCGATTCAGTATTTCGGACCGTCCGAAGTCTGCGACCAGGTTACCCGGACGCTGGAACTGGAAAAGGCGTGACCGTGGTGGAAAAGACAGCTCAATCGCTGGACGTCCGGTACGTCGCCGATCTGGCGCGGCTGGAAATCGCCCCCGACGCCCTGGAACGGCTGCAGCGCGACATGGAGTCGATCGTCGACTACATCGCCGAGCTCAGCAAACTGGATGTCTCCGGGGTGGAGCCCACCGCGCACGCCGTGCCGCTGGCCAACGTCTGGCGTGAAGACGTCGCCGGGACGCCGTTGGGACGGGAGGCCATGCTGGCCAATGCGCCCGCCGTTCTGCATGGAGAATTCATCAAAGTACCGCAGGTGCTGCCCGGGGAAGGAATGAACTGATCATGAGCATGACGGATTTCACCATTCATCATCTGGCCGGTCAGCTCGGTCGCGGCGAATTGTCCGCCGCGGAACTCGCGGAGGAATGCCTCCGCCGCGTCGCCGCCCGGGACGGCGAAATCGGCGCGTTCCTGGCAGTGGACGCCGACCACGTCCGCGCCGCCGCCGCCGAATCCGACGCCCGCCGCGCCGCCGGCAAAATTCGGAGTCCCTACGACGGGATTCCGATCGGCATCAAGGATTGCATCGCCACCGCCGGGGAACGCTGTTCCTGCGCCTCCCGGCTGCTGGAAACGGTGGTGTCGCCCTACGACAGCACCGCCGTCGCCCGGCTGCGGGCCGCGGGATTCATTCCCTTCGGGCGACTCAACATGGACGAATTCGCCATGGGGTCCAGCTGCGAAAACAGCGCATTTCGGAAAACGGCCAATCCGCACGATCTTTCCCGGGTGCCCGGCGGTTCCTCCGGCGGTTCCGCCGCCGCCGTCGCCGCCGGACTGGTGCCGGCCGCGCTGGGGTCGGATACCGGCGGTTCGATCCGCCAGCCTGCCGCCTTCTGCGGCATTACCGGACTCAAGCCGACTTACGGTCGCGTTTCCCGGTACGGTCTGGTGGCGTTCGCCTCATCTCTGGATCAGATTGGTCCGATGACGCAGGATACGCAGGATGCCGCGATTCTGCTGGATGTGCTGGCGGGACATGACCCGCTGGATTCGACATCGCTGCCGGCGGCGGCGGGCGGTTTCGCCGACGCCGTTTCCGGAGCGGGAAACGACCTGAAAGGAATGCGTATCGGGTTGCCCCGGGAATATTTCGGCGCCGAAGGACTGAGTCCCGCCGTGGCGAAGGTGGTGAACGACGCGGTGGAGCGGGTGCGTTCGCTCGGCGCGGAAACCGTGGAGGTGTCTTTGCCGCATACCCGTTACGCGGTGGCGGTTTACTACATCATCGCCACGGCGGAGGCCAGCGCCAATCTGGCTCGTTTCGACGGCATTCGTTACGGGGTGCGGGTGGAGGCGCCGGATCTGGTGGAAACCTATTTCAAAACCCGCGGCGCCGGATTCGGAGACGAGGTCAAGCGCCGGATTCTGCTGGGGACCTATGTGCTTTCCAGCGGTTATTACGATGCCTATTACCTCCGGGCGCAGAAGGTGCGCACGCTGATCCGCCGCGACTTTGAGGAGGCGGCGAAGCAGTGCGACGTGATGCTGACGCCGGTGACGCCGACGGTGGCGTTCAAGTTTCAGGAAAAGAGCGATCCGCTGCAGATGTATCTGTCGGATATTTTCACCATCGCCTTGAACCTTGCCGGCAACTGCGGGATCAGCATTCCCGCCGGCACGGATCCCGAAACCGGCATGCCGATTGGCGTGCAGTTCCTGGCACCGGCGCTGGAAGAGGCGCGACTGCTGCGCACGGCCCGGATTTTCGAGGCGAATCGGTAACAGAGAAGGAGCGAAGGACGATGAAGTGGCCCGTCTGGATGATTGCGACGCTGGTTCTGGCACTGGTCGCGTGGCCGCGCCCGGTGGCGGCCTTGCACACCGGCGATGATGCCGTCGAGTTGAAGGCCGACTTCCTGTCCAACGGTCCGGTATCCCTGGTCCCGGCCAAAGTGGACAAGAACCGGGAAAAACAGTTGCAGGTGCTGGTGATTCTCCGGGCGGATGCCGCGGTTGGTGCGGGGGTGTTGCCGACGCTGTACGATCTGCAGCATCGGTTTCCCAATGTGAAGATGGTGGTGCTCTGCCTCGACACGGAGGAGGCGGCGAAGGCGTTTTTTGCGACACTGCCGAATCCGAATTTTGCCACGGCGCTGGACCGGACCCGGCAGACGACCGCGCAATACATGGCGGGGAGCGCGATTTTTCCGAAAGCGTTTGTGATTGATTACCGCGGCCGGATCATCTGGGACGGCGAGGCGGTCGATCTTGGCGAGATGCTTGAATCGTTTGCCGCCGGCACCTATGATGAAGCGCGCCAGCGGAAGATTTCTCCGGCACTCGAAGAACTGCAATCCCGGATGCGCAGCGGCGAAGACCGCATGGCCGAATATGCCATGCAGCGGGTATTGGAGCTGGATCCGGCCAATGCCGCCGCGTTGCGCATGCGGTTGTTCATGCTGGAAAACACCGACCGGGTCGAGGAGGCCTGGCAATTGCTGGAACGACAGTTGAAAGCCGCGCCGAAGGAACGCAAACTGTATTTAATGCAGCTGGACTTCGCGTCCCGCCAGGGACGCTATGGGGACCGGATTCCGGAGATCGTGGCAGCATACATGAAGAACGTGCCTTCCGATCCGGCCGGAGACGGCGCGGTGGGGTGGCTGCTCCTGACCCGCTACCCGTTTGACGCCGCGGCGTTGCGGGATGCCGGGACGCTGGTGGAACGGATCGCCGCCGGACGCCGGGGACGGGCGGAGACGCTGGAGGATGCCGACGGGTGGAATCTGGCTGCGCTTTACGCCGCCCGGACCGGGCGGCTCGACCGGGCGCTGGAGGATCAGCGCAAAGGAACCGCGCTGCTGGAAAAATTCGCTCCGCACCGGGCCCCCGCCTCCAAAGCGTTTGAAGAATACTACGCCGCCGCCGGAAAGGCCGGTCAGGAGAAGAAGCCATGAAACGATATGCCGTTCCAGTCCTGCTCGCGTGCTGGATGCTGGCGGCGGGCGGCTGCCGGGTCTGGCAGAACTGGTTCTGCCCCTTGAGCGATCTGGATCAGAAGACCAGTCTGACCAATTTGAAAATGATCGGGCTGGCTGTCGCGGTTTACCAGGATGCGAATGACGGGGCCCTGCCCGGTGTGTCCGGTGCCGCCGGATTGTCCGTGGTCGGCCGGGGCATTCATCAGCCCCGGACATTCGTCGCCCCCTTCGATGAGGAAGCAACGCCGTCGACGCCGCCGGTGACGGAACAGAACACCTCCTACGCTTTCATCGCCGGCGGCGCAAACTGGCCGAAGGATGGAAAAGTTCTGCTGCGGGCGTCGAGCATTCCCGTGGCGCTGGAGAAACCCTGGCTGCGAAGCGACGGAAGAGTCGGTGTGCTCTTTCTGGACGGCCATGTGGCGCTGCTTGCCGGGGACTTCGCCGACTGTGAAGCGGTCGTGCGCCATCTGGAGGACGAAGGCGCCGCCGCGACCTCCGTGTGGGAAACGCTGCGTGCCAATGCCCGGACGGTCGATGCTTCCGTCCAACCCTGACGTGCGCATTTTTCGTTCAGGAGCCTTTTGCAAAATCAGGTTCTGTTTCCGGACGATGGGCGCCGGTGAAGCAGACGATTTCCCTCATATTCCCGCTCAGGGCCAGACGGCGGAGTCGAGCAGGCGCCGCGAAAGACACCGTCCCAGCAGAAAATGTTTGCGGTCCGGATACCAGAGCACAGGACACCCGTCCACACGGGTCATACTGCTGTAAAGTGCCAGATCACTGCGCCCGTTAAGAGGAATGTTGTCACTGTCCATAAAGGCGATGGGCGCGGAGAATTCCAGGGGCTGCCGGGCTTCCGGACGGAACCGGCCGCGCAGCAGGTAAACCGGACGGCGGCAGTTGCCTTCATGGTTGGTCCAGGGACCGAAATTGCCATCGTGGTTGTGAATGAACAGTACATATTCCTCCCGGTCGATCCGGTAACAGGGACAGGGACTGAGCGGATGACGGATGATCGGCGCGTGGTCCCGGTAGCGCAGTGCTTCCGGTGTGCTCCAGCTTTCCCCGCCGTCGGCGGAGAGACTCCAGACGGGACAGCCGGCAACGGAGCGCATGACGGCGAAAATGCGGCCGTCCGGCAGTTCCGAGAGCGTGGCTTCCTGCAGGGCGGAAAGCTCCGGGTAATTGGGATTGGGATAGCGCAGGGTCCGGCCGTTGTCCGTCAGGTTGGTGATGCGCAGCCGGTCGGGGGGGACGTCGTCGTCGATGTTTTCAAAGCGCAGGATGTCAACCACCGTGTGCCAGTTGATCCACGATCCCGGAGGGACGGTGTAGCGGGAGGGGCTGACCCAGCGGGTGATGCCGGCCAGATGGCGGCCGCCTCCGAACCGCAGGGGTTTCTGCCAGATGATGACGCTGGGCGGCATGGCGGGATCCGTGGAATCCCAGACGGTGGCCGGCATCGGGACTTCCCGCGGTTCGGACCAGGTGGCGCCGTTGTCGTCGCTGAAAATGCCGGTCATGATGCCGGTGGTGTGCCTGCAGATGTCGTTGACGCCGATGTGCCGGACGTACAGGATGTAGATGCGTCCCGACCGGCTGACCAGCGGAAAGCCCCAGCTGCACATGTTTTTTCCGGTGTCCGGATCGATGTCGCGTCCGGCGATCAGCCGGGGGCGGCTCCAGACGCGGGCATGACGGTCGGATTCGGCAAAGACGATATGCTGGTCGTAACGGCCTTCGAAACTGGACTGGGTCCAGACCGCGGCGTACGTGCCGTCGCGGCGTTCGAAGACCAGAAAGTGTTCATTGGCGGCGTCCGGCGGATTGTCGTTGCCCTGCGGAATGAATACGATATAGTCCGGACGGGTGCGTTGCAGTTCGATCAGGTCAGGCATCGCGTTTCCCCCAGCGTTTGAAGTCCTGTTTTTCCAGAATGTGTTTCAGTTGTTCGATCATGTCGGCGATCCGCCGCCGGCGCTCAAGCAGTTGTCCGGGGGAACGGGTGTAGGTGACGGCATCGGTGACGATTTCGTCCGGGACGGTGGTGAGGTCCCGGGCTGCCTTCACCAGCGCTGCTCCCGCGGGCGTGTGGTAGACGGGCAGGGCCTCGACCGCCTTCAGGTAGTGTTTCAGCAGCGCCAGGTACTCATAGTCCTCCAGACCGTCCCGCAGGGCGAAAAGCCGGATGGATGGATGCGGGTTCCGATTCTTTCCGGGATAAAGCAGAATGCCGTCGCCATTGGTATGGATCCACACACTCCAGTAGAATTCATGACGGCTGAGGTCCCAGTCGCCGTCCTCCGGCCATTCCTTTTCCGGTACGCCCTTGAACCAGGCGGACGACCAGTAGAGAAAGCCCGTCGCACCCACTTTGGCCGCCATCCACGGCAGGATCCGGTGTTCGATTGCCGGCCGGTCGACGAACAGATTGGCCGCGGGGGGAATCGGCGAGCAGCAGGTATAGATCCAGAGTTCGTCCCCCGCCTTCCGGCGCTCTTGAAAAAAAGGATGAAACGCGCCGGAAATTTTGGGACACCAGATATCGACGGCCCCCGCCAGAATCGGAGCGGCGCCGCTGACAGTCTGCAGAATGCGGACGCCGGGGACGGCCTGTTTCACCTTCAGATAGGTTTGGCGGAGCTGCAGCAGCAGTTCCTGGTCGCCGACTTTCGGTTCATCGCAGCCGTACAGGAGGCGGTTGGGGGGCAGGTCCGCATCCCGCCATGCGGCGGCAATGGCTTCCGGCTGCATGCCGGTTACCAGCGCCGGACCGGTCAGGCCGTTGTCCATGCGCTTGCGCATGGTGACGGCGCTGGGCAGCCGGAAAAAGTGAAAGCTCTCCGGTACCACCAGCGGCGCCAGCGTCTGAACATTTTCCCGCACGACGGTCGGATCGGGAACGAGCGGCCGGTCGGGAAGGGAACGCATGTAAACCGTGCCCAGTTCTTTGGGCGTCATGCGGTTTCGGGCAAGAAGCCGAGCCCATTGCCGCCATTCTTCATCGCTGAACGGTTCAGCGGTTCCGATCGCGTTTCGATAGAAGGCCGCAATCGGGTCGGGATACAGTCCGACCGGAACTTTCAAGGTGCCGGGAAACGGCAGTACGAAATCCCGCACCCTCACCTGGAGAGGTATGTCCTTCCGCTCGCCGTCTTCCGCCGTCAGCCGGACGGTGCTCCGATATACGCCGGCCGGCACCTCTCCCCGGACCGAGACATTGAAAAACAGGACGCTGCAACGCTCTGGAGTCAATGTGATTTCCTCCGTGGCGAAAAGCGGATCCGGCCACAAACCCACCCGGGATACGGCATAGGACGGGTTGCCGGTCCGGACATAGCCCACCCGGAACACATCCACGGCAATGCCGTCGACGGGGAAGGCAGCAACTGCCACGCGCACCTGCCGGGGCGGGCTTCCGGGACTCGGCGGCAGGACCAGTTGGAAGGATTCCGACTCGTTGCCCGCCAGATCCAGAACGATCCGCGAACGCCGCACCCCGTCCAGATTGGAGCCGTCGTGCAGGATTTTTGCCATGGGGGCGGGGATTTCCACCTCCATTCCGGTGAGGGACGTGGACAGTGTTCCGGTCAAAACGGCAAGAATGATGAAAAAACAGAACATATTGCAGCTTCCCGAGTTGAAGTATGTCTTTCGCACGGCCTGGTTCTGAAGAGGATGCCTGTGAGGGGTGCATTGGGAGGAGCGCAGAGGCGGACGATGACCGGTATCCCGCAATACTGAAAAGGCGGACTTCCCGAACGCGCGATCTGGTCGCACCTTCGGCCAGCCGTCGGTGGCGGGAGTGGCGACGCGGGGCGGCAGTGACGGCGGACGCAGGATCATCGGCAAACATTGCTCCATGGGTGGTTCCCTGTTGGTTCATGCGTTTATGGGGTTCCATGGTAATTATACTGATCCGCACAGGGAAGTCAATGGTTTTGCTGTGTAAGATCAGGACACATTGTGAAAAAATAAAGACACGCCCAACAAGCATAAAAAAAGTTTTTACATTGAAAATAATGTGGTTATGTGTTAAATTCCACTGTGGCGTACGGAGCGCCTCCGGCCAGATTTTATAAGAAAAGGACAGTGGGTCATGGTGCATTCCGGCAGCCGGGGATATCTGTAGAATCTTCTGTCGGGTGATCCGGAAGAATTTGCCCGGGTCGCCGACATCACGCCGGAACTGGCAACGGTGGTCGGGCATGTCAATGTCGGCGGGGATTCTTTTTCCGTGGTGGATGTCCACTGGATGACCAATGCACTGCCGCCGGCACCGGAAGGGGCGTTCCATCGACACGATTTCGTGGAGCTGCAGGTGGTGTTTCTCGGCACCGGAAGGATTCAGGCGCCGGGACGGAGCGAATATTTTCAGCCCGGCACCTTTTCTCTGACCGGTCCGGACAGGCCGCACACCTGGGGGCCGCTCCGGCCGCCGATGGCGTTGCTGATTGTCTGGCTGGTGCCGGACGGCCGTCGGGACGAATCATTCGGAACGGAAGAGGAAATCGGAGACGCCGGCCTGCTTCTGACCGGGAATGAACGTCTGGTGTTTCCGTTGCCTGCCTTCGCTGCGGCCGCGCTGGACGCCATGCTGGAATTGCTGCCGGACCGAACGGCGGAAACACAGGCGGTGATCCGGCAGATGTTTCGGGCATTTTTCTATTCTCTACTGCACGTATTGCGTCCGCCGGGCGGAAAAATGAGCGGGCGACGGCCGGTGGCCGGCATCTCCCGGTTGACGGATCGGCTGTTTCTGTCGCGGGTGGACGAGTATTTGCAGAACAATCTGCACCGCAATCTTTCACTGGAGGAGATCGCCGCCCATTTCGGGATTTCCGTGCGGACGCTGGGGCGGCGTTATTTGCGGAGCAAGGGGAGCACGGTCTGGAATACGGTCAGTCGCATGCGCATGGACAAGGCCCGGACGTTGTTGTGGAATACGCCGCTTTCGGTGGCGGAGATCGCCGGACGCTGCGGGTATGCGGACGGGCATTACTTTTCCAATTGCTTCCGGAAGCACTTCGGTTATCCCCCCGGCCGGGTTCGTCGTGCTGCGCGGGAGGCGGCGCCGGAAGAACTTTGACGGCCGGGCGGCGGCTGTCGCCGAAGCCGGACCGGTGAGGACGTTGGGAAGGGATCCGCTGTTTTTCGAGAAGGAATCCCCGGGGGAGACTGGAAATTTTGAAAAGGCCATGTTATAGTATTACTTCAAGTATTGTGTTTACGGATTTTTTTCGCCAGAATCCAAAATAAAAACAGGGAGTCGAAACTGTGAGCTACACCGTACTCGTGTTCGTCAAGCAGGTTCCGGATACCCAGAACATTACCGGCGACGCCATGACGCCGGAAGGGACCGTGAACCGGGCAGCTCTCCCCGCGATCTTCAATCCCGAAGATCTCAACGCCCTTGAGCTTGCTCTTCAACTGAAAGACCGCTATGGCGTTCGCGTCGTGGTCGGAACCATGGGTCCACCCTCCGCTGCGGAAGTCCTGCGCAATTCCCTGTTCCGCGGAGCGGACGAATGCGTGTTGCTGACGGACCGGGCGTTTGCCGGGGCCGACACGCTGGCCACCAGTTATGCCTTGAGCTGCTGCGCGAAGAAGATCGGGAAATTCGATCTGATTCTCTGCGGACGGCAGGCCATCGACGGCGACACCGCCCAGGTGGGACCGCAGCTGGCCGAAAAACTGCACATTCCGCAGATCTGCTACGTTGAGGAAGTGCTGGAACTGACCCCCGAAAAGGTGGTTGCGCGGCGCGCGATCGAAGGCGGCTATGAAGTGCTCGAGTCCCCGCTCCCGGCGTTGATGACGGTGGTCGAAGGCAACGATCCGCGCCCGATGGCCGGACACCGGATCATGAAGTACAAACGGGCGAAGACTCCGTCTGAAGTGCTGAAGGCGCAGGGGGATTCGAATTACGTCGATTCCGAGGCCGTCGCCTCCGTTGTGGAAGATCTGCGGGGGAAGGGGCTGTTGATTGAGGAATGGACCGCCGAATACGTCGGTGCCGACAAGAGCCGGATCGGCCTGGCGGGTTCCCCGACCAAGGTCAAAAACATCATGAGCGTGGTGCTGACCGCGAGCGAAGCCAAGGCGGTGGAACCGACCGATGCCGGTATCACCGGACTCATTCACGAACTGATCAGCGATCATACCCTGGGGTGAAAAATATCATGGCTGAAAAAATGGGAAATGTCTGGGTGTTCATCGAGCAGGAAGGCGGGAAGATCGCCGACGTCAGTCTCGAACTCGTCTGCAAGGGCCGTGAGCTTGCCGCCCGGCTCGGCGTGAAAACCGAAGCCGTGCTGCTCGGGGACCAGCTGGAAGGCTGTTTGAATACGCTGTACGCCTACGGCTGCGAAACGGTGTTCCTGGCCGAGGACAAGCTGCTGGAACCCTTCACCGTGCTGCCGTACGCCAAAGTGATCATGGACCTGATCCGCAAACACAAGCCGAACATTCTGCTGTTCGGTGCGACGATGAAGGGCCGCGAACTCGCGCCCCGTCTCGCCTCCGAAAAACTGGCCGGCCTGACCGCCGACTGCACCGACCTCAAGATCGATAATTTCGACGATAAGGTCAATAAGAAATCCTATACCGACAAGCTCATGCAGATCCGTCCCGCCTTCGGGGGGAACATCATTGCCACCATCGTCAATACCTGGGACGATCCGCAGATGGTGACCGTGCGGGAAGGCGTCATGAAAATGGACGCGCCCGATTTCTCCCGCAAGGGCAAGGTCGTGCGCGTGCCGGTGGAATTGTCCGACGTGGACACCGTGGTCAAGGTGCTGGAACGGGTCCGCGCCGACAAGGAAGTGGACCTCAAGGGCGCGCAGATCATTGTGGCCGGCGGCTACGGCGTCGGCTCCAAGCAGAATTTCAAGCTGAACCGCGAACTGGCCGAAGTGCTCGGCGGCGAAGTCGGCGCTTCCCGCGCGGCGGTGGACGCCGGCTGGATCGACCACGATCACCAGGTCGGGCAGACCGGAGTGACGGTGCGGCCGCGGCTGTACATTGCCTGCGGGATTTCCGGTTCGATCCAGCATCGCGCCGGGATGAGCGATTCGAAGAAGATCATCGCCATTAATACCGATCCGGATGCGCCGATCTTTTCGGTGGCGCACTACGCGATCGTCGGCGACTTGAACGAAGTGGTTCCGAAAATGATCAAAGCCTTTAAGGCCAAGGCGTAACGGAGGTTTTACAAGATGGCTAACTTTTTCAAGGACAATCCGGACCTCCAGTTTTCGCTCGAACATCTCGATCTGAGCGAAGCCGTGGCGCTGCGGGAGGACAATTACCGGGATGCGGAAAAATATGAAGGGGCGCCGGTGGATTTTCAGGACGCGCTCGACAACTACCGCCGGGTACTGGACGTCATCGGCGAAATCTGCGGCGACCGGATCGATCCGCGTTCCCGGACCGTTGATCGGGAAGGACCGCATTTCGAAAACAACACGGTGACTTATCACCCGTTGACGCAGAAGAACTTGGAAGACCTCCGCCGGGCGGACGTCATGGGCGTGATGCTGCCGCACCGTTACGGCGGGCTGAACTTCCCGGTATCGATTTACACCATGCTGACGGAAATGGTTTCCCGCGCCGACGCTTCGCTGCAGAACCTTTTCGGGCTGCAGGACATCGCCGAAACCATCTGCGAATTCGGCAACGAGGAACAGCGCCAGCAGTATCTGCCGCGTTTCGCGACCGGCGAATTTGACGGTTCGATGGACTTGACGGAACCGGATTTCGGCTCTGACCTGCAGTCGGTGCGGCTCCGGGCCTGGCAGGACGAAAAGACCGGTCAGTGGTACCTCAACGGGATGAAGCGTTTCATCACCAACGGTTGCGCCAAGGTGCACCTGGTGCTGGCCCGTTCCGAAGAGGGGACCAGCGACGGGCGCGGTTTGTCCATGTTCATCTGCGAAGCGGGACCGAAGCTGGTGGTGCGCCGGATTGAAGACAAGCTCGGCATTCACGGCGTGGCGACCTGCGAACTGCAGTACAACGACGTGCCGGCACAGCTGTGCGGGAAACGCCGTTTCGGCCTGATCAAGTACGTGATGAGCCTGATGAACGGCGCCCGGGTGGCGATCAGTGCGCAGGCGCTCGGCATTGCCGAGGCCGCGTACCGCGAAGCGCGCAAATACGCCTCCGAACGGGAACAGTTCAAGAAGTCGATCGACCGCTTCCCGGCGATCTACGACATGCTCAGCTCGATGAAGGTGAAAATCACCGCGGCCCGCGCGCTGCTGTATGAAACCACCCGCGCCGTCGACCTGCGCAATGGCTACAACCACCTGGTCGAACGCGGCGAAAACGTGACGCCGGAAGACCGCGCCGCGCAGAAGTATTACAACCGCGTCGCCGCGGTGCTGACGCCGATGTGCAAGGCGCTGGCCACGGAAACCGCCAACCAGGTCGCCTATGATTCGATTCAGATTCACGGCGGGACCGGATTCATGCGGGATTTCAATGCCGAACGGTATTACCGCGATGCGCGCATCACCAACATTTACGAAGGCACTACGCAGCTGCAGGTGGTGGCCGCCATCGGCGGCGTGCTCCAGCGCGACAACGACAAGCGCCTGGCGGAACTGATGGCGCTGCCGTTCACCGGCAAGCTGCTCCGGCTCAAGGAAGTGATTGCCGGACACCACGCCCGGCTGCTGGACGCGGTGAAGTTCGTGTCGGAAAAGAAGGATCCGGAATACCACGACCTGATGGCGCGCAGCCTGGTCGAAATGGAAACCTACGTGTTCGTCGGCATGCTGCTGCTGCGGGATGCGCTGAAGTGCGACAAGCGCCTGCCCATCGCTGAACGCTACGTGCTGGATTCCGTGCCGGAATTCCAGAAGCGCTACATGCGGGTGATGTCGAACGATACGGTGTTGATCGACAATCATCGCGACATCATCGATTACTGATGATGGAGACAGAGGCGCTCTGCGCCTGAAAATCATGGCGGGACGCGGTCGGAAAAAACCGCGCCCCGCCCGGTTGTTGCCGGAGGCCGGAGCCTTTTCCGGAAAAACAAGGAGAGAAAAAAATGAATAACGATTATCTGGCCCGGGCCAGGAAAGTGATTCCCGATCCGCAGATTTTGTCGGTGGTGGCCGCCCGGCGGGCGCATCAGCTTGCATTCGGTGCACGTCCGATGATCAAGTGCGATTCGGAAAACCATCTGGATGTGGCGCTGCTGGAAATTGCCGAAGGACTGCTGAGCTATGAATTCGGCACGCCTGGAGACGCGGAAGCGAATGCGGCTGCGGAAACGCCGGCGTCTGAAAGCGCGGAATAATTCACGGGAAAGAGACGGAGAGTGACGATGTCGGAACAGGCGCAAGTGGCCGTGCTGATGGGCAGCAAAAGCGATCTGCCGGTGCTGCAGGGCGCATTTCGGGTGTTTGACGAATTCGGGATCCGGTATGTGGCCCGGGTGCTTTCGGCGCATCGCACACCGGAGGCCGCCGCGGAGTTTGCCGCTGGAGCGGAAGCCGCCGGGATCCGGGTGGTGATCTGCGCCGCCGGGATGGCGGCTCACCTCGGCGGAGTGGTGGCGGCGCATACCACGCTGCCGGTGATCGGCATACCGGTGGCCTCTGAGCCGTTCAACGCGCTGGACTCCCTGCTGGCGACGGTGCAGATGCCGCCGGGAATTCCGGTGGCGGCGGTGACCGCGGGAAAGGCGGGGGGAAAGAATGCGGCGCTGTACGCGGTGTCGATTCTGGCGCTGAGTTCTCCGGAACTGGCGGCGAAGCTGAAGGCCTTCCGCCGGGAACAGGCCGAGCAGGTGCTGCGGGCCGATGCGGAGCTTCAGCAGGAGCTGAAGCAGAACTGAGCTTCCAATTCATGTTGCCGTCATGAAGCAGATGCCTGAGCCGTGCACAACGCTTTATCTGGACCATGCCGCGGCGATGAAGCCGGATCCGGAAGTGCTGGATTATTTCCGGGAGTGCGCAGGGCATGATTACGCCAACCAGGAAGCGATCCATGGTGCGGCCTACCGATTGCGCGGCAAACTGGCGGAGGCCGGCGAGCGTCTGGCACAGGCTGTAGCCGGGCGGCCGATGGCGGTGCATTGGGCGATGACGGGAACCGAGCTCTTCGGTTGCCTGGCGGCACTGCCGCACCGGGGGCGGAGCAATGTGGTGACCAGCGGGGCGGAACATCCGGCGCTGGCGGTCGCTTTACGGCGTATGGACAGTGAAGTGCGCTTTCTGTCCCGGCAGGACGGCGAGTTGCTGCCGAAAGCGGGATCTCTGGATGCGCGAACGCGACTTCTGGCCGTTCACCATGTCCAGAGTGAAACCGGACGGATCACGGATGTGGACGCTCTTGCCGCGGCATTGCGCCGGGAAGCGCCGCAGGCACTGGTGCTGGCGGATACGATTCAATCGGCGGGGAAACTGCCGCTGCCGACGGCAGCGGATTTTCTGACGGTTTCGGGCCACAAACTGGGGGCACCGGGCGGTGCGGCGCTGCTGATCAATCCGGCGTGGAAAGAGTGGCCGCTGATGCAGCGGGAGCTGCGGCGGCTGCGGGAAGAGGAGTATCGGTTCGGCCGGCCGGAACCGGCGTTGCTGCTGGCGCTGGCGTTTGCCGCGGAACGCCGGGCGGAGCGGAGGGAACGCGAACTGGACCGGATGCGGCAGGTGCAGTCCGCCATGCGTGAGGCGCTGGCGGAATTGGCAGGTCCCGGCGGCGACAGAGTGGTATTTACCGTCCCCGAGGAGAAAAGTTCACCTTATATTCTTCATATGTGGTTCCCGGGCTGCCAGGGAGGGGTGCTGGTGCGGATGCTTTCGGAATACGGGGTGTGCGCGTCAAGCGGAAGCGCCTGCCGGGCGGAAAGCGATCGCCCGAGCGCGGCGTTGCTGGAGCTGGGGCTGTCCCGGGAAGAGGCGTATTCCGGGGTGCGACTGAGTTTTTCCGCAGAGAACAGTCCGGACGAGGCCGGGGCGCTCCGGGAAATCTTCGAGCAGGTGCTGCGCGCTTACTGAAAACCGTTTTTTCACAAAACGTGCTGGAAAAACGGTGGCTCCCGTGTTATTTTTTTCCCATACGGTGATTCATGCCGAAGGTAACACGAACAAAGGAGTGGAATCATGTGGAAGAAATGGATGGCGTTGACCATGCTGGCCGCAGCAACGGCCGGGACCGCGGCGGAAGCGCTCTGGGACGGGGCGCTGGACCGTCTGTCTCTGCGGGAAGGGGCGAAGCTGAAGGAAGTTTCCGTCAAAGCGGAGGACGGAACGCTGGTGATCAACGCCGTCAGTGAAGGCGACAGTGTGACGTATGT
>CASDQW010000063.1 GCA_949282965.1 uncultured Lentisphaeria bacterium
GCCCGCGACAAACTGCTCATTCCGGAACGCAGCCACCACTGGCCCCGCCCCGCTTTCGACTTCGCCAAACTTGCCGCCACGCCCCATCCCCGGCTGCTGCCGCTGGCGCGCTATTATGCGGAAATCAACGGCACCAATCAGGAAAAAACCGCGGAAAAACTCCTGAATTTTACCGTCCCCCCCAATCCGGAACCCTACCGGGAGGGCGCCGATCCCAATATCCGCGCCTGGGTGGAGTGGTACGGCAAAATCGCCGGCGGCGTCATTTCCTCCACCGGCAACAAACTCTCCATCGTCGGTCAGTCCGCCATGCTGACCGGCCGGGAAGACCTCAAACAGAAAGCCCGCGAACTGGTGCTGGCGGTCAGCCGCACCTGGGATCCGGAGAGCGGCAGCCAGATGAAGCGCGCCGACCTGCAGGCGGCCAACCTGCTGATGGGCATGGGCTACTGTTTCGACGCCGCCTACGACCTCATGACGCCGGAGGAGCGCGCCGAAGTCAGCAAGGCCATCGAAGCGCGCGGGCGGCAATTCTGGGTGGACGCCAACCCCTTCCGGGGCAACGAGTCGCAGAATCATCCCTGGGACCGGGCCCAGGCGCTGGCCTTCGCCGCGGTCACGCTGGCGGAAAATCCGGAGAGCCGAGAATGGTTTGATTTCGTCGCCGACCTGTACGCCACACGCTTTCTGCCGTCGCTCGGTTTCGACGGGGAAAACAATGAAGGCCTGGCCTACTGGAGTTACGGCCTCGGTCTGGCCATCCGCTATGTGGATCTGGTCAAAAGCGTTGCGGGCATGAATTATTACACGCAGCCGTGGCTGGCGAAAACCGCCCGGTTCCCGCTGTACTGCGCGCCGACCGACGGCTTCTGGGTCTCCTTCGCCGACAACGGCAAACCGAACCACGCCTCCCTCGGACCGGTCAATCGGGAATTCACCCGCCGCCTGGCGCGCCAGACCGGCGACCCGGTCGCCCTCTGGTATGCCGGGTTTCCCCGGGACGGCGAACTGCAGGCGCAGCCGCCGACCGGTATCCCGCAGTCAGTCGTTTATCCGCACATCGGACTGGCGGTCTTCAACACCTTTCTCGCGGACGGACGGGAAAACGTCGCGGTGGGCTTTCACAGTGGAAAATTTTTCGCCGGGCACCAGCATGCCGACCAGAACGCTTTCGTCATCAACGCCTACGGGGATAAACTCGCCATCGACGGCGGCTATTACGACTGGTACGGCAGCAAGCATTTCAAAGCCTACAGCGTCCATACGCAGGCCCACAACACCATTCTGGTCAACGGCGAAGGCCAGTCCTGGAACAAGAAGGACGCGGACGGCAGGCTGACCGCAGCCTTCGACTCTCCCGGATTCGGCTACGCCGCGGGCGACGCCTCCGCTCCGAAAGTGTACAATGGGAAGCTGTCGAAATTCAACCGGCGGCTGCTCTTCGTCAAACCGTCCGTGGTGGTGATTTTCGATGAACTTGCGGCAAAAGAACCGTCCACGTTCCGCTGGCAGCTCCTTTCCCACACCGAGGAAATGAAAGACACCCGCGCGGAAGGTTCCGATTTCTCCATCGTCCGCCCCCTCGCCCGGCTGGACGGCCGCATGCTGCTGCCGGAAAACACCGCCATGCAGGTCGAAAAAGCCTATTCCGTCGATCCGGTGCAGGGCTATTCCGTGGACGTGATTCCGCATCCCCAGCCGGAATGGCGCCTCTTCACGGAAAACGCCGCGCCCGCCGCCGCAACGGAATTTCTCGCCGCCATGCGCATCGCCCGCGCCGGCGACCAGGCCGCGCCCCCGGAATACCGCACCCTTCAGACCGCCGGAGCCGCCGGCGTCGAAACCCGGGACGGCGACGACCGGATCATCGCCCTCTTCAATCGCCGTCCCGGAAAATCGTTCACGCTGGAAAACATCACCACCGACGCCGAAACCGCCGCGCTGCGGATCGCTCCGGACGGCACGGTGCGCGACGCCATGATTTCCGGCGGCACCACCCTCCGGATCCAGGACCGGGAACTGCTCCGGCTGGACGCGCCGGGCGCCGCGGCTCTGCAAAAACCTCGAACCGCCGCTCCGGAGAAAGTGCAAATCCTCACCATCAACGATGTTCCGATGCAACTTGAACGTCACGTAGTTTCCCGGTCGGACGGCAGCAGCACTACGTTGTACACCGGAACGCTGGAAATCCCCGCCGACGCCAGACTGGACATGCAGGTCGGCAGCGACGATGACCGGCCGGTCCATTTCGTCCTCTCCAACGGTTCCGCCCGCCATACCAACACATTGTCCGGGAACTCCGCGACCCTCTTTCTGAATCAGGGAACCTATCTGTTCTATCTTGCCACCGCCGGAAACCTGCGGAGTGTCGCCCTCCGGACTTCGGACGCCGGTCGCGCCCGGGGCATCATGCACCCGGCGGATTACCGTCTGCCGGAAAACGCAGTGCTGGTGGAAGCCGAGAATCCCACTCCGGAAACCCGGAACTCGGTGGAAATCGCCGACCGTCCCTCCGCTTCCGGCGGCAAAACCACCACCAACTGGAGCACTGCCGGCCAATTCGCGGAATGGTCCTTCCGGGTGCCGGAGTCCGGACGTTACCGGTTGCTGATCCGCACCGCCACCTCCTATTCCCAGATCTTCCGGGAAATCACCATCGACGACAAGGCGCCGTCCGGAAACATCGGCACGCTCCAGTGGGGCAGCACCGGCGGTTTCGGATACAGCCCCGAAGAATGGCGCTGGGTGGAACTGCCCTGCGACCTGACGCTTTCCGCCGGGGAACACCGGCTGGGCATCCGGATGCTGAGCGGCAGCGCCAATCTCGACTGTTTCGCCCTGATCAAAGTTTCCGACCAATAATCATACCCCATTTTTTGCAGAAAGGAGCATGCCATGAAGAAGACCTTCACCCTGATCGAGCTGCTGGTGGTGATCGCGATCATCGCGATTCTCGCCTCCATGCTGCTGCCGTCGCTCAACCGGGCGCGCATGACCGCCTACAAGGCCTCCTGCCTCAATGTCGCCAAACAAATGGGGGTGGCCAGCCAGCTCTATTCTTCCGACCATGACGGTTTGACACTGCCGGCGATCTGGGGAAGGAACATGTTTTTCTTTGAGACGATGAGCAAATATTTTCCGGCATTTTTCACGCGCCTCAACCGGAACACCGGGAAAAGAGTCACTGCCGTGCCGCTCTGCCCCGCCGCCCATACGGAACACGGCGCCTTCTGGCGTTATGAGAGCAATTACGGTCCATGGTCCACCGAATACTCGAGTTATATGTTTCAGCACTGCGGCGGATACACCTATTCCTACTGGTTCGGCTACTGGACCGGCAGCGGCGATCCCCAGAAGCCGACCATCAAACTCGGCGCCATCAAACG
>CASDQW010000064.1 GCA_949282965.1 uncultured Lentisphaeria bacterium
TTACCAGGATTCGCACAACTATAATCCAACTCAACGAAAAGGAAAAACCGGAAATGGGTAATTTAAAAAAACAATCAACTCAGGCTCAAATAGGGTGGTTAGAATGACGATTTCAAAGAATTATGGGACGGCACTGAAAAAATATCGAAAATCCGATTTCAGGGGACACTAGACGTTGGGTGGCGGGGCGCTTGACTCCGTGTGCTGCCGGTGTATGTTAATGAAAACCCTAAATGACAGGTGGCGTATGAGTGAACCGATTGTTCTGGATGCCATACCCTTTAATCTGGATGCCGCCAAACTTGCTGCCGGCATTCATCTGCCCGGGGAGGACGCGGAATTGCGCCAGGCCTGGGAAACGCTGGTGCGGAACGTGACCAGGATCGCCCGTCCCAAGGCGATTTACCGGGACTGCACAGTCGATGCCGTTACCGGCGATACCGTTGTCGTCGAAGGGGTGCCGCTGGAGAGTCGGGTACTGGCCGGACAGATCGGAGAACGGCGACGGCTTTTCGCCTACTGCGCTACGTGCGGTACCGAAACCGCCGTGCTGGAAGACGCGTTGGAAGTGTTGGAGCGTTTCTGGCTGGAGGAATTGCGTCTGAGTCTGCTGCGTCAGGCTATCGCGTACCTGCACCGTGAAATCCGCCGCCGTTACCGCATTCCCCGGCTGGCAGGGATGGCGCCGGGATCAGGAGATGCCGACGTCTGGCCGCTGACGGAACAGCCCAAGCTTTTTACCCGGCTGCTCGAAGGCAGGGCGACGGAAAACATCGGCGTGGTGTTGACCGAATCGCTGCTGATGCTGCCGTATAAGAGTTCTTCCGGCGTGCTGTTCGCGGCGGAACACGACTTCGCCACCTGCCAGCTGTGCCACCGGGAGAACTGCCCCAACCGGCGTGCGCCATTTGATGTCGCCTTATGGCGTCAAAACGGGATGGACGGGACGCCGTAACGCGCTTTCAGGAGAAGTTTTCCCGGGCAAAAGCGATTTTGTCCGCCGGAGTCGGATGGCTTCCCGGCGGCAGGGCTTCGATCTGGCGCAGACGGGACAGCAACCCCCGCCCGTTGGCGATCTGGATAGCCAGTCCGGGCCGGGCGTTCAGTTCCAGAAGCAGCGGTCCCCGCTGCCGATCTGTGGCAATGTCCGCTCCGAAATACCCCAGCGGAATCATCTCGGCGCAACGGGCGGCCAGCTCCAGATGCTGTTCCCAATGCGGAACCACCAGTTCCGAAAAATTCGCTCCGGTATCCGGATGGCGGGTGATGGCCCGGTTATGCTGAGCCGCGAATTCCGGGCGGCCGTCCCGGATGCGCAGACCGACGCCCACCGCCCCCTGATGCAGATTGGCGCGCCCGTCCGATTCGCGCGTCGCCAGCCGGATCATCGACATGACCGGATACCCGCGGAAAACGATGAGCCGGACGTCCGGGACCCCTTGAAAGCTGAATTTGCTGTAGACATCCGAAAAATCAATGCAGCGTTCGAACAGCGCGTAATCCACCTGTCCTCCGAGACTGTAAAGTCCGGAAAGGATGTTGGAAATGTGCTCATAAATGAATTCGTAGTCACAGACTTCTCCGTTCGACTTGTGAAAATGCACCCCGTCATGGTGCCGGATCACCAGGATACCCCGCCCGCCGCTGCCGTGTCCCGGTTTGATGACGAAATCCGGCACATCAGCCACCAGGCGGAGAAAATCCCTGACCTGGTACTGGCAGGAGATACTGCCGATCAGCTGCGCGGTGGCCACGTGATGCCGGATGGCCAGCTGTTTGGTCAACAGCTTGTCGTCCACGGTCGGGTAGTCCGCCCGGTGGTTGTAGCGCATGATGTAGTCCGCATTACGCTGGTTCATGCCCAGAACACCGGCGCGTTTCAGGCGTGCCGGAGAGACCAGGCGGGGCAGTTTCAGGGCGGGCAGTTTCACGGTTTCACCAGCGGTTCGAAGCGCGCCAGTTCAGTCAGGCGGTAGCCGGTGTAAGTACCGAGCAGCAGAATGACCCCGAGTATGATCAGATTCAATTCCGCAAACGTATAGAGCAGATATTGCAGATAGGCATTGGACAGTACCAGGTAGCAGACGACTGCGGCACCGAGGCTGGCGCCGAGTTGTTTGAGCGTGTTGCGGGCGCCGTCCTCCTCCCAGGTCGTCGAGGCCCGTTCGATGGTCCAGGCGATGATGATGATCGGAAAATACGTCGCATGGACCATTTCCGGCAGGTTGATCAGATTGGCGCCCACGCTGATCAGCTGCATCAGCAGGATGACCACGACCACTACAGCCGAGATTCGGGGAACCATCAGGAGATTCAGTTTCGACAACCAGGCGCGAATACCCAGCCCGACCGTCAGAATCAGCGCGAAGTTCACCAGACCCGGCAGCAGCTGCATTTCCAGAAAGGCCATGGCGATCAGAACCGGCATGAATGTCCCCATCGTGCTGATGCCGATGATGTTGCGTGCAATTACGATCAGCAGGATCGCCAGCGGCAGCAGAGCCAGACGCTTAAACAGATTTTGCTCCGCCGCCGGCAGGGAAAACAGCGAAAACTCGGAAAGCCCGTGGTCATCGATGATGCTGGCCCGGATCCGGTTCAACTGTTCAACGCCGGCCGGAACCCGGGTAATGGAAAAGAGGATCGACGTGTTGCGCGCTCCGGAAACCTCCAGCAGGGAATGATCGTTGCGTTGCAGTACCAGAAACGAATCGGGTGGTTCCGGTGTTCCCGTGCCCGGCCGGTAGATGCGCCATTGTCCGTCATGCCACACATCCAGGTAAACCGACGGCTGCTGCCGGTAGCGGCGCTGGTCGAAGAGGATGCCGCGTACCGCGCGCGCCGGAATGCCGCGCACTTCGAGTACTGCGATGGCCGCTTCGATCGTCATGTCGGCCCCTTTGCCGGAAGCGAGTGCCCGTTTTTCCGGCGGCGGAAGGGCGGCCAGTTCGCGCAGCAATGGCGGGATCAGTTCTGAAACCGGCTTGTTTCGTGCCGGGTCGATTCGGGCAAGGATCTGTTCCGCGGCGCGTTTTACCGAATCCGCAATGCGGGCTTCGTCCGGCATGGCCGGTGGTTCGATATCAGGCAATTCGCGCCGCGGTGCCGGTACCAGCCGGTAACGGAACGGGACCTGCCGGATGGTCACCGGAGGAAAAAAGGTCCGCACCAGTCGGGGGAAGCGTCCTTCCTGTTTGACATGGAACCCGTTACGGAAATCAGGATCAGGCACAAACGCCCATCCCGCCGCCGGTTCCGGTACAGCAAGCGAGATGCGCAGCGGCACGTCTCCCGCCGGTTCCAGGGAAACGATTCCATCCACCTGGTAGAAAAATGCGCCGCGGTCACTGAGACTGAAGCCGAAAAAACGAACTTTGACGAACATGACCGCCGCCGCGATGACGGCAAGCAGCGCGATCAGCACATAAAGCAGACGGCGTGGATTTCTGGGATCAGCCATAAAGCGCACCTTCTACAGCACGTTGCGACAGGATGGGGCAACCGCGGCCAGGCCGTTGAGGATGTTCCGGCCCACCAGAACCGGATATTCAAAACGGCTGCGGTCGGCAAGGGTGAACTCCCGCTCAAGCGTCAGGTGCCCCATGCGAAAAGTCAGCATGACGCAAAACCGCTCCACGGAGTCTCCGCCATGTTGTTTGATACGGACCGTTCTCACGACCGGGCATTCGTATTGTCTGGATTCGTCGCCGCTGCGGGCGATGATCCGGAAGGACACCCATTTGCGGCCGTCGCGTTCGAAGGGGCGGATGTCCCGGGCGTCCATGGAACTGGTTGTCGCTCCGGTGTCGATCCGCGCTTCAAACGGGGCGGTGAAATCAGGCAGATAGACCACTTCCGTCTCTCCGATAATTCCCAGGGGCAGGCGGGTGGTCATGCGTTCCGGCGGCAGTCCGCCGGTGTCCGGGGCGGGTTCTGAAGTCGCCCGGCAGCATCCGGTTATTGCCGACAGAATCAGGCACGAACAAGAAAAAAGCATTGCCGGCAGTCGCATGGTATTCTCCTCTCTGACAGTCTATGCAAAACCGGTTTCCCGGTTTCCGGTCATAACAACATCTGATAACATAATCCGCGACAGACATTTTGTCAACTGCGGAATGAAGACTGCGGCGGCGGGCGCTGGAACATTTGGAAACTATCTTGTAGAAAAGAGGTTGAAATATATTCGCAAATGCCGGGGACAGACCGTTCGAGCGCAGGCGGATCATCATGAAGTATCGTGCAACGAACCGTTCGGGTTGAAATCGGGCTTGCCCGGTCTCTCTGGTGGGGGCGGGACTTCTTCCGCCGGTGCCGGGCGCGTCGGGATTGTGGTCGTTGTGTGATTTCTCGACGGGAGGATGGGCTGGAACGTCATTGGCGGCGGGCGTACCGCGCAGCCGGTGCGCACCGATGAGTATTGTCCCCAATGATACTATAAATAGTAGGTACGAAAAAACAATGAACAAGCAGGAAAAAGCTCGCGATGATACTCGACTGGCATTCCGGAATTTATCGGCGATAGAGAAGACCAGGTGGCGTGAAGAACATTCAAAAAAAAAGGGGATCTGCATTTTGGGGAATGCCTCTACGCAATTCTTGCCTTGAAGGAACGCATTACACGCATAGCCAAGGCAGCCAGTTGTCCGAATTACGGAAGACCACTGGAAGCGGCAGTCAGAACTGACATTAAGCCGGTCAATATGGGATTCTCATGGCTTGCGCTTTCCGTTCATCATGGTCATTTGCTCCTGGGGGAGCATGCCTGCCTGCGAAGCGTGGTCAGCTACGGGCTTATCTGCTAATTGACTGCAACCAACCACGCTCCGGCGTCTGGGGCGGATGACCTCCAGTTTGTCACCGGTCCGAAGCCGGATTCCGGTCGTGAACCGGATTCCGGTCGGAGTCACTTCCGTTTCGTCAATCGGCCGGCCGTTGAGGCTGGGCGGTCCGGGGGGCGCCGTTATGGCGAGTTCCCGGAGCTCAAGTTCCCCGAAATCGAGGAAAAAACGGAAATTTCCGGGAGCGATTTCCACCCGTCCCCAGGCGGACCCGATGCTCCAGAATGAGGCGAAGCGGCGGGAGCGGACAGTCGGTTTGAAGCCGATCCGCCCCCGACCGAGGTCGAAGCTGAAGCCGGCGGCAGCCGGAATCAAACCGTAGGAGGCCAGACTCCGGGCGTAGTTGCTGCCGCATTCGATTTCGTTCCAGGGGTTGCGGCGGATTCCGTCGTAGCGGTCGCGGATGGCTTTGACGACAATATTCGCTTCCTTCCACAGTCCGAATATGGCGAGATGAGCGGCGAAGGTCCATTCAAATCCGGTCATGGTTTCACTGTGATAAGTGAGGGGTGTGGCGGGACGCTGTACCCCATCGGGCCAGGTACAGATCAGCACGCCGCGTTCAGAATTGATGGCAAAGACCCGCC
Organism: uncultured Lentisphaeria bacterium; assembly: GCA_949282965.1. GTDB lineage: Bacteria > Verrucomicrobiota > Lentisphaeria > Victivallales > Victivallaceae > CALXOD01. Next base: position 5,426 of record CASDQW010000064.1, read on the forward strand.
AAGTATTGTCAATGTCGCGCATGGAACGGTAATTGTACTTGAAAATGGCGTGCAGTGAGCTTAGCACCTGGGTGTCGTCATAGACCGGTTCGAGACCGTAAAGCCGGGCAAAGTAATCTCCGACCACCATGTCGATGGAGCAGCCACCGCCGATCTGGTATTGGATCTCTCCTGCGGCGTGGTTCCAGTAGCCACCGGGAACGGCGGAATCGCTCGCATGATCGGCATCCGGAAAAGGCTTGAGCAGCGATCGGTCTCGGAGATCAATCGCCTGAATGAAATATTCGCCGTTGAAAAGACGCTGCTCCACCCAGGCCGGCCGCGCCGGGCCAGATCTGCGCATCTGGCGGCGAAAGGAGCGTCGCCGGCGGCGAGGGCCAGTTGTTCCGCCGCCAGCAGCGCGCCGATGTAATATCCGGTCAGCCAGGAGTTAGGACCGAAGAGTTCCATGTCCAACGTATGGTGCTGGCGACCGGTGAGCACACCGCCGGCCTCGGGATCCCAGCGGTCGGGATTATCCGGACTCCAGGCGTAGGCGATGGTCTTGCGCAGCGTCGGCCACCAGCGGAGCAGTCGTTCGGTATCACCGTCAAGTTTCCAGTCGCGGAAGAAACGCATGACCTCGCCGAACTGGCCATCCGCACAAGGGCGATGAAACGTGTGATCCGCATGTGCTCCCAGCGGCAGTACGAGTCGGAAATGGCTGCCGCCGAACTGGTCCACACTGTATTTAAGATGGGAATCCCTCATGCTGCGTTCCAGATCCGGGAACAGAAATGCCAGTGCTTGCGCATATCCCAGACATGGGTGCAGGAGCCGTGGCAGCTGCCGGAGTGAACTCCCGATCCCTCCCAGCCGTAAAAAGTGCCGTCTTCCAGACGCAGACAGGTGGGGGATTTGAGCACGGCAAGATTGGCGGAAATTCCTTCAATGAAGCGACGAGGCAGTGTCGTGAAAAACAGCGCATCGTGAAAGTGCATGGTGTCACGGCGCAGGCGTTCCAGATTCTCACACACATATCTGAAACTGGCGACGGAGTCCTGCCACTGTGTGGTGTAATAGTTTTTCCAGCGGTTGGCAACCCCGGCCGCCGCAGCCAAGGCGGGATTTCCCATGGTGCCGTCGTTGCAGCAGTTTGGGAAATTCCAGGTGATGATCAGCGGAGTTCGGCGGCACTCACTCGGCTGGAGCGTAAAGTGACGGGCGATCAAACCGTGGTCGAAACGGGCAGATGGCGGCAGTTCTGCGGCGCTGTAGGTACGGTTGCAGAATGCCCCGCCGCGGCGCAGATCATGGAGGTAGGTCTCAATGGAATCCTGCCAACCGCCGCGCTGCCAATATTCCTGCCCGGAAAATTCGCCGTCGTCCGCGAAACCGATGGTGAGGTCGCCGGCGTCGAAAGCATCGGGATCGCCCCGGCGGCTGACGGTGAGATTCCGGGGGCCGAGCCGGTTGAAACGTTCCGGTTGCGGAAATGGATTGCCCAGGACCGCGATTACGGTGAATTCGGTGGTCTGGTCTGAAGTATTGTGCAATTCGATTTCAAAACAGGCCGCCGGCAGGGAGGAATCCCGGGAGTTACCGGGAATGAACGTGCTCCACGCTTCGAGCGCGGCGGCCGCCGGAAAATCCGGTTCATCCTGAAACTCGATTCGTGCCCAGGGAAATTCTCCGATAAAAGTGTGACGGCGGAAGTGACGCAACCCGGCCAGGTTTTCGTCGCGTGGTCCCCAACCGAATCCCTTGAACAGTTGGCCATTGCCGTTTTCTCCGGTGTATGGTGGCGGCAGGTCGCCCAGGAGCAGTCGCCAGTCGACGACAGCGCCGTTGCGTTCGGCGCGGATGGCGAAGTGAGTGAATCCATTGGCGCTGTTTTTGTTCGGATGGTTGAAAATTTCCCAATCGATGAGTCGTCCATTGCCGGCCAGTCCGATGCAGCCGGCGCCGATGCCGCCGAGCGGAAAAGAGATTTGGGAGGTTCGTGATTGGGCGTAGCGCATAATTTTTTTCCGGAATTGATTTGTATTTTTAAGTTGCATTGAAATATATTATAACAAGAAAATAGAAAAATAAAATGTATTTTTATGGTGAAATTCGGTAATTTTACGCGTTCTTTTTCCCGGGTCGCGACCGGAATTTCAGCAGGAGGTGATGGATGGCATCGGCGGGCAACGGGCGATTTCAGGGTAAGCGTTCGTGTGTGGATAGTCTGGCTGAACTCAACGCGTTTTCTTTTGAATTTCTGGAAGCGGCGGAGGCCGCTTTCGACTGGACCGGTCGCAACACGCACTGGTTTAACCGACTGTTCATGGTGATGGCGGCGGGCAGCCTTAAGTCTGAGCTGATTTGTCACAGCACCGGCCAGCGTTTGACAATGCGGCCGGGCTGGGCCTATTTTGTAGCGGCGGCGGCGGATATGGAATTTCATTTTCGGGCGTCGACACGGTTTGTCTCATTTCATTTTTTCCGGAATGACCCGGATTTCGGACCATTGCCGGTAACTGCTGCCCGGGGCGTGAGGGAGTTGAAATGCGATGCGGCCGATCATGCCCTGATCAGCTCTGTTATCGGAGACGGTCCTGAGGCGGTCCGGATCTGTGCTGCCCGGGCGGTGCTTTACCGGGCCGTTACTCAGATTATGGTGCGCGAACCGGTTCCGGAGTCAGTGATTCCAGGAAAATACGCCGCCTTGCTGCGCCATCTCGGCACGGCAGCGGACGGTCGCACCACGGTGGCGGAACTGGCCGAACGGTTCGGATTCTCCCGGGACCGGCTTTCCCGGGATTTTTCCCGGACCTGCGGAACCACGCTCAAGCGGCACATCGTGCTGGCGGTGGTCGCCCGGGCGGAACGACTGCTGCGGCTGGAACCGGGACTTCGGCTGCGCGAGGTGGCGCGGCGGCTTAATTTCAGCGATGAATATTATTTTTCGCGTTTTTTCAAAAAACATACCGGACGCACACCGGGCGAATATCGGCGCGAAGGCTCGCTGTTCAGTCTCCGAGGCGCCGGCCATTCCGACTGAGACGGGCTATATTGTAAGCTGTACAACGTCATCGTCGTTTGTCAATGTTCCGATTCATCGGTTCGGACCGATTCTACTTTGAAGGAGTATGAAAGCTCCCAATTCAGTATGTGGAAGTTCCGGGAGTGTCTTTCCCATCCTTATTTCAGGTGCTGTGATTTTCCGGCCGACATGCCATGATCGTCCGCCGGGGGGGGCGAGAGGAGATTTTGCCCATCCTCTTCATCCCGAATACCGATTTCAATTGCTTTATTTGGTGCTGTCAGAGAGGTCTTGCCGAGGTCCGTGGCGTTGCTGGAATAGCATGCAGAAAAGCATTGTTTCTGCTTTGGGCGGAATGCATGGCGATTTTCATTTTCAGGGCGATGTCTCGTTAGCCGCCAAAAGCGTTGAGACTTTTCAGCCTGATGGAGGTGGGGCATTCATTTTACTCCTGATTTTCAACTTCCGTTAATGAGAGTGATCATCGCCTTGGAAGATGCAAGATCCGTACTTTGTTTGCTTGTTTTTTTCAGCTTCAACAAGGGTTTCTTTTCGGATGCCGGTTCTTCTGCCGGGGGGTGCAAGACAAGTTTTCTTTGGATGGCAAAGTCAAGTTTTTTGGGGGGCGCCCAAGAGAAGAATTTTCAAAATCTTCTGCATTTGTTTCAACGATTTTCATAAATTTCAATAGACTTTTGATTGGTTCCGCGATGGGTTACTGGTGGATTATTTTCGTTTTATTCATTGACAAAGAATGTGTTACTTAAAATAAAATTACAAAATGGAATCCAGAGAGGAAGAGGCTGATGATCAATGGTCGGTTTCCCAACGTGTGTTTCCTTCCCAAAATGCGCTCCGGACCCAAAGACCGGTCTCTTACTCCCCCGGAGAATTTACCGGGAGAGGGTCTGAAACACACCTTCATAAGAGAAAAGTGGAGGTTCTCCGCTTTCGGGCAAAACGCGAGTTGAGCTCAAAATTACCCCCAAAACGAAAAAACCGACCGGAAGACCAGTCGGCGGAGAATCGGAAAAATCGTCGAGCATTTTGAGGCTTTTCAGAAATCTTCTCTCCACCTCAAAATGACGAATTTTTCAAATCCCTCAAGATGGGCTACTTCATTATCTCGAAAAATTCTTCGCGAGACTCATAAAAAATTACACAACCTTAAAATGAGGGCTGTGCGCCTCGTCCCCAGTTTGGATTTCTATAGTGTGAATTTCGACAATTCCATACGGACTCATCGCAAACTGCACAATCTGTCCCCAGATAATTTTGAACTCCGCTTGGGGCTTAATGGGATACAAAAGCCTGGTATAAAAGTTTAATAATGCAGTAACCCTCGGACGTGAGCAGGAAAATTGATTTTCTGCCTGTTTTGGAAAATACTCCGAGCATTCTGTCCTACGATGGAGTTTTCCGCTTGTTTCAGCGGAAAAATAAAAAACGGAATTTTGACGGGACCGAAAGGTCAGTTCAAAATTCCGTATACATTACAAATGGTCGGGATAGAGAGATTTGAACTCTCGACCTTTTGACCCCCAGTCAAACGTTCTTAAGCTCAAAAATTCCGTTTTTCTATTGAAATGTGGCAGAAATGCGACATTCAGTCATTGACACCCTGACGGAGATATGCTACATTAGGCATTAAAGGGAAGCAATCCGAAAGGTGTTTTTATGAGTGTGGCAAAACGCAAAACCAGCAGCGGTGAGACCGGTGAATATCATTACGATTTTTCGCAGAACGGCAAACGTTATCGCGGTGTCTGCGAGGGCTGTACCACCAAGCCTGCCGCTCTTCTCTATGAAAAGAAACTCAAGGAAAAAGTCAAAGTTCTTTCTGAGCAAAAGAGCGTCGGGGCACTCGTCGAAAACTTCAAGCGGGAATTGACCGGCGGTGATAAAATCACACTGGATGGCGCATTTGAACTGTATCTTGCCAAGCCTCGCCGTAAACAACCGAGCGTTCAACAGCAGCAGATCAACCAAAGTCAGTGGAATGATTTCGTCGCTTTCATGCATGAAACCTATCCAGCAGTCGAACAGCTTGATGGCGTCAGCCGAACCCATGCGGAAGCTTACATTCGCCAGTTACGGGAAAACGGCCGCTATCTGCGCAAAATCACTTATCAACGGGCTTATCAGGGAAAAACCGTAGTTCACAGCTACGATGCACAAAGCCGGCTTTCAGGACGTACCGTTAATGCTTTTCACAAAACCTTGAAATCTGTCTTTGCCAAGTTACAGGAAGAAGCAGGGATTCTTTATAATCCTTTTGAATTCGACATGATGGATAATGATTCGGAGAGTCGCGATGCGTTCACCCCGGCTGAGCTGAAATTGATCGGAGACAACTTTGATTCGTTTGTTCGGCCATTGTTTCTTATCGGCATCTGTACCGGACTTTCTGAGGGAGATATTTGTACCTTGCGTTGGGATGATATCCGGGATGAACGCTGGATCGTCCGGAAACGGCGCAAAACCGGAGCGGCTTTGGAAATCCCGATTCTGCCGCCTCTGGCAAGTTTTCTCAATGAACAGAAATCCGTTTCTGCGGACAGTGAATACGTTCTTCCCGAGCATGCGGCGATGTATCAAACCAATCCGAGTGGAATTTCCTATCGGGTAAAAAGTTTTCTGGAAGGATTGGGAATTCAGACCACTCGCACTGGCCGTAACCGCGGCCGGGCAACCAGTGTCAAAGATGTGCATTCCCTGCGACACACTTTCGCCTATCTTGCCGGCTGCTACCAGATTCCACTTCCGGTGGTACAGTCAATTCTCGGTCACATGAGTCCGGAGATGACCAAGCATTACCAGGCTCATGCCGATCGCGAAGCCAAAGAAAAGTATCTCGCTAAAATGCCCGATTTCATCGGCCACTCTGAAGTCAAAAATATTGATGCAACCGGGAATCAAATTCGTACCGAATTGATCCAAAAGATTCAGCATATGTCCCATGCGCAACTGATAAAAGTAGTTGATTTTGTGGAAAGGCTTAATGAATGATGTCAGCCGTGTCCACAAAGTTCAGCAGTTGTATATTGCCGATTTTCTGCACATTATCCCCGGAATAAATGACACTGCCGCCTGCGGTCTTGTCATTGAGCCTCTCAAACTTCTTGATGTTGACCGCAAAATCGGAATTATAGGTTCGAGCGGCTTTAATTTCCATCGGATAGAGTTTGCGGTTCGCCGATTGCAGCAGATCGATCTCCAGCCCGTTGGAATCCCGGAAGAAATAGAGTCCGGCATCCTTACCTGCATTGTATCTGGCTTTCAAGGCTTCGACGATGACCATGTTCTCAAAGAGATTCCCCATCAGAGGATCGCGGGTGACCATGCCGGGATTTTCCAGATCCAACAAATAGGCGACCAGGCCAACCTCTGTGAAGTAAAGTTTCGGAGTCTTGATCAAACGCTTGCCGAAGTTCTCAAAATAGGGCGGCAAACGGAATACAATATAGCTTGCCTCCAAGATGGACAGCCATTCTCCCAGCGTGGACGAAGACACTCCGACATCGCCGGCCAGACTGTTCAAGTTGACCAATTGCCCGACACGCCCGGCCAGCAATTTGATGAAAACTTCAAATGAGGAAAAATTACGGATGTTGACCAGTTGCCGGGCATCGCGCTCTACGTAAGTCATATAGTAGTTGCGGTAAAAACGCGTAATGTCTATATTCTCTTCGTAAAGCTGCGGCATAAAACCTTTGAACAAATATTCATCCCGATCCAGCCGAATTCCGGCTTCCGTCAATTCTTTAATGGAAAGCGGCAGCAATTGCAAGATCGCGGTACGCCCAGCCAAAGATTGGGAAATTTCCGCTTTCAGCGCAGGTTGATGACTGCCCGTAAGGATGTATTGTCCCTTGATGTTGCTTTTATCACATTCGACTTGAATATAGCTCAAAAGCATCGGAAGCCGTTGGATTTCGTCAATGATGATCGGAACGGAATAACGCTTCAGAAATTCTTT
>CASDQW010000065.1 GCA_949282965.1 uncultured Lentisphaeria bacterium
ACCGAAGTGATCAGCGTGTTGGCGATGCTGAACGCGGCCACCAGCACGATGAACACCAGCAGGAAAAACATCATCCGCTTCTCCACCTCCAGCACTCCCAGCAGCTGCCGGTTTTCCTCCTGCCAGGAGGTCACCACCAGACCGTCCAGGGCACCGCGCAGTTTTTCCAGGTCCTGATCCATGTCGAACGGGTCCCGGACCCAGCCGTAAATGATCGACGCTCCGCCCCACGGCAGCCCAAAGAGCTCCGCCGCATCGTCGCGCCCTACAAAAATTACGCTTCGGTCGAAATCATACTTCCCGAAAGAGTAAATCCCCGTCACCCGAAATTCCGTCGGCAGATACACCGGACTGTCCGGATTGAGCTCCACCCCGCCTTCCGGCTTGAACCGGACCAGTCCCGTCAACCGGTTCGGCGCATGTACCAGAATCAGATCCCCCAACCCGACGCCCCAGCGCCGCGCCATATCGGAACTGATGATCACCTCACCGCGCCCCAGTTTCAGCGCCCCCTCCCTGAGTGCGCCGTCCACCTTCATGTGGTTCCGCACATCCTGCTCGTCCACGCCGAACACCAGAATCTGCGCATCCAGCGCCTGCCCCAGCTGCACCAGCGCCGGCGACTGCACCACCGGCGCGCCTTCGGCTCCCGCCTCGCGGATCCGCGCCAGCACGCTTTCCGGATCGCGGATGCCGCCGTAACCGCGCACATGAAAATGGGCCTGCGTGTCCAGCAGCTTGCTCTTCATCAAATCCGTGAAGCCCGTCATCACCGCCAGTACGATGATCAGCACCGCCACCCCCAGCGTCACGCCGATCACCGAAATCAGGGTGATCACCGAAACCGCATTCCGGCGCGGCCGCAAATATTTCCCGGCAAGGAACCAGGCCGTACTCATCCTTTTGTCTCCTCTCCGCCGGCTGCCGCCCCGGAACCGGAATTTCCGGCGCAACCATGTCTGCGTTTTTGCTGATTCAACAGCGCTGTTCTAGCCATTATTTTTACTCGAATCGAACCGGGACCCCCTGTGCAGAAAGCAGCGGGACGGCCCAGCGGTTCAACGTTTCGATCATTTCAGACCGGGACGGAATCAGTTTCCGGTCGGCGAAGTATTGTGTCGCGCCCCGGGCGAATTCCCGACGCAGCTCCTCCTCCAGATCACGCCCGCTCCATTTGTCCCGGATGAGCGACAAACCGCTCTGCCGGGTAAACGTGCGCATCCCGGCCAGATCCACGGAACTGCCGAGCAGCTCCGGTTCCGGCAGCCGGATGATCAGCCGGTCCCCTTCCCGGCGGACCTGGTCGCGCGTCAGTTTGCGGAGGTCGAATCCGTAAAACTGTTCGACATCCGCAACCAGCAGCCCCCGGCGCTCTCCGAACAGCAGACTGTGATCGTCCTTTTCCAGCACCACCGTCGAAAAAAGCCGCCGGGTAACGAGAAAATTCATGGATTCGCTGCGCAGCACACTCAGCGTCAGCGCCGTCTTCTCCTCCTGATGCCACGCCAGAACGGCCGCCCCCAGCGCCCGCCGGAGCGGTCCGGCCAGAAGCACCGCCGCCGCCAACAAAACCATTGCCGGCACGACGATCCCCAGCCGGCACAGCAACCTGACCGGCAGCTTCAGCATGTGCAGAACCTCAACAGCAGCAGCACCACCACCAGCACAATGGCCGCCACAATGGCCGCTTTTTTGGGTTTCACAGTCATTTGATAATGGAATTAAGCATTTTTTCCGTAGCGATGATGGCGGCCGCGAGCTGATCGCTGTCCACACCGGTGGTGGTCAGCGGACGGCCGCCGCCGATATTCCACGTGATGGTGGCTTCGACCAGAGCATCGGTCTTGCCGCCCGGCGGGATGCGCACTTCGTAATCCATCAGTTTCGGCATGGCGAAGCCGAGCCGCCGCAGAATCCGCCGGAGCGCCTTGACGAATGCATCGTAGCCGCCGTCCCCGGTCGCGGTCCCTTCGATCAGGTTCCCGTCGAATTCCACGCTTACGGCGGCGCGCGGCAGTTTTCCGCCGCGGTTCTCCACCTGATAATCGGCAATGCGCAGCCGGCTGCTCACCGGCCGGTTGAGCACGTCGGCGATCAGGAAGGGCAGATCGGCCGGAGACACCTGTTTTTTCTTGTCGCCCAGCCGCACCACGGCATCGAGAACCCGGGCACGGACCTCCGGTTCGAGTTCCACGCCGAGCGCTTCCAGATTCTGGTCGATCGAGGCCTTGCCGGAAAGTTTGCCCAGAGCATAATGCCGCTCCCGCCCGAACCGCTCCGGCAACAGGGCGTTGACGTACAAATTCCCCTTCTTGTCGCCGTCGGCATGCACCCCGCAGGTCTGGGTAAAAACGTCGCCGCCGGTCACCGGAGCGTTCCAGGCGCACCGTTTGCCGGAAAGGGTCTGCAGCAGTTCCGAAGCGCGCCCCAGCAGCTTTTCCACCACATGCGAATGCCGGGAGGTCAGGTCGTTGATCGCAACCACGATCTGCGCCAGCGGCTGATTGCCGGTCCGTTCGCCGAGCCCGTTGATCGTAGCGTGAATGCCGCTGACCCCGGCCTTGACCGCGGCAAGGCTGTTGGCGGTCACCAGTCCGTAGTCATTATGACCGTGAAAGTCCAGCCGGACGCCGGGAAACGCCGCATACAGCCAGTCCAGATAGCGCGTCAGCTCGTCCGGCGACAGCACGCCCAGGGTGTCCGGCAGCATGATGCGCGCCACCGGCAGAGTCCCGAGCACGGTCATGAACTCATGCACATAGGCGAAGGAATCGCGCATGCCGTTGGACCAGTCTTCCAGATACACGTTGACGGCCAATCCACGCCCGGCGGCGTACTGCACTTCGCGGGCGACGTCGTCGAAATGCTGCCGCGGCGACTTGCGCAGCTGAATACGGCAATGTTTCTCCGATCCCTTGGCCAGCAGATTGATGGTTTTGCCGCCGACGTCGGCAACCCAGTCGGCGGACTTGCCGCCGTCGATGAATCCGAGGATTTCAACAGCTTCCCGGCAACCACGCCCCTCCGCCCAGTCGATGATGGCGCGCACCGCGTCGCGTTCGCCGTCGGAAACCCGGGCGGATCCGACCTCCATACGGTCAATCCGCATCTGCCCGAGAAGCAGCCGGACCACCTGCAGTTTTTCGGCGGGGGTGAAGGCGACGCCCGGCGTCTGTTCGCCGTCGCGCAGAGTCGTATCGAGAATTTCAACGGCTGAGCCGTGTCGATTTCTATCTTTCATGGGGTCTTTCTTCCTGAAATTGCTGATCCACAGTACCAATAAAAAAGCCGTGCGATGACTCACCGGTTACGGCGGGCGGAGGCACGGCTATCGGTTTCTGATGTGCCCGGAAGGAAGAACTCCTTACCGGCTCAGCCCGCACAAACGGTCGGGGGCCACGCCGTCGAAACAGCGCGCCCCGGACTAATTCGATGCCATTGGCTGCGGATAACTTTCATCATATCATAACATAACACCCCCCCGCAGCTTTTGCAAGACACGGCGCGACAAAAGCCAAAAAAACGTTCACCTTCCTTGAAAAACACATTCCCGGGTGTATGTTAATTGAACGTAAATATGTTTTTATATCAGAGAGGCGCCGCCAATGCGCATCCCTTTCGGAGGAAAGTATTTTTATGAGTGAATCCAATCTCGATCCGGCCGCCGTCCCGGGCGCTTCCGCAGCAGAATACGGTGCCAGCAAAATCACCGTGCTGGAAGGCCTCGAAGCCGTCCGGAAGCGCCCGTCCATGTATATCGGCGACACCGGCATCCGCGGTCTGCATCACCTGGTCTACGAAGTCGTGGACAACAGCATCGACGAAGCGCTGGCCGGGTATGCCAGCCACATTCAGGTTTTCATTCATCGTGATAACTCCATCACCGTCATCGACGACGGACGCGGCATCCCGGTTGACATCCATGAAGGCGAAGGCAAGCCGGCCGTGGAAGTCGTGCTCACCATCCTGCACGCCGGCGGCAAATTCGACCACAATGCCTACAAAGTCTCCGGCGGTCTCCACGGCGTCGGGGTCTCCTGCGTCAACGCCCTCAGCGATCATCTGGAGGTCGAAGTCTGGCGCGATCACTCCGCCTACCTCATTAAATTCGAACGCGGCAATACCGTCGCCCCGCTGAAGCGGCTCGGCGACACCGACAAACGCGGCACCCGGGTGACCTTCAAACCGGACGGAACCATTTTCCCGGATACGGTCTATGTCTGGGACACGCTGGCGAACCGGCTGCGGGAACTGGCATTTCTGAACCGGGGCATCACCATTACGCTGGTGGACGAACGCACCCCGGAAAATGAACCGCCGCGCCGCGAAACGTTCCACTATGAGGGTGGCATTCAGGAATTCGTCAGCCACATCAACGTCAACAAGCCGACCATGACACCGGTCATCTATTTCCACCGCGAACGCGACGGCATCGACGTGGAAGTGGCCATGCAGTACAACGACGGCTTCGCCGAAACCATCTTTTCCTACGCCAACAACATCAACACCATCGAAGGCGGCACCCACCTGACCGGGTTCCAGACCGCGCTGACCCGCACCATCAACGCCTATGCGAAAAACGAACTGAAAAACGACAAGTCCATGACCGGCAACGACACCCGTGAAGGTCTGGCCGCCGTCATCAGCGTCAAGGTGCCCGATCCCCAGTTCGAAGGCCAGACCAAGACCAAACTCGGCAACAGCGAAGTGCGCGGCATTGTCGAATCCGTCATCAACGACGAACTCGGCGCCTATCTCGAACAAAACCCCGCCGCGGCCAAGGACGTCGTGCTGAAAGCCATGACCGCCGCCCGCGCCCGCGAAGCCGCCCGCAAAGCCCGGGAACTGGTCCAGCGCAAGGGCGCGCTTGAAGGTTTTTCACTCCCCGGCAAGCTCGCTGACTGCTCCGGTCGCGACCCCGCCCAGTGCGAAATCTACATCGTCGAAGGCGACTCCGCCGGCGGCTCTGCCAAACAGGGACGGGACAGCAGTTTTCAGGCCATCCTCCCCATCCGCGGAAAACTGCTCAACGTGGAAAAGGCCCGCCTGGACAAGGTTCTGGAAAACAAGGAAATCCAGGCCATGACCGCCGCTTTCGGCTGCGGCATCGGCGACGAGGATTTCCATATAGAAAAAGCCCGGTATCACCGGATCATCATCATGACCGATGCCGATGTCGACGGCTCACACATCCGCACGCTGCTGCTGACCTTCTTCTACCGTCAGATGCGTCCGTTGATCGACGCCGGTTACGTCTACATCGCCAAGCCGCCGCTGTTCAAGGTCAGCCGGCGCAAAAAGGAACGCTACATCGATACCGAAGAACAGCTCGACCGGCATCTGATCGAACTCGGCAGCGAAGATCTGACCGTCCGTAACGCCGCCGGTGCGCCGGTCGCGGCGGAAGAAGTCCGCGCCCTGCTGGATCTTTACGGCCGCGCCACCCAGGCCGCGGTCGGCATCCGCCGCTGCGGCATTGATCCGGCGGCCTATTTCGGCGCGGTCTCCGCGGACGGACGTTTCCCGACGGCGCTGGTCAATGTCCGGGAACTGGACGGTTCGACGACGGCGCGTTACGTCTATTCGGCTGAGGAAGAGGCGGCGTTTCTCGCGGAAACAGAGGAACGGCTCGGGCTCTCCGCCCCGAACATCGAAGCGATCGAGAACGGCAACGAACAGCCGGACGCGGAAGGGCGCGGAAGACGGTTCGACATCATCAATATTTTCGAAGCGGAAAACTGCAACCGGCTGTTGACCGATCTGCGTCAGCATGGACTGGAAGCGAATCAGGTTTTCACCGACGGCAACCTCCTCTTCGAAATTACCGGATCCGACGGTCGCACTGCGGCGGCGGCTTCGCTGCAGGGGCTTTTTGAAGCGGTCCGGGAAAACGGGACCCAGGGGCTGCGCATTCAACGCTACAAAGGGCTGGGCGAAATGAACGCCGAACAGCTGTGGGAAACCACCATGAATCCCGAAACCCGGAAAATGATCAAGGTCACCATGGAGGACGCCGTCGAAGCCGAACGGATGTTCACGCTGCTCATGGGCGACGTCGTCGAACCCCGGCGCGAATACATCGAACAACATGCGGCCGGTGTCAAGGATCTGGATATTTAAGCTCATTTTCAACGAAGGAACACACCCATGGCCGCAGACAAGGACAATAAGCCGGTAGATCGCAATAAAAATCTTGAAATCGCCATCAGCCAGATTGAAAAGGAATTCGGCAAGGGCTCCATCATGCGCCTCGGCGACACCGCCGCGCTTTATTCCGACATTCCGGTCATCAGTACCGGCAGCCTGGCGCTGGACATCGCGCTCGGCATCGGCGGGCTGCCCGCCGGCCGGATCGTGGAAGTTTTCGGGCCGGAGTCCTCCGGCAAAACGACGCTCTGTCTCCACGTCATCGCCAATTCCCAGGCGGCGGGGGGCCGGTGCGCCATCATCGACGCCGAGCACGCCATTGATCCCGGTTACGCCGCGAAGATCGGCGTCAAGCTGGAAGAACTGCTGATTTCCCAGCCGGACTGCGGCGAAGACGCGCTGAACATCGCCGACGCACTGGTGCGCAGCAATTCCATCGACGTTCTGGTGATCGACTCGGTCGCGGCCCTGGTGCCCAAAGCCGAAATCGAAGGCCAGATGGGCGATTCCCACGTCGGTCTGCAGGCCCGGTTGATGTCCCAGGCGCTGCGGAAGCTGACCGGCGCGGCCAGCCGCAGCCGGACCTGCATCATTTTTACCAACCAGATCCGGGAAAAAATCGGCGTGATGTTCGGCAACCCCGAAACCACCACCGGCGGCAACGCCCTCAAATTCTACGCCTCGATCCGGCTCGACATCCGCAAGACCGGCACCCTCAAGGACGCTGCCGGCAACATCACCGGCAACCGGGCCCGGGTCAAGGTCATCAAAAACAAGATGGCCCCTCCGTTCCGTGTCGCTGAATTCGACATCAATTATGCGGAAGGCATTTCCAAGGTCGGGTCGATTCTGGACGTGGCCACGGACCTGAATCTGCTGGAAAAACGCGGTTCGTGGTTCTCCTTTGAAGGCCAGCAGCTCGGCCAGGGCCGCGACCAGACCAAGGCTGAACTGGAAAAAAATCCGGAACTCCAACGCAAGCTGCTGGAGCGGATCCGGGAAAAGACCGGCATCGCCGGCGTCCCCTCCACCGTGCCGGCCACGGCGGAGGACGCACCTCCCGCTGCGACGGTGGAATAACCCGGAAAAACATCGGAAGACCTGCAATCATGGGACATCTCCGACGGTTCATTACGCGCGGTTTGCTGCCCGGCATCCTTCTCATGCACGGGTTGTCCGCCGCCCAGACGGCGGACCCGGCCCATCCGCGGCCGGATTATCCGGCGCTGAGTCGGCATGCCCTGGCGGCCGGTGATTTCCGCGGCGCGGCTGACCTGCTGGACCGGGCCATGGAAACGGCGGGCCCGGAACAATGGCGCCCCATGGCACTGGAAGCGGCGGATCTGCGCCTCCGCGCCGGTGAACCGGACCGGGCGGAACGGCTGCTGGCGGAATTCGAACTGCGCTATCCGGATCACAATCTGACGGAACGGAAAATTCTCCGGGCCGACATTCTGCTGGCCCGGGAGCAGTTCGCCCCCGCGGCACGCCTCTACAATGAACTGACGACTTCCGCCGGGCTGAGCAAAGAGCAAATGGACAGAGCCATGACGCGCCTGATCACCGCCCGGATCGGTGAGGAAAAATTCGAAGAAGCCGCCGAAGTCGGAGAGCGACTGGAAAAAATCGCCGCCACCCCGGAAACGGAGTTCGCCGCCCGGATCCGCCGCATCTACGCGCTTCAGTCCGCAGGGAAATTAACCGAAAGTGCCGCACTGCTGGCCGATGCCGCTCCGTTTCAGAGCGCCGCCCAACAGGATGTCAAGGCCAAACTGGAGTTGCACCAGTTGCTGCTCGCTCGGAAAATCAGTGAATTCAAAAAACAATACACGGCATTCATCACCGGTCGTTCTTTTGAGAAAGCTGATTTTCTGACTCATCGTCTGAGCCGCGCGGCGGGCGAACTCTTCGCCGCCGGAGAACAACCGGACGAGGCAATTGCCAGCTACCAGATCGCATTCCGCACCGCTCCCCGCGAAGACGACCGGCGGGGCGCCCTGCTGGAACTGGCCAACGTTCAGATGGGGGCCGGACGCCAGACGGAGGCGGCGAAAACGCTCCTCAAGTATCTGGAATTCTATCCGGATGATCCGGATTACGCCAAACTGGAACTGCAGGCCGGGCGACTCTTCGCCGCCGCCGGCAAACACCAGGAGGCCATTCACTGCTTTGAAAAACTGACCGCCAATGACCAATTGCCCCTGACTACCCGGCTGGAAAGCGCCCGGGCAGCCGCCCTCACCGCCGAGCAGGGGAAAATGGACCGGGAAGCCATGCGGTTTCTCCGCTATCTGATTGATCACGCCGCTGATTCCGCGCAGCGGCAGGATGGGTATTATCTGCTGGGCGAGCACTATTACCGGCGCCACGAATACGGGCGTGCCGCCGAAGCATTCGCCACCGCGGCCGAAGAAACGGCGGTCCTGCAGGAAAAGGCGATTTTCTGGCAGCTCCAGTCCCTGCTCAAAGCCGGCAACTATGCCGCGGCCATGCCGGTGGGAGAAAGACTTCGCAAAGCCGAGGATCCGGAGTTGCGCGCGGCAGCGGAATATTTCCTTGCCGTCCTGCTTGACCGGACCGGAAAGATCGCGGAAGCGGCGGACGCCTATTTAAAATTCGCGGCGGCGCATCCGGAATCCGAATTTGCACCGCAGGCCGTTTTCGACGCGGCGCTGATCGCCGAAAAACAGAACAATCATCGGGTCGCCGCGGAACGATATGCCGACTTCGCCGCCCGCTTCCCTGATCACACGCTTGCCGCCAATGCCCTGTTTAAAGCCATGCAGGCGGCATTCGTCTCTCATGATGACACGTTGATGCGGCGGACGGCGGACACTCTGGTCAAAAACTATCCCACGTCGGAATACACCATTTCCGCGCTTTTTTTGCAGGTGGACTTTCTGGCGGGCGAAAATCGGTTCCAGGCGGCGCTGACAGTGCTGGAGCGGATCGCCGACCTGGCCAAAGAGCTTCCGGACCGTCTGGCGCAATGCTATTATGACCAGGCCCGGATCAATGCCCGGCTGGACCACACGGAAAAGGCGCTCCAGCTTCTGACGCAATTGCTGGAAAAACACATCTCCACCCCGGTGGCCGCCGACGCCGCGCTGCTGGCGGCCAATCTGTATTCCGATCAAGGGGATTACCAGCGCGCGGCAACCCTCTATGAACGGGCGGAAAAACTCCGTCCGGGCGGACGGTTCGCCGATATCTGCGAGGAACGGATCGCCGATTGTGAATTCAGCCGGGCGGGCGGCGCGCACGACCGGAAACTTTTCAAAAGCGCGGCGGAACGTTATCGCAAGCTGGTGGAAAAAAACGACCCCGGCTCCATTTATGCCTGCTTGTACAAACTGGGTCGCAGTCGGGAATTTGCCGGGAATGCCCGCGGCGCACTGGCCGCTTACGGGGAACTGCTCTACCGGGCGGTCGAAGCACGCAAGCAAAATCATTATTTCGACACAGTGTGGGTCGGCAAAGGTGTATATGCCGCCGCCATGCTGCATCTGAAGAAGGCCTCACCGGCGGCGGCACGAGAGGCGCTGCGCATTCTGGAGATCGCCCGTCAGCTGGATCTTCGCACCGGCGAGGATTTTGATAAAATAGCCGCGGACATCCGTGCCCGATATAAAATTTGAACCCTGCCCGCCGTGGACGCTCCCGCGTCCTTGAGCGGATCGAAAGGAAACCTGCCATGCTTTTTTATGATCTGATGACGGACGGCGGTCCGGTAATGTGGCTGATTCTGGTGTGCAGCCTGATCGCGGTATTCGTATTTCTGGTAAAGACCTTTCAGTTCCACCGCGAGGAAATCAACGTGCGGGAACTGGTCAAGGGCTTGATCAATGTGCTCAAGCGTGACGGCTATGTCGAGGCCATCAGCCTGTGCGACACCACCCCCGGACCGGTGGCGCGGGTGCTCGGTGCCGCCATTCTCGCCTGGGAACGCGGCGACGAGGACATCCGGCAGGCCGTCGATGACGCCTGTCTGGAGGAACTGCCGAAGCTGGAACGCCACATCGGCGCCCTGGGGACCATCGGGTTCATTGCCCCGCTGCTGGGACTGCTGGGAACGGTCCTGGGCATGATGCAAACCTTTCAGACCATCCACGACACCAGCAGCGTTTACCTCTCGGCGGCACAGCTTTCCGGCTCCATCAATATGGCGCTGATTACAACGGCGGCGGGACTGGCGGTGGCGATTCCCAGTTACGTGGCTTATAACTACCTGGTTTCCCGGGTCAATTCGATTACGCTGGATATGGAAAAGGCGGCCTCGGAAATCATTTCGTTCTTCGAACGTCGCCGGAAACAGCAGGAACAGGACCTCGACGAAGATGATATCATCGAATAACAGCCAGAGACGCATCGGCACCCGTCGTTACCGGACCCGTCTGCAACCGCTGTCGGGGCGCCCCGATCTGACGCCGCTGGTGGACGTCATGTTTCTGGCGCTGATCTTCTTCATGATCTCCAGCTCCTTTGTCCAGGTATCGGGGATCCGGGTGGATCTGCCCCAGGCAAACGCCACCACGGTCGCGGATATCGAAAAATTCATCATTTCGATTGCCTGGTCGGAAAAGGAAAGCCTGATTTATTTCAACGACCAGCAGGTCTCCTGGGAAACGCTCAAGGAAAAACTGGCTGAAGTCAGCGGCATGTCCAAAACCGCCACCGTCGTCATCCGTGCCGACAGCCGGATTCCCTTTGAAACCGTAGCCCGCGTCATGACACTGGCCGAACGGGCCGGACTGGCCTCCTTCATCGCCGTCATGCCTCAGAAATTGAAACCGGACGCGGTATTCAGCCAACCTTGATCAGGATGCTGCCAACATCATGCCGGAAACGTCGGAACAATCGCATGCGCCTCTCAGGCACCCTTATCGCCTGATCATACTGGAAGCGGTATTGGCCACCCTGCTGGGACACGCCCTGCTGTTGTTTCTGTTTGTGCCCGCCGCTCCGGCTCCGACCGGAACGCCAACCCGGACTGCGGGGATCGCGTTGTTCAACTTGAACAATGCGGCACCGGAGGGCGCGGCACGCATGGAAAACTGGATGGCTATTCATGACCCATCCCTCATTGCCCGCAGTGATACCGTCGCCTCTCCCACCGCCCGGTTGCCGCAGCCACTCCGCAGGCTGCCTGCCGACCGTCCGCGCCCGGAACCCGGCGTCAGTTTGCCGCCCCGGGCCCCGGAACCGCCGGAACACCTCATCGCCTCGCCGGCGCCGGGCATTCCGCTCTACCCGGAAGCCACGTTCACACTTCAAATCCCGAAGACCGTAAACCAACTTCCGCCGCAGGTGCTGCAGGACGGAAGTCCCATTGCATTCACCCTGCCGCAGGAAGCGCTGGAGCTGAGTCGTTCCATTCACGCCACCAGCACCCGGCTGCTGCTCCACCGGGATGGCAAAGCGGGACAGGTCCGTTTTACCATCCTGCAAACCGGCGGCAGCGCTAAACTGGATCTGCTGGCAGCGCGGCTTCTGGTGGGAGACGCCACACGGTTGAAAATCGGTACGGACCCGGTGGAATTTCAGATTCTCTGGAATCCGGCAGCAGGAGAACAGCCATGATTGCGATCAGTTACGCCCATGCGATATTCGTTTACATGACATTGTGGCTGGTGCTGCTGCTGGTGCTGTGGTTCCGGTCGCTGCTGCGGCGCAAGCGCTTTCAATGGCAGTTGACCAACAGCCGTCTCTTCGACTGCGACAACTGCCATTACGCCTTTCTGACCAAGGAGGAGGTCAATCTGACCCGCTGTCCCCGCTGCAATGCCATCTGCATCCGGCGCAGGAAACGGCGCAGCGCGCCGTTCCGCCCGTAACGCGCGTTTTCTGAATCCAATTACTTGTCCAGAGTAAAATAGTAATTCTGCGGCGTCAGCACACCGTCCACGGTCGCGGTGGAACTGATGTAGGTAATCGGCGCGACGTGGCCGTCGTAAAAGGCGGCATTGACGCTGTTGCGGTTGCCGTGGCGAGTCCAGCGCACATTGCTGTTGGGAGAGCCGTCCCAGGAACCGTTCAGGGCGCCGAGTTCATAATACATGCCGTCCAGAGAAGAAATCTTCTGTCCGGCGTTGCGCACCCGGCTCAGCTTGGTCAACGTATTCCAGGCTCCGGAACCGGAGATATAGCCGGAGGAACGGTTGTGCGCATAACCGCCGTAATTGCCGCTTTCGTGCATCACTTCGTACTGAAACTTCATGTTGTCCTCTCCGACGGCGGACGGGCACATCGGCACCGCGGTTTTCAGATAAACCGGAAAACGGCGGGTGAAAATAGAGGCTGCATAAGGCGCCAGCCCGGTAAACCAGTTGAACTTGGCCGGGGCGTTATAACAGGCGGCCAGCCATTCGTTGTAGTCGACGGTATAAAGCTGTTCCGCGGTTCCCATCTGTTTGAGAATGCTCGCACAGGAGCTGCGCCGGGCCTGTTCCCGCGCCTGATTCAAGGCCGGCAGCAGCATGGCCGCCAGAATCGCGATGATCGCGATCACCACCAGAAGTTCGATCAGGGTGAATTTTCTCTTCATGGTGCCATTTCCTCTCTCGTTTGGAATTGTTGATTCATTCCTGCAGTTATTGAAATTATAACAAAAAAAAAGACATTTGTCAAGTTCAGGGCAGCAGTTTCCCTTCACCACCATGATTTCCGGCAGATGATTTACGGTTTTCCCATGGCGGCAGACAAACGGGGGCAGGCGCCCCGGACGGCAACGTCTCCCCCGATGAATGCCTCCTCCTGAAGGTCCCGGACACCCTCGGCGCGGTCATTCATTCGTTCAGCACCAGATAATAGTTCTGTGGCGTCCGCACCCCGTCCACCATGGCGGAGGAAAGAATATGAGCTACCGTGCTCACATGGCCATCCAGAAAGACGGCATTGGCCATGTTCCGGCTGCCGTGACGGTTCCAGCGGACATTGCCGGTATTGAGGGGATCCCAGGCGACACTCAGCGATCCCAGTTCGTAATACATGCCGTCCAATGCGGCAATTTTCTGTCCGGCGTTGCGGATTCGCGACAGTTTGACCGGCAAATTCCAACTGCCGGATGCGGAAATGTAGCCGGAATAACGCGTGTGCGCATAACCGCCGAACGTAGAATCCTTATGATCCACCTTGTACAGGAACTGCTGCTGATCCTCTCCGACGGCAGATGGACACATCGGCACGGCCACACTCAGATTCTTCGGAAAACGGCGGGAGAAAATCGGGGCCGCATAAGGCGACAGCCCGGTGAACCAGTTGAACTTGGCGGGAGAATTCAAGCACGCGGCCAGCCATTCGTTGTAGTCGACGGTATAGAGCTGTTCCGCAGTCCCCATCTGTTTGAGAATGCTCGCACAGGAACTGCGCCGGGCCTGTTCCCGCGCCTGATTCAAGGCTGGCAGCAGCATCGACGCCAGAATGGCGATGATCGCGATTACCACCAGAAGCTCGATCAAAGTGAATGTTCTTTTCATATCCGAAAAACTCCTTATGCAGCTTCGATTTTCCAACATTCCACCGTTGCCGGCCAGCCCGAAAAACCGCTCCGCGCCTGGTCTTCCCGGTTCAGACACTCACATCGGTCTACCAGAAGATTGCCGGAACTTTTTTTCACGTCAGACTTGCGGGGGAAGAATGCAGGATTTCCGCCCCGCCTCTTAAGTCTATTATATCATAAAAGAAAGAAAAGACCTTGAATTTTCAAGAAAAATCTCTTAAATTATCACAGATTTTCATCAGAAAAGGGAAAGCCCCATGAACCTCCTTGATCTGCTCCAATACCATGAAAGAAAACTTGCGTCTTCGGTCAGCCTCGAGGTCCGCCATCCGGCATTCTACCATTGCGACAGCCTGAAGCTGACACCGGACCAATACCTGCATCATGCGGATTTCTGCCGCGCGGTGAAACTCCGCGATAACCACGCCAGCTGTTCGGAAAACAAACGCAGAAGCCTGGAGGTGGCCAGACACGGCCGCTGTTTCTCAAGCTGCTGTCCCCACGGAGT
The DNA here is from genome assembly GCA_949282965.1 of uncultured Lentisphaeria bacterium. GTDB lineage: Bacteria > Verrucomicrobiota > Lentisphaeria > Victivallales > Victivallaceae > CALXOD01. Next base: position 14,154 of record CASDQW010000065.1, read on the forward strand.
CTGGGAATACGCATGCCCCGTCATGTATCGCGGTGAACTCGCGGCCGTCCTTTATTTCGGCAATCTGCACTCGGAACAGGAAAAGGAGGCGCCCCGATCCGCTCCGGGAGGGCCGGAAGAACGCCGGAAAAAAATCCGAATGGCGGCCGCTTTCGTCTCGGAATTTCTGAAAATAGAACTTGACCTGTTCTCCGCACTGGACGGCGCTAACGCGAAACAGCACCCCGAAAGCTACTACCTGGAAAACTGCAAAAACTTCATCAACTGCCATTTTCTGGAAAACATCGCGCTCAGCGATCTTGCCGAATTACTGAAAGTCAATCCGAATTATCTCGGTTCGCTGATCCGCCAGCAAACCGGAAGCAGCTTCCGCACCCTTCTGGCACGCCGCCGGATTGAAGAATCGAAAATTTATCTGAAATTTCACAAGGATCTGTCCATCACCAAAGTCGCACGCCTCTGCGGCTTCACCGACAGCAACTACTTCTCCTGTGTCTTCCGAAAACTCTGCGGGCAGACGCCTTTGACATACAAGAGAGAGAACTCACCCGACCCACTACCCGCATCCGCCTCCAACACCGTCCCCCCCGAAACGGCAACGGGAAACGCCTCCGCGCCCCATCCGGATTCCAGCTCGGCCCCGCATTCCGGCAACGCTCCCCGGTGACCCCGGCACAAGAGGGCTTCCCGTGGACCTGGCAGCGTTTGGCCAAACGACTTCACCAACGCCCCGCCGCCATCGCCAAAGGGGCCGGACCGGTGTTTTTGGGGCCGGGTTCCCGGGAGAAAGACTTTTGTGATTGACAAAACAACAGGACCATGCTACTTTTATCCTGCGCCGTCTTTCCCTCCCGCTGGAATAACCGGCTTGAGAGGCGAAAAGGCGGACGACCTTGAAACCATGACACGTCCCCGCATGGAGTCGGGGACATGATCCATAGAATGCGGGGCACATCATGTTGATCTGGACATTGGCATCGTTTTTCGGCTTCACCGCGGCGGTCGGCATTATCACGTGGTATTACACCCGGAAATCCGACCATGACAGCAAAGACGGCTTTTTCCTGGCGGGCCGCTCCCTGAGCTTTCCGCTGATTGCCGGATCGCTCCTGCTGACCAATCTCTCTACGGAGCAGATGGTGGGCTTGAACGGCGGTGCCTTCACCGACGGGCTGTGCGTCATGGCCTGGGAGGTGGTGGCCGTGGTCGGACTGGTGCTGATGGCCCTGTTCTTCCTGCCCCGGTTTCTGAAAAGCGGGGTCACCACCGTGCCGCAGTATCTGGCCATCCGCTTTGACCAGCGTACCGAACTGATCACCAACATCATTTTCCTTGTCGCCTATGCCGTCATTCTGCTGCCGATCATTCTCTACACCGGCGCAACCGGCATGATGGGGGTGCTGGATCTCCGGAAACTGCTGGGGATCGAGTCCGAAACGACAGCCCTGTGGTTGATCGTCTTCGGCGTGGGGCTGATCGGTGCGCTGTACGCCTTGTGGGGGGGCTTGAAATCCGTGGCGTTCTCCGACACGCTCAACGGCATCGGGTTGTTGACCGGCGGTTTTCTTATTACCTATTTCGGACTGTCGGCCCTGGGAGACGGCAGCCTGGCCGAAGGCATCGCCCGGCTGCAACAGGCACCGGAAGGCACCTTCAACTCGGTGGGAGGACCGGACAGCTCGGTACCATTCAGCACACTGTTCACCGGCGTACTGCTGCTCAACGTCTTCTACTGGTGCACCAACCAGCAGATTATCCAGCGCACGCTCGGAGCAAAATCCCTGGCGGAAGGCCAGAAAGGCGTCCTGCTCACCGGCGCGCTGAAACTTTTCGGCCCGTTCTACCTGGTGCTGCCGGGCATCATCGCCGCCGTCATGTTCGCCGGGGAAAACCTCAAATCCGACCTTGCCTACGGTGCGCTGGTCAACCGGGTGCTGCCGGGCCCGCTGGCGGGATTTTTCGCGGCGGCGCTGCTGGGGGCAATTCTGTCGAGCTTCAATTCGGCGTTGAACAGCACCTGCACGCTGTTCAGTCTCGGGATCTATAAGCCGCTGCTCCGCCCGGACGCGGATGAGGGACAGGTGGTCCGTTCCGGACGCTGGTTCGGCTGGATCATCACGCTGATTGCCATGATCACCGCGCCGCTGCTGGCGGAAACCGGCGGGATCTTCTCCTATCTGCAGAAAATGAATGGCATCTATTTCATTCCGATCCTGACGGTGGTGGCGGCCGGAATGCTGTTCAACCGGGTGCCTCCCGCCGCCGCCAAAACCGCACTGATCGGTGGCGTCGTCATCATCGCGCTCTGCTACTTCGTGCCGCCGTTCAACGGGATTCTTTCGCTCATGCGCGAATATCATTTTCTCGGGCTGGTGTTTCTCGTATTGATGGTCATGATGTACTTGTGGGGGCGCTTCCGCGGATTGGAAAAACCCTTTGTCCAGGAAGACGCCCGCGTCATCGAAATGACCCCCTACCGTTATTTGTGGCCGGTCTCCATCGCGCTGCTGGTAATCGTAGTGGCCATTTACGTTTTCTTCGCCGACTTCAGCTGACCCGAAGGCCCATTCTGAAGGAAAAAACGACGACGAGAACGCTCTTTTCCGGCATTCACGGCTGGCAAAGCGGCGGCGGCCGTGCTATTGTAGACGGAAACATTCTTGACCTTCCACTCAAATCATCAGGGAAAAGACATGAATACCGAATCGCCGCTGATTCTGTATGCCGACGGGGCGGAATTTTCCGCCGACAGGGTTGCTGTAATCGAACGTTCCCGCTTTGCCGGCGGCCGCGGGGTCATGCTGGCAGAGCAGGCCGAACCGCTGCCGGATGAGCCGTTCGGCGAATCCGATCTGACTTTTCATTTTGACATTGCCCGGCCGGGACGTTATCTGCTGATCAGCTACGCCGACACCTGCGGTGAAGCCCGGCGAAAAATGAACGCCTCCCACAGCAAGTACGATTCGTTGCGGATCATGCTCTCCGTGGACGATGACTTCGCCCGCAGCCGGGTGGTGGTCTCCCCCTGGCAGGACCAGGAGCTGGCCATGCAGGAATTGCAGCGGTGTGAATTTTCCGCCGGTCGCCATACGCTCCGCATCCGCCTGCCCCGGGAAGTCGGGCTGAACCGCCTGGAAATTCATCCGTACCTGCCGCCCGAGGTTCCGGAAAAGGCGCGCGACTACCGCGCACCGGTAACCCCCGGTCTCCATCCCCGGATCTGGGTGACGCCGGAAACTTTGCCGGCCATCCGGGCCAATCTGGAAAAACCGGAAAACCGCCTGGTATGGGATGCCGTCCGCCGTTCCGCCGCGGCAACCATGCCGTTTGCACCGCCGCCCCATACCGTGGTCGGGCACCTGCCGGAGCTGCTGGAACTCGCCGTCAATCAGGCGTTCACCGCCCTGATGACCGACGACCGTGAAATCGGACTGAAGGCGGTGCGGCTGATGAACGACTATCTCGCCGCCGTGGAATTCGACAACCTGCTGGACATCACCCGGGAACTGGGAGAAGTGATTTATGCGGGTGCGCGCGTGTACGACTGGTGTTATTCCTGGATGACCAGTGCGGAACGCGAACGATTCCGCAGCCATCTGCTGCGACTGGCCGACGGCATGGAAATCGCCTGGCCGCCTTTCGGCCAGCCGGTAGTCAACGGACATGGTAACGAGGCGCAGGTCAACCGGGACCTGCTGGCAATGGCGATCGCGCTTTTCGGCGAGGACGACGAACCGTACCGGTACTGCTCCTATCTGATGCTGGAGGAACTGGCGCCGCTGCGGGCCCTGGAATACCCGTGCGACCGTCATAATCAGGGAGTGGGATACGGGGCCTACCGCTTCGCATTCGAAATGCACGGAGTCTGGATGCTGCGCCGGATGTGCGGCCGGGAAGTCTTCGCGCCGGAAATCAAAAACGTCTACAACTTCTGGCGGTATTACCTGCGCCCGGACGGGCGGCTGCTGCAGGACGGGGACGGGATTTCCGGAGAGGGGCCGTGGAGCGCGCCGCTGCTGAGCTTCATGTGCTACACCTACTCCGGCAATCCGCGCATCAAGGGGGATTTTCTGAAACACGGCGGTGCGATTCCTGACCGGACGCTGTTTCTGGCGCTGAACGATCCGGATCTGTCCCCGGTTTCCACGCCGGAAGGACTGCCGGAAACGCATTATTTCAAAGGTGTGATCGGTTCCATGATCGCCCGTACCGGCTGGGGCCCCGATGCGGTCCAGGTGGAAATGAAGGGAGGCGGCGTGCATTTCGGCAACCACCAGCACGGAGACGCCGGCAACTTCCAGATTTTTTACCGGGGCATGCTGGCGGCGGACCTCGGCATGTATGTTTTCTATGGAACACCGTATGATTTCGGGTACAACAAACGCTCCATCTGCCACAACGTCATGCTGGCCTACGATCCGGGAGAAGTCATTCCCCGCCAGGCGGCGAACGACGGCGGCCAGCGCTTCAATCAGGAACTGCCGCTCACACCGGAAGCGGCGCTGCACGAACCGTGGTTTCAGAACGGAGCGACGCTGGCGGCTGATTTCGGCCCTGACCCGGTGCGGCCGCTCTTCACCTATCTGAAGGCGGATCTGCGCGCGGCTTATTCGGAAAAACTTCTGGCGTATCGCCGCAGTTTTCTGTTCATCCGTCTCGACGATCCCGACACACCGGGCGTATTGCTGGTGGCTGATCGCATGACCACCGCCCGGCCGGATTTCAAAAAATACTGGCTGCTCAACACCTTCCGTCGTCCGGAATGGATTGAAAACGGCTTGCAGGTTCGCTCCGACCGCGACCGGGATCCCGGCAAGCTGACGCTTTCCATGCTGCTGCCGCGCAATTGCGAGTGGCAACTGGCCGAAGACGAAACCCTGCATCAGGTTTTCGGGGTGCAGCTGGAATCTCCGAAACCGGAATCCCCCGAATCCAACGGCTTCCGCACCATGGTTTCGCCCTGCAGTCCGGCGGCGACCGACTGTTTCGTCGCCTGCATGCAGATCGGTGCGGAATCGGCCACGCCGCTGCCGGTCGACTGGCAGGAGCTGCCGGACTGCTGCCGGATCACGCTGCCCGGGCGGGTGCTGTTTCTCGGCACCGGTGACGCCCCGATTCGCGGACCCCTGACCTTTCAGGAAGTGGACGGCGCGCCGATCCGACTGTTGGCCGCCGGGTTGGAACCGGGCATCTGGTACCTGGAAAACGCTGCCGGGAAGCGGCGCAGCCACACCGTTCTTCCGGGACGGGAAACCCTGACGGATGTGCTGGAGCCGGGACAATACCTTCTGCTCCCGGATCGCCGTCCCTGCGGAGAGTAACGCCATGGCTGCTGCTCCCCGTTTGATCGTCATTGGACGCGGTACCAGCGGACAGGCCGCTGAACGTCTGGGCCGACTGACCGGTTATGAGGTCGCCGTCGTGGAAGACAGCGATGGCGAAGCCGCCGAAAAGCAGGTGGCTCTAGCCGACCTCGTCGTCACCAGTCCCGGAGTCAAACCGTGGTCGCCCCTGTACCGGGCCGCGCTGAACGGCACGGCCGAATTCATCGGCGAAATGGAATTCGGATTCCGCCATTTTCCGGGGAATGTCATCGCCATCACCGGCACGGACGGCAAAACCACCACCACGGAACTGACCTGCCATCTGCTGCGTGCGCTCGGTCTGCATCCGGCGGAGGCGGGCAATATCGGGGTGCCGCTCTCCGCGGTGGCGGCGGACCTCCGGGAAGGACTTCTGCCCGCCGATACCGTGGCCGTCGTCGAAACCAGCTCCTTTCAGCTGGAACGAGTCGACCGTTTCGCACCGGAAGCGGCGGTGCTGCTCAATATCGGCTCCGACCATCTGGACCGCTACCACGGCGATCCGGCGGAATATGAAGCGGTCAAACGCCGGATTTTCCGGCATGTAGCACCGGAAAACCGGATTTTCGGCATCAGTATGAACGAGCCGGACGCCCGGCGCCGCGTAACGACGGACGGCGAACGGATCCTGCTGGACGGCCGGGAGATTCTGCGCTTTTCGTGGACCCGTCTGACCGGTGCACACAATCTGGAAAACCTCGTCGCCGCCATCGAACTCTGCGCCCGGCTGCTGCCGGTTGAGGCATTCGCCACCGCCGCCTTCCGCGACGGCGCAACCTCCTTCCACACCGGTCGTCACCGGATTGAAACCGTCGCCGAACACGAAGGCGTCCGCTACGTCAACGATTCCAAAGCGACCAATCCCCACGCCGCAGCCGCCGCGTTGCGGACGCTGGATGCGCCGCCGCACTCGGTACACTGGCTGCTCGGCGGTCTGGACAAGGGAATGGATTTCCGGGAATTGAGGGCCTTCTCCGGGCAGATTCGCCGTGCCTACCTGTTCGGGGAATGCCGGGAAAAAATCCGGGATGCCGTGTCCGATGTCATCGACTGTGCCGATTTCGGCGTCGATTTTGAAGGCGCGGTGCTGGCCGCCGCGGAAGCCGCCCGACCGGGAGAAATCGTACTGCTGGCCCCCGCCTGCGCCAGTATGGACATGTTCCGGAATTACCAGGAGCGCGGCGACCGCTTCCGGGCTGCGATTCTGGCAAAAATATCCTGAAAAAAAAGCAAAACACGCTTTTATTCCCGTTGAATCCATGCTATACTTATATAACGGCGATATGCTGTTTTTCATATATGGTAAAGCGTTTTCTTGAAAGGGGACGACCGGGACGGATTCCGGTCGGGCAACCTGCGGGAAAAGAAGGAGTTCCGGCGTCCATGGCGACTTCGCATACAATCGCACCGCGTCATTTGAATATGCAGGGTGCAAAGACTTGCGGAATTATTTCCTTTCCGGCGGTTTCCGACTGAAACCGGGAATGCCGTTCATCGGCCGTCCGTTGCGGATACGGACGGAAGCATGAGTGAAGATCTTTTCGAACCGAATCAAGCGCCGGACTCCGGCGTCGGAGGATTAGCGGCGGCGGCCAGAGCCATGCCGCTTGCCGCACGTCTGCGTCCGCGTTCGATCGAAGAATACGCCGGCCAGAAACATCTGCTTTCGCCCGGCATGCTGCTCCGCCGCGCCATCGACGCCGACCGGTTCACCTCCATCATCCTGTCCGGCCCGCCCGGCACCGGCAAAACCAGTCTGGCGGAACTGATCGCCCGCAGCACCAACTCCGCATTTGTCCGGCTGTCCGGCGTCACTTCGTCCGTCGCCGACATCCGCCGGGAAATCGCCGTGGCACTGAAACGCCGCCAGGTCAACGGCCGCCGGACCGTGCTGTTCATCGACGAGATTCACCGCTTCAACCGCGCCCAGCAGGACGCCTTGCTGCCCGATGTCGAAAACGGCAATATCCGCCTGATCGGCGCCACGACTCACAATCCACAGTTTTATGTGGTCGGGGCGTTGCTGTCCCGCTCGCTGGCCTTTCAGCTGCAACCTCTGGGCAAGGAGGAAATCCTGACCATTCTGGAACGGGCGCGGACTGATGAACGGGGATTTCCGGACCGAACCATCGAGCTGACGCCGGAAGCCGCCGACTTTCTGGCGCAGGCCTGCGAAGGCGACGCGCGCCGGGCCCTTAATGCCTTTGAAATCGCCGTACTCACCACGCCCGAAAACAAGGAAGGTGTCATCGTCATCGACACCCCCGAGGCGGAAAGCTCGATTCAGAAGAAAATGGTGCACTACGACGACGACAATCATTACGACACCGCCAGTGCTTTCATCAAAAGCATGCGCGGCAGCGACCCCGATGCCGCCGTCTACTATCTGGCAAAAATGCTTCATGCCGGAGAAGATATCCGGTTCATTGCCCGCCGGATCGTCATCTTCTCCTCCGAAGACGTCGGCAACGCCGACCCGCGGGCGCTGGAACTGGCCGTCGCCGCCGCGCAGGCGGTGGAAATGGTCGGCATGCCCGAAGCGAGGATCATTCTGGCGCAGGCCGTCACCTATTGTGCCACCGCGCCCAAGAGCAACGCCTCTTATACCGCGCTCGAAGAAGCCGCAGCGGATATCGAACACGATCGGATTCAACCGATTCCGCTGCCGCTGCGCGATCCCAATTCCGCCGGGGGGAAAGCCGCCGGGCACGGGCGCGGATACCGTTATCCGCACAGTTTCGGCGGATTCGTCGTTCAGGATTACCTGACCGTGCCCAAAACCTATTACCGCCCGGGCAAAATCGGCTACGAAAGCAAAATCAGCGAACGCCTCGATTACTGGAAGCAATGCCGGGAAGCCGCGACGGCAACGGAGGCGCAGTCATGACCCCGGACAAACAGGCCCTTCGTGAACATTACCTGGCGCAACGTCGCCTCCTGTCCGATACCGAACGACGGCAGGCGGACGCGGCCATCCGGGAACAGATCCGGCGCCTTCCGGAATACCGGCAGGCCCGGCTGGTGGCGATTTACGCCGGAGACGGGACGGAACCGGACCTGCTGCCGCTGACGGCGGCGGATCCGGACAAACGGTTTTTCCTGCCGCGCTACGTCCCAAGTACCGGTCGATACGAACTTGCGGAGGTGCGCGACCCGGCGACGGAATTGCGGATCGGCCGCTACAAACTGGCGGAGCCGGTACCGACGTGTCCGGCCGCGACTCCGACGGAAATGCGCGATGAAATGTTGTTTCTCGTTCCCGGGGTGGCATTCGACGCACGCGGCGTGCGTCTTGGACGCGGCGGTGGATATTACGACCGGCTGCTGGCCGATACCCGGGGCGTGATCGCGGGGGTGTTTTATGCCGGACAGCAGGCGGGAGCCCTGCCGGAAGCGGCGCACGATCGCCGGTTGGATCTGGCGGTGACCGAACAGAAAGTGTGGATATTTCACGATGTTGCGGCGCGGCACGTCGCAACGCTGTGAATTCAGAAAAAGTAAAAATATTTTCCAGATAGAAAGTTTGAAAGGATCGCAGGAATGGAACATTGGGCGGAATTGGTTGCCCTCGGGGCGATTGCCGGCGTCATCGGCATCGCCATCGGGTTGATGATTGGGAACTGGGTGCAGCGCGTACAGAAGGACGCCGCCAACAAAAGCGCCGAAAAAATCCGGGAAGACGCCGAAAAAGACGCCGAACACATCCTCCGGGAAGCCCGGGTCAGCGCCAAAAGCGAAGTCCTGAAAATGCGTGAAGACTGTGAACAGGAACTCAAGGAACGACGGCGTGAACAGGGCAATAATGAAAAGCGACTGGTCCAGCGCGAGGAAACCCTGGATAAGCGTGCCGAACTTCTCGACGGAAAGATCAAAAACATCGAACGGCAGGAAAAGGAACTTGAAACCCTGCGCGAACGCGTTTCCAACCGGGAGCAGGAACTCCAGAAAAGCATCTCCCGCCAGATCGACGAACTGGAACGCATCGCCCAGATGGACCGGAACAGTGCCCGGGAAATCCTGCTGGAAAAATTGAAAAACGAAGTGCGCAACGAATCCGGACTGCTCGTCCGTAACGTACTGGAAGAAGCACGCGAGAAATCCGAAAAGGAAGCGCGCCGCATTTTGACCTACGCCATCCAGCGTTACGCCTCGGACTGCACCTACGAGCGGACCACTGCGACGATTCCGCTGCCGACCGACGAACTCAAAGGCCGGATCATCGGCCGGGAAGGCCGCAATATCCGCGCCCTGGAAGCCGCCACCGGTGTCAGCATTCTCATTGACGATACCCCGGAAGCGGTGGTGATCTCCTGTTTCGACCCGATCCGCAAGGAGGTTGCCCGCCAGTTGATGGAACGGCTCATCGCCGATGGCCGCATTCATCCCACCCGCATTGAAGAACTGGCCAAGAAAATCGCCAAGGAACTGGACGAAGAACTCTATGCCGTCGGCGAAGCCGCTGTGCTGGAAACCGGCATCCAGGGCGTGGCGCCGCAGGTCATCCGGCTGCTTGGCCGGTTGAAATACCGCTACAGTTTCTCGCAGAACGTGCTGCAGCATTCGCTGGAAACCGCCTATTTCATGGGCATGATCGCCGCGGAAATCGGCCTGGATGAGCAGAAGGCGAAACGCATCGGTCTTTTCCACGACATCGGCAAGGCCATCGACCACGAGGTGGAAGGTCCGCACGCCCAGATCGGCGCGGACGTGCTGCGCAAGCACAACGAGGCCAAGGATGTCATTGCCGCCGTCGCCGCCCACCACGGCGAGGTCGAACCGACCAGCATGTATGACATTCTGATCAACGCCTGTGACACGTTGAGTGCCTCGCGGCCCGGCGCCCGCAGTGAAACCACCGAACTGTATCTAAAACGGCTGGAACAGCTTGAACAGATTGCTCACGACTTCCCGGGCGTCGAATCCTGCTTTGCCCTGCAGGCCGGTCGTGAAGTCCGCGTCGTCGTCATGCCCGAAAAAATCAGCGAAGGCGAAGCCCAGATCCTCGCCAAGGACATCTGTCAGCGCATCGAAAAGGAAATGAGTTATCCGGGCCAGATCAAAGTTACGATCATCCGTGAAACCCGTTCCGTGGAATACGCAAAGTAAGCGGCCGGGAGACGTATGCCGCGCCGAACGCGTCTTTCTCCCCTCCGGAGAAGCACGTTGCGGCGGGACTGCTCCGAAGTTGTTGAGGCAAAACCATGAATCCGTGTGAAAATCGAATCCGCCTGGAAATCAACTTGAACGCCATTGCCGCCAACTTTCAGGAAATCCGGCGGCGGGTGGCCCCCTGCCGGCTGATGCCGGTTCTGAAGGCCAACGCCTACGGCCTCGGCGGCCACCGCATCGGAGCCATGCTCCGGGATGCCGGTGCCGCCGCGTTCGGGGTAGCGGAAATCAACGAAGCACTGGAACTGGCCCCCCTCGGACTGCCGGTGCAGATTCTCGGCAATCTCCTGCCGGACGAAGTCGCGCCGGCGGTGGAAGCCGGCTTGTGGTGTCCGGTCAACGATCTGGAATCCGCCCGGCGCATCAGCGCCGAAGCCGTCCGCCAGAACCGCCGCGTCGCCATTCAGCTGACCATCGACACCGGCATGGGGCGGCTCGGCATGGTCGCCGAACGCGCCGCCGCTGAAATCATGGAAATTTGCCGGTTGCCGAATCTGGAACTGCGCGGCATTTACTCTCATTTTTCCTCGGCCTTCCTCCGCTATGACGATTACAACTGCCGACAGCTGGCAAGATTCAAAACCCTGCTGATGCAATTGCAGGAACAGGGTCTGACCTTTGCAGATGTCCACATGGCGGCCAGCGACGCGCTGAATAATTTTCCTGAAAGCTGCCGGGCACCGTTCACGCTGGCGCGCTGCGGCATCAATTTGTACGGCTACTGCGACCCGGCAGTCACCCCCGCCATGCACCTCACTCCGGCAGTGGAGCTGAAAACCCGGCTGGCCGCGGTCCGGACACTGGATGCCGGCGCCGCCATCGGCTACGGCCGGATGCATCGGCTGCACAAACCGACCCGGGTCGGCACCATCGCGGCCGGTTACGCGGACGGACTGCCGCTGGCGCTGTCCAACCGCGGTTACGTGCTGGTGCGCGGCACGCTCTGTCCGGTACTGGGGCGGATCTCCATGGATTACACCACCATCTCTCTGGAAAACGTTCCGGATGCGGCACCGGGAGACGAAGTGGTCTGCATCGGAGCTCAGGGCGATGCCGCCGTTTCACTTGAAGACTGGGCGCAGCTGAAGGGCACGCATGTTTACGACCTGCTGTGTTCGTTCGGCACCCGGGTGGGGAGGGTTTATCTGTATGGCTGATCTTACTGTTCTGCACGCACAGCTTGAAGAAGGCCGGGCATTCTTCCGGGCCGGGAACCGCTATTCCGTGCTGCAGCGGCAATCCGGCCTGCGCCGGCTGCATGATCAGCTGGTGCGCCATCAGGACCGGATCTGCGCCGCCTTGTATGCCGACCTGGGAAAATCCGATTTTGAAGCCCGGATCACGGAACTCATCCCGCTGCTGGAATCGCTGAAATTCCTGATTCATCGCCTGCCCCGGCTGGCGCGACTGCGCCGGGTCGGGCTCTCCATCTTCAACTGGCCGGGACGCGGCCGGCTCCGGCCGGAACCGTACGGACAGGTACTGGTATTCGGCACCTGGAACTATCCGCTGCTGCTGGCGCTTGATCCGCTGGCCGCGGCGGTGGCGGCAGGGAACCGGGTACTGCTGAAACTGTCGCCCCAGGCGCCTGCCACCGCCCAGATCATTACGGAGCTGGTGGAAAACAGCTTCTCCGGCGGCGAAGCGGCCGTACTGCCCCGCGAACTGGACTTCGACACCGTTCTTTCGGAAAAATTCGATTACATCTTTTTCACCGGCAACCCCCAAACCGGACGCGAAGTGCTGCGACGCGCCGCGGAAAACCTGACCCCGGTCACGCTGGAACTCGGCGGCAAAAGTCCCTGCGTCGTCGACCGCTCCGCCCACATTCCGACGGCGGCCCGTCGGATCGTCTGGGGAAAATTTCTCAATGCCGGGCAGACCTGTGTCGCCCCGGATTATCTGCTGGTTCACAGCCGCGTCAAGAGCGAGCTGCTGAACGAAATCCGCGCTTGCGTCAAACGCTTTTATGGAGAAAATCCGGCGGAAAACAAGGATTTTCCGCGCATCGTCAACGACACCCATTTCGAACGGCTGCTGCCGCTGATGGAGAAAGGCCGGCTGATCACCGGCGGCGAAAAAAACCGCACCACGCTCTATATCGCGCCCACGGTCATCGACCAGATTACTCCGGAAGACCCGGTCATGCAGCAGGAAATTTTCGGTCCGATCCTGCCGGTACTGGAGATCGCGTCAATCGAAGAGGCGGCGGCCTTCATCAACGAACGGCCCAAACCGCTGGCGCTCTATTATTTCGGCTCCCGGAAAAACCGGGAAAAGTTATTGTCCGTCACCAGCTCCGGCGGCGTGTGCGTCAACGAAACCGTCATGCATCTGGTCAATCCGTCCATGCCGTTCGGCGGCGTCGGCGCCAGCGGCATGGGGGCTTACCACGGTCGGTACGGATTCGACACCTTCACCCACTATAAACCGGAATTGCTGAAATGGAACGGATTCGAACTGCCGCTGCGTTATCCGCCCGGTACCGGATGGAAACGCTGGCTGGTCCGGCTGTTCTGCCGCTGAAACATAATCGGAGCAACTTCATTTCATAAGGAGAAATTGTCATGTCCGGAATCTTCAAAGCGTATGACATCCGGGGCATTTACCCCACGGACCTTGACGCCGCCATGGCGGAAGCCGTCGGCCGGGCATTCGTGCTCTTTACCGGCGCCCGCAAAATCGTGGTGGGGCGCGACATGCGTCCGCATTCCGCCGCTCTTTTCGAAGGCCTGGCCAAGGGCTTGACCGAGCAGGGCGCCGACGTCATCGACATCGGGCTGTGCTCCACTCCGATGTCCTACTTCGCCAACGGCACGCTCCGGGCCGACGGCAGCATCATGATCACCGCCAGTCATAACCCGGGAGAATGGAACGGCTTCAAACTCTGCCGCGCCGACGCGGTGCCGATCAGCGGCGCCACCGGGATCGCCGATATTCAGCGACTCGTCGAAGCCGGGAACTGGCCGGCGGCCTCACGCACCGGTACCGTTTCCTGTTACGACATTGCGCCGGAGTATGGGAAGTTTCTGCGCTCCTTCGCCCGGATGGACCGCAAGTTGAAGGTCGTCGTGGACTACGCCAACGCCATGGGGCTTTATGAAATTGCGGGAATTGCCGATCTGTTCGACATCACGCCGCTTTACGACCGTCTGGACGGGACCTTCCCCAACCACGAAGCCAATCCGCTGCATCTGGCGACGCTGGACGCGATCCGGGCCAAGGTGCGCGAAACCGGCGCGGATTTCGGCGCGGCCTTCGACGGCGACGCCGACCGGTGCGGATTCATCGACGACCTGGGGGAAGTGATTCCGATGGACCTCTTCACCGCGTTGATCGCTCAGGACATTCTTGCCGACGGCCCGGCGACGATTCTCTATGATTTGCGCAGCAGCCGCGCGGTGCCCGAATGCATTGAGGAAAACGGCGGCAAGGCGATCATGTCCCGGGTGGGGCACGCTTTCATCAAGGCGCAGATGCGGGAAACCGGCGCCGTTTTCGCCGGCGAATTGTCCGGTCACTACTACTTCAAGGAAAATTTCACTGCGGAATCCCAGGCCCTGGCCATGATCAAACTGGCCAATCTGATCTGCAAGAAGAACCGGAAACTCCACGAACTGGTCGCCCCGCTGCGCCGCTACGCTTCCAGCGGAGAAATCAACTCCAAAGTGGCCGACGCCGGTGCGGTTCTCGCCGCCATCAAGGCACGCTATGCCGATGGTCGCCAGTATGAACTGGACGGGCTTTCCGTGGAATACCCGGACTGGCATTTCAACGTGCGCGCCTCGAACACGGAACCCCTGCTCCGCCTGATCGTCGAAGCGAAAAACTCCGCGCTGATGGAGGAAAAACGTGATGAACTGCTCCATCTGATCCGCGGCTGAACGTACGATCATATCAATTGCTCATCCAGGAGAAACAACCATGAAAACATCGCTTGTTCCCGGTCTGGCCGGTCTGCTTCTGATCGGCGCTACGACGTTGTCCGCGGCCACCATTCCCTTCCGCGGCGGCGAAATTCTCGCGGCGGAACTGTCCACGGCAGCGCCGAAAATCGAACATCTCGACAAGTTCGACTTCGACTTTCCGTTTGAGAACAAATGCTACGCGCTGGTGACCGTCAAACTTTCCACCGGCCGCAACCTCAGCACCTACGACTATTCGCTGGAATTGTTCGGCCGCAGCTACCCGTGCGTCGCCGTCCGGACCGGAGACGGCGGTTTTGACGCAGACCGCTGGGAAATCCGGGAAATCGCCCCCGGCGCCCGGATGGGCATGCTGTTCATCATCGACGGCAATGCCGTCGGCAAGGGCACCACGGAAAAAATCGAACTGAAATGCAATGCGCCCGGCACTTATCCCGCCGTTATGCTGCCGTTCAGCAATCTGCGCACCCGCGCCTTCACCACCGCCGCCCGAATCCCGGAAACGGGCGCATTCCCGGAAAAATAGGATGCCGCCAGACCATGGAATTTCTGCCGACCAACGCCGAAGAAATGAAGAAAGCCGGTTATGATGAGCTGGATATCCTGCTGATCACCGGAGACTTTTACGTGGATCACCCTTCATTCGGCGTCGCCGTGATCGGCCGCTGGCTGACCGCCTGCGGCTACCGGGTCGGCCTGATCTTCCAGCCGGACTGGAAAACGCCGGATTCCCTGCGTGCCATGGGTCGTCCCCGACTGGGCGTCGGCGTAACCAGCGGCAATCTGGACTCCATGGTCAACCTCTACACGGCCGGACGCCGCCTGCGGCGGGAAGACGCCTACAGCGAAAACGGCGTCCCCGGCAAACGTCCGCCCCACGCGCTGGTGGTGTACGCCCAGCTGGCTCGTCAGGCTTTCCCGAAAATCCCGGTGGTGCTGGGCGGGCTCGAAGCCAGTTTGCGCCGGGTAGCGCATTATGATTACTGGCAGGACAAAATCCGGCCGTCCGTCCTGGTCGATTCCAAAGCCGACATCCTCTGCTACGGCATGGGCGAAAAACCCATGCCCGAAATCTTCCGCCGCCTGGAGCGGGGCGAATCGCTTGCGGGCATCCGCGGCACCGCGGTGCTTCTGGGCAAACAGGACGCTGCCGCCTTCACTCCCGGAGACCGGTATCTGGAGCTGCCCTCCTACGAGGAACATCTTGCCAATCGGGACGCCCTGATGACCTCCACCAAAATGCTGGAGGCTGAAATGAACCCCTTCGCCGGACACGGCCTGCTGCAACGCTGCGGGGAACGGCTGCTGGTCGTCGAACCGCCGCCGGAACCGCTGACTTCGGCGGAACTGGACCGGGTACATGAACTCGGTTATGCCGGTCGCCCCCACCCCTCCTGCAAAGGCCGGATCCCGGCGTATGAAACCATTCGCGATTCAGTCCCCGCCATCCGCGGATGTCCCGGCGGCTGCGCCTTCTGCGGGCTGGTGGCCCATCAGGGACGGCAGGTCATGAGCCGCTCCCCCGAGTCCATCCTCCGGGAAATCACCGCCATGACGAAAAAACCATGGTTCAAAGGCACGGTCAGCGACATCGGCGGAGCCGCCGGCAACATTTTCGGCAGCGAAACCGACCGGGAATTCTGCGCGAAATGCCGCCGCTCCAGTTGTCTTTTCCTCCATATCTGTCCGCATTACCGCTGCGACGGGAAAAAACTTCTGGAACTGTTGCGGAAAGCGAGCCGTATCCCCGGCGTCAAACACCTGTACATCAATTCCGGTATCCGCCTGGATCTGGCGCTGCGGCAACCGGAACTCTTCCGGGAAATCGTCTCCCATCACGTGTCAGGACACCTGAAAGTGGCACCGGAACACCTCCATCCGGAGGTGCTGAAGCTGATGCGCAAGAATCCGGCGGAGGAATTTTACCGGATTCAGGAGATTTTTGAAGAAGAAAGCCGCCGCTGCGGCAAGGAACAGTATCTGGTGCCGCTGTTTATTTCGAACTTTCCGGGATGCACCGCCGAACATATGAAAACCGTGGATGATTTTCTCTCACGCCACCGCTGGAGTCTGCAGCAGGTACAGGATTACATTCCGCTGCCGATGACCATGGGCGCGGCCATGTATTACTGCGGCAAAGCACCGGACGGGCACCCCATTCCGGTCAACCGGGGACTGGCGGAACGCCGCCCCCAGATCCGGGTGCTGAAAAAACGCCGCAACGGCCAGCAGGAGAAACGCCCCCTCCCCCCGCGTCCCCGCCGCGGCGGCCCCGAACGAAAACATTAATGGGAAAATTCATCCCTCCACTTGCAAAGCGCTGAAAATCACTTTATATTATCGGGCTGGCGGCACGCACTGCCCCCTCTTACCTGAAAAGAGCGGGGAGCATTCATGGAAGTTGCCGCGGATACGGTTCTGTGCCGTGATTTTGTCAACCATCAAAGAGAGAAGGAACAATTATGAGCAATGTTCCGGAATATGCCATCCTGAAAGTCGGCGGTCGCGAAATTAAACTTCCCGTGGTAGAGGGTACCGAGGGAGAAAAAGCCATCGATATCGCCGGACTGCGCAAGGAAACCGGATATGTGACGCTGGACCCGAGCTTCATGAATACCGCCGCCTGTTTCAGCAAGATCACGTTTGTTGACGGCGAACAGGGGATTCTGCGCTACCGCGGTTTCCCGATCGAAGAACTGGTCAAACTCGGCTCCTTCGTCAAAGTCGCCTATCTGCTCGTCAACGGGAATCTGCCGACGCCGGAACAGAGTCGGAAATTCTCCCAGCTGCTGAATGTGAATTCTCTGCTGCACGAAGACATGCGCCACTTTTTCGACCATTTCCCGCAGGGGGCGCACCCGATGCACATTCTGTCCACGATGATCAACGCGCTGGCTGCCTTCTATCCCAACGTCGACCTGCGTTCCATGACCGAGGACATCGACACCTCCACCGCCCGACTGATCTCGATCGTCCGCACCATGGCGGCCGTGGCGTACAAGAAATCCATCGGCGAACCGATCGTCTACCCGCGCCATGACCTTAAATACTGCGCGAACTTCCTCAACATGATGTTCGACTCCCCGGTAGCCCCCTACACCGTGCGGCCGGAAGCGGAACGGGTGCTCAATGTCCTGTTCATCCTCCACGCCGACCACGAACAGAACTGTTCGACCACCGCGATCCGTACCGTGGGCAGTGCGCAGGTCAATCTTTATGCCACGATTTCCGCAGGCATGTCCGCCCTTTCCGGTCCGCTGCACGGCGGTGCCAACCAGGAAGTCATCGAAATGCTCAAGATGATCGAGGCCGACGGCAATGTCAAAAAATACATCGACATGGCCAAGGACAAAAATTCTCCGTTCCGGCTGATGGGCTTCGGCCACCGGGTCTACAAGACCTACGACCCGCGTGCCGCGATCATTAAAAAGGAATGCCACGCCTTTCTGCAGGCGATGGACATCCAGGATTCCCTGCTGGAAGTCGCCTGGGAAGTGGAAAAGGCCGCCCTGGAAGACGAATATTTCATCACCCGCAACCTGTATCCGAATGTGGACTTCTACACCGGCATTCTGTATCGGGCGCTGGGGATTCCCGAAGACATGTTCACAGTGATGTTCGCACTGGCCCGGCTGCCGGGCTGGATCGCCCACTGGAAGGAAATGATCGGCGGCAACACCAAGATCGTCCGGCCGCGCCAGATCTACATCGGCAAAACCCTTGATCAGATCTGACGGAGGAGGTCCCGGCGATGAAAGCCTCCACATTGATGAATAAATTCAATCTGGCGAAAACGCTGACCGGATTGGACCTGTTCTGCATCGCCACCGGAGCCATGATCAGTTCCGGGATCTTCATTCTGCCGGGCGTGGCGTTCAAGGAGATCGGTCCCGCGGTTTTCCTCTCCTACGGGTTTGCCGGGATCGCGGCCATGATCGGCGCGCTGGCGGTGATCGAACTCTCCACCGCCATGCCCAAAGCGGGCGGCACGTATTATTTCATCGAACGCAGCCTGGGGCCGGGCATCGGGACCGTTTCGGGGATTCTGAGCTGGCTGGCGCTGGTGCTGAAAACCGCTTTCGCCGCCTACGGGCTGGGCGCGGTTTTGAGCGAAATGTTCGGTCTCGATCTGGTGCTGGTGGCATCGGCCTCCACCATCTTTTTCCTGATAGTCAACCTGATCGGGACAAAAGAGGCGGCCGCGCTGGAAGTGTTGATGGTATTTGCCCTGCTGCTGATCATGTTCGGCTACATCGTCGCGGGGGTGCCCCATATTGAGCCCGCCCGTTACCAGCCGTTCTTCCTGGAAGGGAAAAGTCTTTCCACGGTGCTTCCGGTCGCAGCGCTGGTTTTCGTGTCGTTCGGCGGGCTGCTCAAAGTCAGCAGCGTGGCGGAAGAGGTAAAAACTCCCCGACGCAGCATCCCATTGGGCATT
>CASDQW010000066.1 GCA_949282965.1 uncultured Lentisphaeria bacterium
CAGCATGATGGCACAGGTTTTGTCCGTTACCGCCGCCTTCAGCGCGGCCAGGTCGTTGAACGGGACCTGCGTGAATCCCGGCATATCCGGCGCGAATCCCTTGCGGTATTTCGCCCGGCCGGTCGCCGCCAGCGTCGCCAGGGTACGGCCGTGAAACGAATTGTCCATGGAGATGATTTCGTTGCGACCGGTAGCGGAACCGTATTTCCGGGCGAACTTGATCATCCCTTCGTTCGACTCCGCGCCGCTGTTGGCGAAAAACACCACGCCGTCAAAACATTCGGAAATCAGTCTGGCCGCCAGACGCGGCGTCACATCATTCATATAAAGATTGGAAACATGCACCAGTTTTGCCGCCTGTTCCTGAATCGCCGCCGTCACGCCGGGATGGCAATGCCCCAGGCTGCACACGCTGATGCCGGAGGCGAAGTCCAGAAAGCATCGTTCATCGGCCGACCACAGGCGCGCCCCGGCCCCGCGCACAAACATGATCTTCGGCGCATAGGTGGGCATGACATACTGCCGATACAGCTCGACGGTTTTCTCACAGACACTCTTTTCCATCATTTCCTCCGAAATATTGAAAGCGCCGGAATACCTACGGCCCGGCGCAAACCGTTCATCCGTCAGGGAAAGGAATTACTATAGTCCGCTTCTTCAAAAAAGCAAACCTTTTCCGGAAAAACCCCCGCCACGAACGCCGCACCGCCCTCCGCCCCTCCTCAAAAAGCCGTTCGGCCAGACCTCCTCGCCACACGCGGGAATCGCATTTTCCCCCGCCCCCCGGCAATCGGGTACTGCGCGAACCACTCCCGCGCCCCCCTTCCCTACGGCAGCAGAATCACGATATCCAGCTCCGGTTCATGCTGGATGTCGGAATAACGCCGCAGCACCTCCCGCGGCAGCTGTTCGAAATGCGGCCCGTGAAACACCCACGGGCACCGGGCCCGGCCCAGTTCCCGCATCACCCGGTCCATATCCTTCCGGAAAATCACCTCGGGCAGATTAAAATCACGGATATCCGGCCGCAATCCGGTCTCCGCGTACAACACTCCCTGCTGATAGCTGACGATATTCATCGCCCCGCCGGCGGGCGCCACCGCCCGCAACCGCTCCACCAGACGGTCCGTCGCACCGAAATCGGAAAACAGCTTCGCCGTTCCGTACATGCCCCGGACGATTTTCGGCGCCCCCAGCAGCAACGAAACGCAGCAGCAGGCCATTCCCAGCAGCGCCGGCAGGGCGAAGATCCCGTATCTCCGGGGCAGCCGCTGCCGCCGAATGCCCCGCAACACCGTGTCCGCCAGCAGAAACAACAGAAAATATCCCGGATACAATACGGTAAAGAGATTATACGGGTGCGACCGTCCCGCATAATACAGCGAAAGCCCCAGCCCCAGCACGCCGAGAAACAGCACCATGCGGCAGGCATACGTCCTGCCGCGCCCGAGCCGAATGCGCCGGACGGCAAACGTCAGCGCCCCCACATAGAGCATCACCCCCAGCCACCACAGCCGTCCCGACACCGGCATCATGAAATATCCGATCTGCTGAAAACGCACCATGTAGGCGAGGTAATCCCACACCGGCGGCCAGGCCCCGCTGCCCAGCCGGAGCAGAACCGCCACCAGCGGCAGCCCGCATACGAGGGCAACGAGAAAACGCCATCCCCGCCGCCACGCCTCCTGCATCGAACCGACCGCAAAGATGTTTCCCGCCAGCAGCGCCCCCGTCACGGCGATCCCGGTATCCGGATTGAAGAACAGCGCCGCCGCCGCCAGAAAGCCGCCGCCCCAGCTCCGGACCTTTTCGCCCCCCGTCGCCCATAAGAACCACGCCGCCGCCGGGCCCAGCAACCGCACCGGGAAATAAGCGAAATAAGGATCGATCCGGAAGCTGTCCTTCGCCTGAAAGAAGACGAACCAGTTCAGCATGTAAAGAAACACTATTCCGTATCCGGCCCAGAGCATCCGGCTCCGCAGCATCCGTTTCGCCGCCGCGAAAATCAACCCGAACGCCGCCAGATACAGTCCCCCCATCACCAGCGAATAACTCAGCATCGAGCACCCGCACATCCGCAGCACCGGCGCCAGAAACTGCGGATAAAATCCATACAGATGCCTTTCGGCAATGCCGCGCATGCTCTGCAACGCGGCATACAGCACGATGTTGATGTGTTCGTCGAAATTTCCGTCCATCCGCCCCGGCAGATAGATTCGCCAGACGGCGATCTGAATGACCGCGACGGCAAACACCAGCCACCGAAGCCATCGCACCGTCCCGCGGCGCCGTCCGCCGACCAGCACCCCGGCCCCCAGCAGCAGAGTTCCCACCACGACGAACGGAATACCGCCGCGGTACCAGTGAAACACCGGCCCGAAGGCGGCGGAGAAACCATTCCCGTCCGTGAGCGCCACCACTCCCACCGCCCCCAGCAGCCAGGGTGAAAACCGGTGCCGGCAAAAGCGCGACTGACCGACCGCGACACCACAGAAAGCGGCCGGCAGCGCACTCAGACACAACGCCAGAAAAGCAACGCTTTCCCGCGGCTCGGGACAGCAATACTGCCGCAGTCCCGGCAATACGGCATCCAGCAGGTGGGCCAGCACGTCCGGCCGGATATCCGGCGTCAACCGGTAAGCGACGGCGGCAACGGCGACGGCGATTCCGGATGCCGTCA
This sequence comes from uncultured Lentisphaeria bacterium, assembly GCA_949282965.1. GTDB lineage: Bacteria > Verrucomicrobiota > Lentisphaeria > Victivallales > Victivallaceae > CALXOD01. Next base: position 2,681 of record CASDQW010000066.1, read on the forward strand.
GCACCGCGGTGCAGAAACGGTCAAAGGCGTCCTGTCTTCCCCGGTCATATTCATATGATAATGATAAAAACGTCAAATCGTTCACCCGTCCCCCCCCGGTCTTACTCATCCGCCGGGGGGAATTCAAAATCCGCTTCTTTTCCCCGTGTTCCGCAGCTCCCGTGCCGCCGCGTACGGGCGCTATTCCCGGGAACCAGACCATGAAGAAAAAACAATATCACGCGGCAGGCCTTTTTGCAAACGCCCCCCGCGACTTTCAGCCATCCTTCACACCGTCCCGTCCCGCCGCCACCGCAGTATATGACGGCCTCCCGCCAGAGACCGCTCTCCGGATTCCCCGGGCGCGCGAAACCGGGCGACGCACCCCGGCGGCACCATCAGTTCTCCGACACACCCCGCGCCCTCCCGCTGCCATGCCCAGCTCAACGTCCCGCGCCCGGCCACTTCGCGCCGCCCCTCAAAGCAGGAAAGAAGCTCCGTCTTCGGCGGCGTCACCCGGAAACATGCGAACCCCGGACCGGAAATTTCCGGGTTGATCCCCCCGCCGTATTCCCACAGCCATGCTCCCAGATCACCGAACATGACATGATTGCGGGATTTGTCCCCGCCCCAGGACTCCCACAGGGAAGACGCCCCCCGAACCAGCCAATACCCCCAGCCGGGGAAACGCCTCTGCGTAAGCACCCGCAAGGCCGTATCAAAATATCCGTTCGCAGCCAGCGCGCGCGGCACCGCTTTCGCGCCCGATATGCCGAAATCCGCCCGGTAATCCACACATCGCATCCGTTCGTCGAGCCGGGCCGCCATCGCTCTTTTTTCCGCGTCGTCCACCAGACCAAGATCCAGCGCCAGCCCCAGCGCGGTTGCCTCGTCCCCGGCGCAATGTCCGCCCGGACGGCAGAATTCCCGCTGAAAAGCCGCTTTGATCCGGGCGGCCAGTGCCGCAAATTCCCGGTTTTCTTCCGGCGTTCCGGCCACCCGGGCCATTTCCGCCATATACTCGGCACACCGGTAATAGTAGGCTGTGGCATCCACCGTCCCGGGGATGATGTGCCGGAGATCCGCGGCAGTGATGCCGCCGGGGTTGCCGTCGCACCGTCCGGGATGCGCCCAGTCCCCCGGTCCGAAAGCAATGATGTCGTCCAGCGCAATGTCGGAAAAATACTGCATCAGCTTCCTGCAGGCAGCGTAATTTTCGCGCACGATCGATTCATCTCCGGTAAAACGCCAGACCTGATAAGGCAGAATGATCAACGCACTGTCCCAGACCGGCCCGAACTGCCAGTGATTGCTATACGGCACGGTTCCCGGAATCTGCCCGGTCGCCCGCTGGCAGTCGCGAATGCTTTTCAGCCAGGCGCGATAATTTTCCCCCACGCGGTAATGCCACAATCCCAGTTCCGCGGACAACTGGGCGTCGCCGGTCCAGCCCATTTTCTCCCGATGGGGACAATCGGTCGGCATATTCACGAAGTTCGCCTCATAGGAGCGCAGCGCCAGCACCGTCAACACATTGAGCGCGGCATCCGAACAACGGGCACTTCCGATCCGGTCGAATCCGCTGCGAATGACGCGGGCAGTCAAGTGCTTCAACTCCGCACCACCCGCGGCAAAGACCTTGACGTATTGGAACCCATGGTAGGTAAATGTCGGCGACCACTCCTGCAATGGCTGGTCGTTGAGCGTGTAGACATCGGTCTGAAAATCCGGCACCAGCGTATACATCCCGATATGCCCGTTGTCCAGATCCCCCTCCGCATTGAGTTTCTCTCCATGCACCAGGCGCAGCGTGGCTCCGGCGGCACCCGTCACCACAATCCGGCAGTTGCCGGCAATGTTTTCACCGAAATCATAAAGCATCGCACCATCGGCAGTCGGATGCGCGCGCCGGACCTCCAATATCCGCACCACCCGGCAGGCCGGCGCCGTCGCCTCTTCCAGCTCTCCGCCGGGAGCACTGCTCAAACAAACGGAATGCCACACGGCCGGATCCGGACTTTCCCCCGGGCGCCAGGGCGGCAGTTCCCGCCGGGCATCGTATTTCTCCCCGGTGCGAACGGTATTTTCCACAATCGGCCCGCAAGCGACCAGCCAATTCCGGTCACTGATCAGCACACTGCGGCCATCCACCGTCAAGTGGAACAGCAGCCGGGGATCGCCTGCCCAGATCTGGCGTTCGCTGCGCAACCAGTCCGGAGCAGTCTGATTGTAAAAACCGTTGCCCAGCACCACCTCCACCACGTTTTCTCCGGGCTTCAGAAAGTCTGCAACGTCATACCGATAATATTCACAGCGCAGATCATACCGGGTGAATGCCGGCATCAGCAAATCGTCGGATACCGTCCGTCCATTGATGCGCAGCTGAAAATGCCCCAGCCCGCAAATCACGCACTGCGCACGATGGCAATCCTCCAGCAGAAAACGCCGCCGAAACACCGGAGCGTGCTTCCTCCCCCGCCGCATGGAACACTCCGCAATCCAACGTGCCGCCCCGAAAACTTCAGGATTTCCCATCATACCGTACCTTCCCATCGACTTTCCCGGAATCAAACAGTCGGAAAATCCGTCCCGGTTCCATCCTGCGTCGGAGCTCACGCTTCCCCGGTTCCGCCCCCTGTTCTCCGGAATACAGACAAAAAAAAATGGCGAGAGAGACGGGACTCGAACCCGCAACATCCACCGTGACAGGGTGGTACTCTAACCAATTGAGCTACTCCCCCGCGTGCCGAACACTCCTTCGGGGCTGAAACAAAAGATACTTCTGTTTTCCGTTTTTGCAAATCACCGAAGTGCTTTTTTTGCAAAAAAACCGCTGCGCCGCCTTTTCCACCCCTCCGAAAGTTCCATGGGTCAGTGTGCCTGCGGCATTTCCGCCTCGGGCGCGGCATCGGCGTCCACGACGATCACCCGGTCCGGCTCCTCTTCCCGAAGATGCCCGTGCAGCGGCTGAAAACCACCACTGCTCCAGACCGAAGACACGCCGAAAAACAGCAGCTGCAAGACGCCCCAGCCCAGCAGAATGCCCATGAAATTCGCGGCTACCCGCAATTTTTCCGCCCCCAGCCAGCGCAATCCGCGCCACCGCCCCAGGCCCCACAGGATCACCAGAGTCGCCCAGTTCAGGAGAAACAACCCCAGAACCTGATGCTCCTGCGTCAGGAACCGCATAAACGCCGAATTCTGCACGCCGAACAGCAAATTGACCACCCCCAGCACGCCCAGCACCGGATAGGCACAACAGAGCAGGAACCAGAGCGCAAAACCATTCGGATCCGCCTGCCCCAGCTCCAACACTTCCGCCCGGCCGCCTACCAGCGCCGCCAGCGCAAACACCACTGCTAGGGCCGCACAAATCCGGTTCCAGCGGCGGATGGCGGCGCCCTCCTCCCGGGACCAATCACCGGATTCGGCGCCTTTTCGATATCTGATTCTCATGTTCGCCACCTCGCTTTCTCCCGGCGCCGATGTACGGAGCCGGATTCCCGGCACAGGAAAGAAAAATCCAGCGCCTTTTTGCCGATTCCGCTTAAAATAGCATCCATGCGTCGAAAAACAAACAAAAAGTGAGATTTTCATCTGATCCCCCTGCCGGATCATTTGCATCCAGCAGGAAAAGTGGTATATTATTCAGTAATTTATTTTTCATGATCGCGTTCGCCACGTCCGACGGTGTCGAAGACCGCGTCCCGCCTTCTTCCCGCTTTGTTCCGGCATGGCGGAGGCAATCGGTTTTTTCTTTACAGAAAGAGGCGTATCATGTTTCTTTTTCTTCTGGGGCTTGCCCTTCTGGTCGTCGGCTATTTCACGTACGGGCGTTTTGTCGAAAAGCTGATCGGCCCCGACGACCGGCCGACCCCGGCCAACACCCACCGCGACGGCGTCGACTTCCTGCCGTTGCCGCATTGGAAAAACATGCTGATTCAGCTGCTCAATATCGCCGGCGTCGGCCCGGTGATCGGCGTCATCCTCGGCATCAAGTTCGGCGTGGTGGCCTTTCTCATCATTCCGGTCGGCAACATCCTCGGCGGCGCGGTTCACGATTACGTTTCAGGGATGATGTCGCTGCGCCACGACGGCGCCAATCTGCCGAAGCTGATCCGGATGAGCCTCGGGAAAAAATACTATTCCTTTTTCGCCGTGTTCATGATCCTGCTGCTGCTGCTGGTGGTGGCGGTCTTCATCAACATTCCGGCGAACCTGATCGACGGCATGAAGCCCTCGCTGTCCATTTTCTGGGTGGCGGTCGCCGGCATTTTCCTTTATTACATTTGCGCAACGCTGTTCCCGGTGGACAAGATCATCGGTACGGTTTATCCGATTTTCGGAGCGATTCTGATCCTGAGCACCTTCGCCATTTTCGCCGCACTGCTCAAAGCCGGCTTCACCCAGCCGGAACTGCTGACGGAAACCGAGGCGTTCCGGGCGGGCATGTTCCGGCAACCGATCATTCCGGTGCTGTTCGTCACCATCGCCTGCGGGATTCTTTCCGGCTTCCATGCCACGCAGTCGCCGATTATCGCCCGGACGATGAATTCCGAACGGCAGGGGCGGCAGGCCTTCTACGGCATGATGGTTGTTGAAGGCGTCATCGCCATGATCTGGGCCGGCGCGGGGCTGGCCATCTACAACCTTTACCCGGAACTCATGAGCAAGAATCCGAGCCTGGTGCTGTCGGAAATCACCACGCATTTTCTCGGTAAATGGGTCGGTGGGTTCACCGTGATCGGCGTGATCATTCTGGCGATCACCTCCGGGGATACCGCCATGCGCAGCCTCCGCCTCAGCCTGGCGGAAATGCTGTCGCTGCCCCAGAGCAAAATCCGGAATCGCTTCATGCTGTGCATTCCGCTGATCATCGCGGTGGCGCTGCTGCTCTGGTGGTCCAATATCAACGCCCAGACCTTCAATCAGCTCTGGAACTACTTCGCGTGGGGCAATCAGGTACTGGCCGCGTCCACGCTTCTGGCCTGCTCCGTCTGGCTGCGCTCCATGCACAAGGCCCCGTGGATCACCCTGCTGCCCGGCGCGTTCATGACCTTTGTGGTGCTGACCTACATTCTCTGGACTTCGCCGGCCAACGGCGGTCCGGTGGGGCTGGGATTGTCGCTGCCCACGTCGTACACGATCGCGGCGGTGCTGTCCATTCTGCTGTCGGTCTGGACGTACCGGCGCAAACACCTGAACAAACCGTAAAAAATATCTGACGTTTCACTCGTTCCCTCTCCTCCCGGCCTCCCACACTTCGCGGAAGCCGGGAGGAATTGCATGGTGGGCTGTTGCCGACGCGGGGGAGCGTGTAATTTTTTTGCGAAATCATGCTTCCCGTCCAAAAAGCCGTTTTGAACACTTGACTTGGCAGGATTGCCGATATATGCTTCATGCCGACTCCACAGAACAGGAATTTCTGCAAACATACCGGAGGTGCAATCATGTTCAAGCAAAAACGGTGGATGACCGGCATGATGACGGCCTGTGCCATTTCGGCCGGGGCAGCCACCTACCACCTGTCTCCCGACGGTAACGACGAACGCGGCGACGGCTCCGCAACCAGGCCATGGCGCAGCCTCACCAAGGTCAACGCCGCGCTCAATCCCGGCGACGTCGCCCTCTTCCGTCCGGGCGTCTACGAAGGATCAATCCGACCGCCCCGTTCCGGGACCGAAGAACAGCCGATCACCTACCGCTCGGCCACTCCCGGCGCGGCGAAAATCGTCGGCCTCAGCAATGCCGCCATTCTGATCCGGGAACGGAATCACATCACCGTCGACGGCTTTGAAATCGCCGTCAAACCCGGCGTCCACTGGGCGAAAATCGACCAGTCTGCCTCCATCCGGGTGTCCAACGTCGTCTGCCGCAATGCGCAAAACGTCTGGGCTCCTTTTCTGGTGACTGCGACCCGGTTCAGCCGTTTCGAAAATCTGCTGCTGGACACCAACTTCCGTGACCCGCTGACGGTCAAGCCCAATTTCAACGACGGCGACGGTTTTACCTTGGACAACATGATGGACAACCGCGACTGTCATTTCAACGTCTACGACCGCATCCGGACCACCCGCGCCGGGCATACGCCGTTCATGCTGTGGGAGGATTGCTCGGACAACGTCATCCGCAACTGCGTCTTCGACGGCCGCTGGGGGCGCAATTTCGAATTCTTCAACGCCAAACGGAACCTGATCGAAAACAACATCATCACCAATTCGCTCTTCGGCTCCGGAAACGCCGATTCCTCGGCCAAGCTCTTCGTGCACGATTCGATTTTCCGGCGCAACGTGATTTTCCGCAACTCCGGCAACCCGCTGGCGGCGTACAGTTACCAGTATGAACAGATGGCTCCCTTCAGCATCCGCCGCAGCCGGATCTACTTCAATACCTGGAGCGGCAATTCAGGCAGCGCCTGGAGCTTCGCCGAACTGGTCGGCCGGGAGAAGATCGTGCGGGACAACGTCTTCAAAAACAACATCTGGAGCGACAACAATCCTGACGGCAGCCCGATCGCCATCGAATTCAACGAAACGATCATCCAGAAAGAAAATCCCTTCCGATCCAACATCATCCACGGCCGGAACATCGGCGACAAAGTGATCAGCCACGGTTATCCCCCGAAATATTACACCCTCGCGGAGGCGGCCCGGGCCTTTCCCGAACTCTTCCGCGGCAATTTCGACGTCGACCCCGGATTCGTCAATCTGGCGACCGACAACTTCCGGCTGCGGCCGGGCAGCCCGGCGATCGACCGCGGCGAGGCATTGACCCGGACCACCGGGGCGGGGTCCGGACGGGTCGTCGCGGTTGACGATGTCCGTTATTTCTACGACGGCTTCGGCATTCCCGGAGAAAAAGGCGACCTCATCCGGATCGGCGCCGCCGAGACGCGGGTGGTCAAGTGCGATCTGGAGAACAACCTCCTGACCATCGACCGCGACCTCCGGTGGCAGCAGGGTGAGCCCGTCAATCTGCCTTTTGCCGGGCGCGCACCGGACCTCGGCGCCTACGAAAGCGGCCTGCCCGATTCCGGCCCGGTGATTCCCAAAGATCTGCAGCGCGAAGACGACCTGGAGCGTGCCGAACGCACCGTCATCAACTGCGATTTTGAACTGGAGCATCCGGAGCGCTGGAATTATCTCTGGGCCTTCGTCCGGTACGGCAATGCGACCGGTATGCTTGATCTGGAAAATCCGGCGGCGGGCGGCAAGGGATCGCTGCGCATTTTCGCCCGCGCCGAAGCCGCCGAAAAAGGCGCGCCGATGACCTGCATCATCAGTCCTTTCGGGTGGCTGATCGACCGTTTCCCGATGGTCCGCTTCTCCTACCGGATTCCGCCGGGGGTGCCGGTCGGGATCGCCGTCAATCTGCCGGTGGTCGACGGCCAGTCGTCGCTGATCTACCTCGGTGGGTCAAAGGCCCTGGCCACCGGCAACCTGCCCAACGCCAAGGTGATCAAACTTATTGACGACGGCAAGTGGCATCAGGCCGAGCTCGATGTCCGCAGTGTGCGGAAAATCGTGCCCGGTGCCCGGAGAATCATGCGGTTCCGCTTCGCCACCGACAACAACGGCAAGCCGGGTGATCAGTATTGGATCGATAATTTTAAAATCGAACGCCGCTGACGCGCGCTCCCGTCCCGGCGCCCTCCGGACGCCCGGGACGCCCCTTGCGGCTCGTCGCTCAACATCGCGACCGGCAACAGGAGAAACTAACTTGCATGAAACAATCGATTCTCTGGATCAGCATATTGGTTCTGGCCCTGACCGCCCGGGGCAATGCCGGCGTCTTCCGCGGCAGCGGCCGGACGCCGGTACTCGGTTCCACGACCCGGATTCAAATGGTCGAGGAAGAGGTGGTCATGCAGCCGCTGCGCGGCAACTGGCCGGTGGACGACTCCGCCCGGAATCTGGATCCGATGCGTTTTCACTGCACCTTCCGGCTGCGCAACCTGACCGATGAAACCGTGACGGTACCGGTGGGATTCCCGCTTGACGCCGGGAGTCTTCCGGGCAATAACCAGCCGGTGAACCAGTCGGAAATCATTGCCCGTTACGCCTTCGTCGCCGGTACCGCGGATCAGGTTTTTCCGGTGCGGTACGTACCCTATGACGGGGAAAAGAAATTTTCCCGTCTGTTTCTCTGGGAAATGACGTTCCGCCCCCGGCAGGAAATCACCTTGTACGTTCATTATCAAACGGACGGAGTCATGGGAGCGGCCATCACCTCGAAGGACGGAAATCCGTCTCCTCCCCGGTATCGGCATCTGCGCCTTCTGGAACAAAGTATCATACAGGGGCACTTTTACGTCACGGAAACCGGGAACAGCTGGGCGGGAGAAATCGAAAAGGCGGTTTTCCGCATTGCCCCCTTCGAATTTGAAGAATACCTTGCCCGACGCGGCCCCATTGAAATGACGGAAGCCACCCGGGCCCGCCTGAACGCCCGCCAGCCCCGGGAACCGTCCCTTGCCCTGATGTTGCTGAACACGCCCATGAACCCCGAATGGCAGCCGCCCCGCTCCCAGTGGCGCGAGGCCACGGATCCGCGTACCGAAAAACGGTGTCTGGAATTGACCTTCGCTCCGTTCAAGCCCCGGGGAAAAGAAGACAACCTGCAGATCCTCTACCGGTTTGTCATGATGCCGCAAAACATAGAACAGCTGGAGCTGCTGCTCTCGTGCATCCGGAGTAAAATGGAAGCGGCGGAACAGCGCTACCAGCGCACCCGGGAAACGGTGGAGAAACTGCGCCGGGAAACGCCCGGGCGAGCAACTAAGCAGCATGATCCACCCATTCCTTATTCCCCCGCGGTGGAAAAAGACATCGCCGACATCGTACTGGAGTTCCACGGCATCGCCACCGGCAATGAGGAAATCCGGGAATTTCTCGAACACCAGAAATGGTATCCCGCGCCCCCGCGGCCTCTGGATCCGGCGCTGAAAAAGCGTCTAAAGGAACTTTCCCGTCGCTGAGCCACCGTTCCGCGGTGCGCCATCTCGGCACCGGAACGACGCGCCGTTCCCCGCTGACGCCCAGCCCTCCCCGGTTTCCGGCTCACCGCTGCCGCTGGAGCTGCAGACGGCAGAAGGTGATGAATTTTTCCGTGAATTTCAAATTTTCGTCGGGCAGATAGAGAAAGTTCATGGTCCGGCAGATCGCGGATTCCTCCGGCTCCGCGGCGCAGAGCGTCCCCGCCTCGAGCTCCTCCCGGATGGCCAGCTCGGAAATGACGGTGATGCCGAACCCCGCCTTGATCATGTTCTTGATGGCGTCAAACCCCGCGATCTCCAGCACGCCGGGGTATTCGTCCAGCTCGATGTCGTGCCGGCGGCAGAACTGCTCAAATGCAAACCGGGTCCCCGACCCCTTTTCCCGCAGCAGCAGCGGCACCCCGGAGCGCAGCAGTTCCCGGATGGAGCGTGATGGCAGCCGCCCCCGCCCCGCGATCAGCAGCCGGTCCTCCAGCAGCGGCCGGGAAAGAAAGAAATTCTCGTCGAACGGTCCCTCCACCAGTGCCAGATCGAACTGGCGCAGCTTCAATTTCTCCGCAATTTCATGCGTATTGTCGATCCGCAAACTGAAGCGCCGGGTGCGGTCTGCCGCCATGTACCGCGCCATCAGTTCCGGCAGTACGTATCCGCCCGCGGTCATCGTCGCGCCGATCCGGCAGGAACGAACCGCGCCGGCGGCGGCCCGGACCCGCTGCACCACATGATCCGTCATACTCAGCAGCGGTTCCGTTTCCCGGAGCAGCGCCCGCCCCGCGGCAGTCAGGTGCAACTCCCGCCCGTCCCGCACAAACAGCGCCACGCCCAGCTCCTCCTCCAGCCGCCGGATCTGCCCGGTCACGTTCGGCTGCGTCATCGCCAGCGCCGCCGCCGCGCGGGTGAAGTTGTTCATCGTCGCCGCCATCTGAAAAATCCGCAACCGCCGGTCCCACATTGCTTCTCCTCCGTTTTGGTTCCGCATCCCGATATAATACCATACCGCCTCAATCAATTATTTTCAATTATCGAATAATAGGTTTCAATCATTTTTATTTTGATATTGAGCGGTTATCTTATACGAACAAACCAACGAAAGAACCGTTTACAGAACAACGTTTTTCACCAGTTGAAGGAACCGTCTTATGAATGCAGCCGTTCGTCAGAAGTCAAAGGAAATCGGATTCTGCGCACTGGGAGCCGCGTTTTTCGTGGTCCCGTGGCTGGTCCCGGGCTTGAACCAGTATGCGCCGGGGGCGGCGGTGCTGGCGGGGGCGATCTTCGCCTTCGCCGTCGGCAATCCCTTCCCGGAAACCACGGCCCGTTTAACCCACCCGCTGCTGGGGGCGGCCATCGTCGGCATGGGCTTCGGTATGAACCTGCCCGCCGTGCTCAAAGCCGGCGCCGAAGGATTGATCTACACCGTCATCGGCATCACCCTCGGGCTGACACTGGGCATTCTCCTCGGCAAAAAAATGAAACTGAGCCGGGACAGCATGCTGCTCATCAGCGTCGGCACCTCCATCTGCGGCGGCAGCGCCATCGCCGCCGCCGCGCCGGTGCTGAAGGCCAAAGCGCATGACATTGCGCTGGCCACCGCCACGGTATTTTTGCTCAACGCCGTGGCGCTGCTGATCTTCCCGCCGCTGGGGCACTGGCTCGGCTTCAGCGAAACCCAGTTCGGCACCTGGGCGGCCCTGGCGATTCACGACACCAGCTCCGTGGTCGGCGCCTCCATGCAGTACGGCCCGACGGCACTGGAAATCGGCACCACCGTGAAACTGGCGCGGGCGCTCTGGATCGTGCCGGTGGCGATCTTCATCGCCTGGTATGTGCGCCAGGAAAATGAAGCACGGAAAACCGGCTGGAAAATCCGCGTGCCGTGGTTCATTCCCGGTTTTCTGGCGGCGGCGGCGCTGGTGACCTGGGTGCCGGCGACGGCTCCGGCGGGACAGTTCCTGCAGACGCTGTCGAAACACCTGATGGTGCTGACGCTCTTCCTGATCGGCGCCAACCTGAACCCGACGAAAATCCGGGAACTCGGCATCCGCCCCTTCCTGCACGGGATCATCCTCTGGTTCATCCTGTCGATTCTGTGGGGGACGGCCATCTACTGCAAGCTGGTCAATTGCTGAAAAAATCCCGGAAACGACTTGACGAAAACCTTTTTCCGGCGTATGTTGCAGAATGGGAATTGCCGCTCGAACCGAAATGGAGCGGCTCCCTTTTTTTCGCATGATTTCCCGGAAGACATCAGACGGGCGAACCGGGCCGTTGCAGACGGTTTTTCTGCAGTTAAACGGAGTCGCGCATGTCGTTTCTGCGTCAACTTTTTCAACAGCCGGACCTGCGTCCGGACCAGCTCAATGAAAACAACCAGGTCACCGATCAACGCATTCTGAACCGGGACCGGATCAAATTCGGCGCCAGCGGCGTGCTGCAGCTCTTCGGCCTTACCGCGCTGAATACCGTCATCATCCGCGCTCTGGGCGGCGGTCAGCTTCATCTCGGCATCATCGGTTCCCTCGGCGGCTTCGGCATCATGTTCGAATGGCTCGGCGCCGTGCTGCTGCGCAAAACCGGCTCCTGCCGCAAGGCGGAAACCATCGTCATTCTCTTCCGTCTCGCCATGATGCTGCTGCTGGCATTGGTCCTGCTCGCGGCCATGCGACCGGAATGGCGCATGTACTGTTTGTGGGGGTTTCTCGCGGTCAGCTTCTGTCTGCTCGCCGGAGCCGGACTGCGGAGCAACGTCGAAACCACCTGGATCGGCGACCTGGTGCCGAAACAGATTCTGGGCTGGTTCACCGGCATCAAGTTTTTCATGACCGTACTGGGGGCGCTGGTCTCCTCCCTGCTGGTCGGCTACGTGGCCGACATCGCGCTCCGGAACCGGGATTATGAACTGCGCACCTACGCCGCCATGGCCGGCGCCGTGGCGCTGCTCTACGCCGTGGCACTGGTGGTGGTCAACACCATTACGGACCGGAAACCGAAATCGATCAAGTTTTTCGGAAACGGCAAAAACGCCCCCTCGCTCAATTACGCCAGTCCGGCGCTGTGGGCTTATATCGCGTTCTTTTTCATGTGGACCAGCGGCCGCGGGGCGCTGGCCTGCTTTACCACCGCCTATTTGCTGGATCTCCACTACTCCATGACCAAGATCATGATGATTCTGGTCATTCAGAACGTGGTCGCCGCCGTGATGGTGCTGGTCATGGGCAAAGTCACCGACCGTTTCGGGACCCGGCTGCCGCTGATTATCGTCTCGTTCGTCATCGCATCCAGCATGATGCTCTGGGTGTCCTCCGCGTGGTTCGGCATCTACCCGATTCTGGTTTATCAGGTGCTGGGCGGAGTCGCAGGCAATACGCATTCGATGCTGGCGGTCAACTACGGACAGGAAATCTTCCCGACGGAAGGCCGGGCCGGCTATTTCGGCTTCAGTCGGATTTTCGTCGGCATCGCCATGTTCGTCGGGACGCTCAGCGCCGGAGTGTTCATGCACCATGTGCACTGGAGCGCCCAATTATGGGGTGCGACCCTCAACAGCTATCATCTGCTGTTTTTCCTGTGCGCCCTGGTCCCGATGTGCTGCGTCATACCGTTGATTCTGATCGGCAAACGCACCGTTCAGCCGAAGCGGGTTCCCGATATGGCGTAATCCCGACCGGAGGAAGGCGGCGCCGACCGCCGCCTTCATGCTCAGACTCAGCGGTTCTCCACCTTGCGTTTGCCGGCGATGAGCAGCGGAATTACGCAGCTCATGGTAAACAGCGAGCATCCGAAGAAGAACAAATGATAATGGTTGAGCTGCGCCCCCCACAGCGTCATCTTCCAGCCGGAGAGCAGCTCCATGATCCCCCCCGCCAGCAACGACGCCAGCAGCGCGCTGACGCCGATGAATACCCGGGAAAATCCAATGTATGCCGCCCGCCCCTGCGACGGGAAAATTTCCAACCCGTAATTGATCCCGATCATGGAATGCGTATTGCCCGCCGCCCCATTAATGACCTGATAGGCGATCAGCAGCGGAATGCCGCCCCATGCGGAGCCCACCCAGAGCATCATGCTCAATCCGATGAAACCGGAAATGATGATCAGCGGCAGCCGCGTTCCGAAACGGTCCGACGCCCGTCCCACCACCAACAGCATGACCAGATTGACCACCGCCTGGATCGCGATCAGCAATGTGATTTTCCCCATTCCCATCCCGAAATAGTCAATCATGTAAGCCGTGCTGAACGCCAGCAGCGCCGTTCTCCCCCCCGCCCAGGTCAGATAAAACCAGATGTAGCACCACAAAGGCAAACTGTGCAGATTCAACTCCCGCAGCCAGCTCTTCTTCTGTGCATCCGCCACCTTTACCCCGCTGAACTGCGGCTTCCGGTCGGTCACCGTCGACATCAGCACCATGGCGACCACGTGCGAAAACGCCACCAGCACAAACATCAGCGACAGGATGCCGGGATGCACCGTCATGCCCGCAATCTGACCGAAAAGAATCGTGAACGTCAGCACGCCCAGCGATCCGATGATCCATTTGACGCTGGTAAACCAGCCGCGCATGTTGACCGGTACCAGGTCGCCGATCCAGCTGCTTTCCACGTTCATCTGCACGCCGCTGGCCCCCGCCAGCCCGTAGGCTCCAACCAGATAAATCCACAACGCCACCGTTATCCAGGTCGGCGCCGCCTCCACCAGCAGCAGCGAGCCCGCCATCACCAGGCCGAAAAGCACCCCGCCGCTCAACGCCACATTCATCGCCACCCGGTTGGATCCGAACCGTTTCAGCAATACGGCCCCGATCCACTGCACCAGTGACCCCACGGTACCCGCACCCGCCACAATCCCCAGATGCAGATTGCCGCCGCCCAGCAGCCGGACCATCATGGTGTGGATCGGCGTAAGACCGCTCTCCTCGCTCTGGTACATGATGCAGCCGACCCCGAATTTCACGCGATCGCGGCCGAGGATCCGGCGGTCGATAATCTGATTATCCTCGTTCAACTGGTCCGGACGAAGTTCCGGCTGGTGGAAAAGATTTTTGAAGGCCATCTAAGAAATTCTTTCTCTCCTGTTCCGCTCGCGAAACGAAACCACCCCCCCCACGTTTCGACACGCGATCCGGCAATTGATAATGTGAAATAAGTGCAACGGAAAATACACCACATCCGGCGTTCTGTCAAATTTTCCGCGGCCGCAACAGCTCCTGAACACGAGGAGCCGCGCAACTTTCCCGTTCTATCAGAACCGGCGGCAGAATCCGGTCCGCCACCCTTTCCCCGGCAATGCGCGCCAGCAGCAGTTCCGCGGCGGCCGCCCCCTGCCCCGAGTGCGGCACCATGATCGTGGTCAATCGCGGATACAGCTGCTCGCTGATGTCCAGGTTGTTGACGCCCAGCACCGACAATTCCTCCGGCACGCGCAGACCGAGCCGCTGCGCCTCATACAGCACCCCGGCGGCATTGGTGTCGTTGTAGCAGAAGACAGCGGTCGTGTCCGGCATGGTCTCCAGTATCCGATGCAGCGCAGCGCGGCCGCCCTCAAAATCCCGGCATCCGGGCAACACCCGGTCCCCGGGGAACGCCACTGCGTGCTGTGCCAGAAATGCCCGCAACGTCTCTTCCACTTTCGGACGGTTGCCCAACAGCACCATCCGGCGATGCCCCAACCGGAACAGCAGTTCCGCGCCCAGCTCGCCGATCGCCACCGGATCGACATACACGCTAGGCAGATCCGGCAGCCCCGAAAACGAAAACAGCTTCACCATCGGCACCTGCCCGGACAGCTCGACGAAAATCTCCCGGTTGCGGTCGTTGATCTCCTCCGTCAACAGCACCCCGTCCACTCCCCGCTGCAACAGTCGCTGCACCGCTTCGCGCAGTTCCGGCAAATACTGCGGCATGTCGGACACCAGATGATAACTTGCCGTGGAACCGGAACCGGAAGCCGGCCGTTCCGCACGACGCTGCACCTCTTCCCGTAGAAACGCCGAATGCACCGACGGCGTCAATTCCAAACTGTACCCGGCGCAGCGCAGCACCTCCGAAGCACCGTACAGGCTTTTGGCCGTATAGCTGTCGTAGAAACCGATCTGCCCCAGCATGCCGATGGTATAACTGCGCCCCTCACGCAGACCTTTCCCGAGAATGCTCGGCACATAGCGATGTTTCCGGGCGATTTCCAGAATGCGCTTCCGGGTGGCGGCACTCGCTTTGACCTGATCCGCGGGCTTGTTCAGCACATTTGACACTGTGCTGATCGCCACATTGGCCTCGCGGGCGATTTCTCTGATTGTCACCATAATCCGGAAACTCCTTTCACCGTTCCCCGCCGTGTCCGGCCGCTCCCGTATCACCGGGAACTTCCACCAGAACCTCATGATGCGCCGGCGCCGCATCCGGCACAATCACACCGGACTCGCACCCCGCGCCGTCCACCGTGATCCGGAGACCGGAAAGCCCCTGTTTCCGCACGATTTCGATCCGATATTCCGAACCACGCCAGCGGCGCGTGACCGCCGCCCGCCCCCAGGAGAGCGGCAGATTCGGCCGGATCCGCAACCCCTCCGGCGTCGCCCGGATGCCGAACAGGTGCTCGAACACCACCAGAAACATCCACGGCGGCGCCGCGGTAGTCATCACATCGCTGGCCCGTCCCGGGGACTTGGAATAAATACCGTGATAGTAACTCGGCACCCACAACGGGATGCAGCGCGTGATCGCCGTTTCGTCCTTTTCCCGCAACGGCAGCAACCGGTGGATGATACGGAGCGACTCATCCGGCCGCCCCAGCATGGCATTGGCCATCGCCCACATCATCGCCACGTGCGAATAACATGCGCCGTTAACGCAGGTCCCGGCCGGTTTGGCGGTTTCGCGCCCGATCCAGGGACGGGGCTCCAGAAACGGCGGGGCATACAGTTCCGGGCCGATCGCCGTCATATTGTTCGCATCGACGGCAGCGACCAGCTTCCGAACCCGCTCCGCAGGGGCAACACCGCTGATGATCGCCCACGCCTGCACCAGCAAACTGACGCGTCCATCGGGATCGCCGGCACAGCAGAGCCGCTCGCCGGAATCCGTGATGGCGCGAATATACCAGTCTCCGTCCCAGGCGGCGACATTGATGGCGACAGTCATCTGTTCCGCTTCGAGCTGCAATTTGCGGGCGCGCTCCGTCTCGCCGAGACGGGCCAGCAGCGGGGCAAATTCGGTGGTTGCGTTCACCAGCGCCATGGAAGTCCACGGCGATTCTCCGATGTCTTTTTTGCCGACCTCTTCCAGCGGATCGCTCCAGTCGCCCGCGCGCATCAGAGCCATGCCGTTACGCCCTTTGTGAACAAACAACCACTCCAGACCGCGCGCCAGGGTGTCAACGACGGTACGGCCGTTCGGGAGTTTTTCCGCAAACAGCGTCACGTCGCCGGTCTCCGCGAAATAGCGGGCTCCGCACAAGGCGGCCCAGGTGGCAATATCGGCATGGGTTTGATTGGGATACACCAGCTCGGGCACCCGCGCCGAACAGCGCGGCAGAAAACCATCTTCCTCGGCTGCGCCGCAGGTCATGATGATCCACCGCCGCAGCCAGGACGGATCAAAAAGTAGCCAGGCCCAGCTGTCCTGCAGATGGTTGCGCCAGTTGAACCAGCCGGTGGATCGGGCGGAGACGGTTTGCCGGTGCAATTGTTTTTTCACCCAGCTATTCATCATGACGTTGAGAATTTCATCCGGCGTCTCCAACCGCGAAGCGGCGGTGATACCGGAGAAATACCGTTCGCTTTCCCGGATCAGCGCCTCCGCCATGCCGGGCGCGCGGCAGGCCCGGCCGGCGGCCGCGGCCTCGTCCAGTGTCTGGCCCAGCCCGAAAAAGAAATTCACCGTCTTCTCTTCTCCCGGTGCCAGCTCAATTTCGTGCTGAAGCGCCAGAATCGGCTCCTCGCCCCAGGCGTCGACATTGTTCAGCACGCCCGAGGCCAGTGAACGGCTTTCGGCAACAGGCACGTCCGCCCCCAGAAACGCCTCCCGTTCGCCACAGTAGGAATCCGCCGGCAGATCCGCCGTGAAGAAAGCGGCGTAATAATACTTCGGCGTCCGGTAATGGCGCCGTTCGCAGACCAGCACCCCGTCTCCGGCGTCGTAACGGCTGCGCTGGCACTCCAGACGGTTGTCGAGGCCGTGCAGGTCCACCAGCTGATACCCGATCAGCGAAAGTTTCCGGGGACGATCCGAACGGTTGCTCAGCCGGACCCGGTTGATTTCCACATAACGGTCCGTCGCCAGAACCACTTCCAGCGCGGACTCCACCCCGTCCCGGGCGCTTTGAAAAACGCTCCCGGCCAACTTGTGCGTACAGCGATAGGTTTCCGACCGGTCCGGCGCGGCACCGCCGTTGACCGACCAGCAGCGGCCGGACTCCCGGTCGTACACGCAATAGTTGCGCCCGCGGGAAGCGACATTGACTTCCAGACAGTTGTAAAAAGTCGTACCCTCTCCGCGCTGGCCGACGATGGCATGAAACATGCCGTCACGCGTGTAGAGATAATTCTCCCAGCAACGCGGTGTGGCGGGATCGGTGATGACATACGAGGTGAAAGTTTCAGAAAAACTTCCCCAGCGACAAGTTCCGACGGCGTTCATGATTCGTCTTTTCTCTCTTCCGTTTCCCGCGCGGGGTCAGCGGATGGTTTTCTTGATGCCGTCCGCGGTCACGAGGTAGTCGATGTTTTCGAACGCCTTGTCCGCCAGGACCCGCGTGTCTTTGGCTGTGTCCCCGACGTGACCGTCGGCAAACAGTACATTGCCCACGCCGTTGTGCCGCATGGCAATCCCGAATTTCACATTCTGCGACACCCGCATCCCGAACGTGATGCTCTGATTCAGCGCCCGGGTGGTGTCGTCCAGCGTGTACATCGAATCCGCCAGCAGCGAGTAGCTCGACGATTTCCGCATCAACCGCGGCACCGCGAAAAAGCTTTTCGCCACTCCCGCGCCCTGATAGGCCACGTCGCTGAGATACCGCGTCCCGTCCGTTCCCGCGTCCGCACCGCCCGTCGCGTTCATCGGATAACGCGCCCCGTAGGCCATCGCGTACACCCCCTCCTTGCCGTCGTAATACCCCTTCTGATACACGCCGCTCGGACAGCAGGTCATCGGACGCCGGCTCATCGCATTGTACGGCGCACCCGGATTCGTCCGGTCCCCGTAGAAGGTCGAGGTCGCGCTCTTCGTCAACGGCCCCTTCATCCCCAGCGACTCCCGCACCCCGGACCGCGCGTACCACGGAATGTAGGTCCCCCCATACAGATACATCATCCCGTTGTTGTCCTCCGAATACATCAGCAGCGCCATCCCGCACTGCTTCAGGTTCGACGTGCAGCTCGCCCGCTTCGCCGTCTCACGCGCCTTGTTCAGGCTCGGCAGCAGCATCGACGCCAGAATCGCGATGATCGCGATCACCACCAGAAGTTCGATCAGCGTGAAACTCTTCTTCATCCCGTACCTCCCGTTTTCCGTTTGCTCAAGATTCAATAAGTTCCCAGTTCCCGACCTTTTTCCAGAAAGAAAACAAAACTTTCATAATCCGCCGATTCCGGAATGGAATGATCACTATGAAAGATAAATCCATTGCCCTTCCGTACTTCCGGAATCTTCGACTCCAGCTCCCGGACGATCCCCGCCCGGTCGTTCGCGGCCACCGGCCGCACATCCAGTCCTCCCATCAGCGCAATGACCGTACCGTAGTTTTGATGAATTCGCAACAGGTCCATGCCGGCCTTCACCTCCATCGCCTCCAGACAGTCGATCCCCGTCGCCACCAGATCCGGCAGCAGCGGCTCCACGAAACCGCAGGAGTGCAGAATCACCGGCAGCGACCGCCCGTGGGCATAATCGACCATTTTCTTCAGAGACGGCCCCAGCATCTCCCGGAACATCTCCGGCGACATGAACGGCCGCCCCTTGAACGCCAGATCGTCGTAGATCCAGATGCCGTCCGGCAGCCCTTCCTCCGCAAACAGCGTCTCCCACAGAGCCAGCTGCATGTCGGTCAGGTGTTCCGCCATCTCCCGCACCCAGTCCGGATCCAGCCCCATGCCGAGCAGCAGATTCTCATGCCCGCAGAACGGATGGATCATCTCGAACGGTCCCACCCCTTCCCAGCAGAAGAAACGCTGCCGCCGCGCACAACGCGCACGCACCTCCCGGTACCGGTCGAAGCGGATCCGTTCCCGCGAGGGCGTGAAAAACGGTTTCGCCTTCTCCTCCCAGTCCTGCCGGTTCGTCACGGCAAACCCGATGTGTTCCGGCGTCGTGTCATGTCCCTTGTAACGACGCAGCGTGGCGCCGTTGCCGTCCAGAAGCGTTACGGTATCCTCGTCTTCGGCGACGACCTGATCCTGGAAACCGGGGTCGATTTTGTAAAGGAACGGCCAGCAGCACTCCAGATCCAGATCGAAATGCTCCGCCGGTGTCTCTCCTTCCGGCAGGTGTCCTTCCGCCACCCAGCGGCTCACCGTCGAATTCCAGAAGTGCTCGGACAGTCCGATGCGATCCACCGGCCGGTGCCGAAGTTGTTTTCCGATCCGTTCCCGCCCCGTCAGCGCCTCCTTCATGATCTACCCCCGCGTGAAATCACATCCGGCCATGATCCGGCCGTAGGCGTACTGGTCGGACTCGACCGTCACACCGATCCCGTGCAGATCGCCGTAATTCTTGAAAATCAGGCAGCCTTCATAATCGCGGAACATCTCCGCCACCCCGGCGTCAATCCGTTCCGGGTCGTTGGTGGGAAGAATCTTCTGAATGTCGATCGGGCTCCAGAGCGCGGCCCGGTACCGGTCGAGCAGCGGCCGGAGAAAGGCCGGATCGTACACCGTCGGCTGGTCGAACTGAAAACAGTCGACTCCGGCGGCGAGCAACCGCTCCACCGCCTCGGAATTCTGACCGCAGGAGTGCATGAACACCTTCAGACCGGCGGCATGCATCATACCGAAAAGGTCCGTGTAAAGTTCTTTGAAGAACTCATCCCACATCGCCGGAGAAAACAGCAGCCCGGTCTGCGTCCCCATATCCTCATGCAGCATGTAACCGTCCGCCCCCGCCGCCGCCGCGATGGCAATCAGTTGTTCGAAAAAAGGCCGCAGCTTCCGGTTGAGTTCGTGCACCTCGTCGGGATAGAGCGCCATGTCCATCAGGTAATTTTCCAGTTTGCGCAGATATCGGGCGGTGCCGAATACCCAGTCGTGATGGGACGCCATGTGGAATTTCTCCGGTTCCCGGGCGAAATCCGCCTTCAATTTGGCGACGTTGGCGTCGAAATCCAGTTCCGGCAACCGGAAATCCGGCAACATGTCCCAGTCCGGCAGTGCCGGTTTCTCCACCTCGCCGCCAAGGCAGCCGTCCACCACCCGGACCCACAAATTGCCCCAGAAATCATCGTAATACTCCCGCTTCCCCTCTATCCACCGTTTCTGGCGGTACCCGCGGAAGCAGTCCATCTCGCTGAGCACCATGTCCTGATGGCGCCCCCGGGTGAAGGTGACGCCGGGACGCGGCGGCTGCTCGTGATTCACGTTGGCGAGGATTATTTCCCGGGGAGTCATGATAGGTATCCTTTCAAGTTATTGTGCGTTCTTCTGGGGTTTCAGCTGAGTCTCCAGCCAGCGGTAGGCCAGTTCCCGGGCATAAATCGGGAAATCGTGCCCTTCGTCGTGAAAGAAGGCGGCGAACTGGTTTTTTCCGTTGATCTGCCAGGGATTCTTGCCGAAGGAGGCGTAATATTCCCGGATCATGCGCAGATTTTCCATCGGCGTGGAGGTGTAATCCGTCCCGATGTCCTTGATCGCCCGCATGTAGAGCAGCGGCCGGGGCGCTCCCATCATGATGTAGATCTGCGCCGAAGCGTCGGTGTTCGGTTTGAAATTCGGCTGTTCCCCGGCGGCGAATTTGAGCCGCCACGGCTGTTTCATCCACGCCTCCTTGATCACCCAGTGCGCGCCCCCGGAATTGACGACCGCCGCCTTGACCCGGGGATCGCTCCCCCAGAAATACAGCGAATCCCACCCGCCGAGCGAATGCCCGATGGTGCCGACGTTGGCGCCGTCGACGTAATCGAGCTTGAGCAGCGCGTCCAGCGCCCGGCTGAGGTCCCACGGGACTTTGCCGACGGTATGATGCCAGCCGGGATAACGCTTCTTCAATTCCGCCTGATAGGCGTACATGTTCTTGAATTTATCCGGATCGTCCGGCAGCGGCGCCCGCTCCCCGTAACCGCCGCGGTCAGGGACGAAGCAGATGAAACCGTGCTGAACCAGCTCCAGCGCATTCGCGCGATTGTCCCGGAGCCGCTTCTCGGCGGCGTCCTTCGCCGGAGTTTTCCATTGATTGATCATGCTGTCCTTGCCTTCGCGCCAGGTGGGGTGCGGACAGAACACCAGCGGCAGTTTCGTGCCCGGTTCGTGGTCGGGCACCAGCAGCCAGGCGCTGACCCGCTCATCCCGGTCGACGTTGTAGGAAACCCGGTAACGGGTATAGCCGTCCATCTTCACTTCTCCGTCGAACGTCATGGCCGGATCGACCGTCTCCTGCGGTCCGGCACCGACGTTGATGGTCTTTTCCCGGAACGTCCGGAAAAACTCCTGCTGTTCCTCCGGCGACGGAAAGGTGAATTTGCCATATCCTGCCCCGTAAACGGTATTCCAGCATGCGCCCAGCATGAACGCAACCATGATCCACTGCTTCATTTTGCTTCTTCTCTCAGATAGGTTTCACTAATCCAATACGGATCCGCCACTTCCCGGCGGTAAAGGTCCAGCGCGGCGGCGTCATCCTGAATCACCCGGGTGTTGTGATTTTCCCAGATCATCGCCTTGAAGTTCGGGAAACGCTTCTGAAATTCGAACCATTCCCGCACCCAGCGCACCCGGTCGGTCTTGTCCGGCGAATCGTAACCGCCCTCGGCAATCATCATCGGCTTGTAGGAACCGTACTTCTCGTTGACCTCCTTCACCCGGCCGAAGGGATAACGGGCGTCGTCGCTCTCCGCATAGCGGGCCGAGGGCGCGTAACAGGAGAGTCCTACCCAGTCCACGTACTGGTCGCCAGGATAATAGCGTTCCATCTTGTTCCAGGACATGTCCGGATAACTGCGGTGATTGGGCGACCAGACGAAGACATGCCGGTCCGCGGCGCCGACCTGTTCGGCGATGTTGTAAATCCGCCGCCAGGCAGGACGGAACCGGTCGGGATCCAGCCCCCAGCTGACCCAGCCGGCATTGAATTCGTTCATCGGGCGGAACCAGATCGGCGTCTTGTCGCCGAGGGTCTTGGCCTCGTCGATGCTGTCGGAGAAATATTCATAGAAATAATCATCCAGCTTGCCGGAAAGAATATCCTCCAGCGACACCGATGCCGGCGGCAGCCAGCCGAGCGACATGAACCGCTGCCCGTAGTGATTTTCCGCAAGGTCGTACAACCGCAGCGACTGCAGTTCGGAGAAACTGCGTTCCGGGCTCATCCCCTGATACCAGAGCACCATGGCCACCTTCTTGCCGACCAGTTTTTCATAGGTCTGGAGCGACATCGGCAGTTTGCGACCGCCGCGCAGCGGCTCCTTGAAGCCGTAGGAAGGTGTGAAAGCACCGTGATAAGCCCCCTTCGCCGGAACATATTTCCAGGTGTTCTTGATCTTGCCGTCGAGCTGAATTTCATCCAGCATCAGGAAGCCGGCCTTCCGGGACTGATCAGGAGTGAACGTGACCTGAACATAACGGCCTGCGGCGGGCGCGGCGGCAAGTTTCAGCTCATACGCCCCGTTTTTGCGGGGTGCCCCGGCGGCGGCCTTCCATTCGCCCCACGGCCGCCATTCTCCGTCTTCCGTGTCGCGGAGCGCAACGCGGAAACCGTCGGGCCGGAGAAAATTCGATTCGTCTTCCTCGAACCCGGAAATCAGCACCTTTTCCAACGTCTGTTTCCGGCCGAGATCGACGACCACGGAAACCGGCTCCACGCCCTTCCAGCCGACGTAGGAACCTTTCTGAAAATCCACGCCCTTTTCCCGCAACCCGTCGGTCAGTTTGGAACCGAGCGTCCAGCGCCCGGGGTAGCGGTCGGCATATTCCCGCTGCGGCGCACGATCGGAGCGGTAAAATTTTCCGATACCGAGGTTGCCGGCGGTGATCTTGCCGGAATTCGGGTCTTCCAGTTGCAACGGCGCGGGGGGAGTTCCCGTCCGGTCGGCCAGTTTTTTCGCCTCCTGCCAGGGAAGAAGTTCGATCGCATCAAAACTGCTGCGGAACGCCTCCTCTACCGCACGGGTCGCCACCACCTGAAGCGCGACATCCGCACTCACCGCACCGGCCGGCACGTCGATCAGCGCACTGGTCTCCACCCAGCGACCGACCGGCGGCACTTCCGGACGGGTGCCGGCGCGGCCCAGTTCCTTGCCGGCGGCATCCCGGAACACCAGTTCCACGGCAAGACGCGTGGACAAACTCTTGTCGGTGCTGCGGATGTAAGCGGACAGCCGGTAGGGTTTGCCGCCGGTTACCGGAAGCGGCACCCGGGATTCGAGTGTTTCGCTGTGCCCGTTGGCCAGGTGAGCAGGGGCCAGGCATTCCACACTGTATTTGCCGTTTTTCGCCACAGTGGAGAGGTGCCAGGCTTTGCCGTCGATGTTTTTCCAGCCGGTGGCCTGATGATCAAACGTGGTATCGAGTTTTTCCGCTTCAAGATCGATGGTATTGGTTTTAGGCGGCGTCACCGGAACCGGTTCAACGTCACCGATCTTCAGGTCGTCGAAGCGGATGAAGGCCGTCTTTTCGATCGGGCCGGAAACATACACCCGCAGCACCGGCCGGAATTGCGCCGCTCCGGCGGGAGCCGAAATGGTCGCGGCGGTGCGCCGATACCCGAAACGGTCCGTGTCCAACGAATATTCCCGGACGTCGTTCGGCGCGGGCAGCCGTTTCCCGGCGGCATCGTAAAACTCCAGTGCCAGTGCCTGCCGGACCGGCGTCCCGCTCTGATCCCCGCCGGAGCATTGGATGGAAAAACCGAACGTTCCCTGCGGCACCGGAAACAACCGGGAAGAGGCGAGCATGTAGGGCTTTTCCGAAGCCTTCGTACCGGGGTAGAGAACCCGGTGTATCGCCCGTTCTCCGGACGCGGCGATGCTTGCCGACTGCCAGTAGGCGCCGATGCCTTTCCAATTTTCCGCGAGATCTTTTTCGAAGTCGTCCTGCATCACCAGCGACGCTCCGAATGCGGGCCCGGCCAATGCACCTGCCAGCAGCATCAGAGAGGTTCGAATCATCATGTGTTTCTCCCGGTTGTTATTTTAGCGAAACGTTTTTCCTATACAAGCATTGTCTACGCGTTCGTTCTTTACTGAAATCAAAAAAAGGAGGCGAACTGGTCGGGGAAAACGTCAATTCCTTATTTTTGCGAAACGTTTTTCCTGGATTTAATTATAAGGCATTTCTTTTTGAAAAGCAAGTATTTTTCAAAAAAAAACGGATTTTTTTCAAAATCTCCGTTCATACCGGAAAAAGTCGAGAAAAGCACGCCATGTCCCGATTCGCCACGGATCACAGGCTTACCGCCGTTCCGTGCTTCCGGTATTCCCGGGGCGACACCCCGCGCAGTCGCCGGAAGTGCCGGTTGAAATTCGAAAGGTTCCCGAATCCCGCGGCAAAACAGATTTCCGCCACCGGCCGCCGGGTATGCAGCAGCATGGCCGCCGCCTTGCCCACCCGCAGCTCCATGACATAAGTCATGAACGTCCGCCCCGCGGTCCGCGCAAAGTACCGGCTGAACGCCGAAGTCGACAACCCCGCCGCGGCCGCCGCCTCGCTCAGCAGCGGTGTCTCGCCCCGGTCCACCCGGCTGTGAATCAACTTCAGCGCCCGGTTGATCCGGATGCCGTCGGCTCCGGCCGCTTCCGGCAGGCGCCGCTCGGAGAGGCGGCGGCGTTCCATCCGACTCAGTTCCTCCAGAATTTCCAGCAGCAGCACCAGCCGTCGGCCGCCCTCCGCCGCGATCAGCTCCGCCAGGCGTTCCCCGATCCGTTCCGCCCGTGCCCCGGGAAATTCCCAGCCGCACCCGCTCTCCGCCAGCAGCCGTTCGATCTGCACCGTCTCCGGGAAACGCCGGAACATTTCCGCAAACAACTCCGAACGGAACTGCACCACCCGCAACCGCGACCAATCCGGTCCCCGGTTGTCAGCCGGGAAACTGCGGAAATGGTGCGGCGTCATCGCGCCGATCAAGTTGAGCGTTCCCACGTCGAACTGGGCGATCGCATCATTGACGAAGCGGCTGCCGTAGCCGGAAACCACATACACCAGTTCCAGCTCCGGATGAACGTGATATTCACAATCCACCGCGGGACCGACCGTCTCATACGCGGCAAATGACCGACCCGGGCCGGCCAGTACCGTTTCAAACTGAATTTTCAAAATCGCCCTCTCTTTTTGCCGGAAAAGTACCGGTTTCCATCAAAAAACGCCTGGAATTCGGTGTTGGTTTTCAGTAAAATATACTATCATGTTACCATTTGACAATCACACAAGGAGAAAAATATGACCAGACCACTCTCCAAAGTCGCTCCGGACTGGTGGGACTACACCACGCTCGACCGTTCCATTCTGGACGCCGCCGCCGCCCTCACTGTGGAGGATCTGCCGCGTCTGAACCGGCCGGGATTCCGGATCCGGCTGTTCGACACGTTGCAGGAATTCTACTGCGCGGAAGCCCTGGAGTACGTCCGCAGCTGGCAGCGCGCCACCGCCGCGGCCCCCGCCGGCATCTGCGGCCCCATCGGCCCCACGGAGCAGCTGCCGCTGGTGGCGCAGATCGTCAACGAACTCGGCATCAACCTGCGCCACGCGCATTTCTGGGGCATGGATGAGTGGATCGTCGACGGTCGGGCGGCGGATGAGACGTTTCCGCTCGGGTTCGCCCGGGCTGACTTCGAACTGTGCTTCAACCGCATCCGTCCCGAACAGCGCATGCCGCGCGAGAACCTGCATTTCCCGAGTGAAAATCCGGAGGAATACAGCCGCAGCTTCGACGCCGCCCGCTGCCTCGTCATGCAGGGCGGCCAGGGGGAAACCAAACACTGGGCCTTCAACGACCCCGTCCGGCGCACCGGCGAGTGGCGCGACCGCCCCCCCTCCCCCGCGGAATACCGGAAACTCGGAGCCCGGATCGTCGAACTCCATCCCATCACCCTGATCCAGAACGCCCGCACCTCCGGCGGCGGTACGGTTCAGAACGTTCCCGGTTCGGCGGTTACCGTCGGGCCGCTGGAAACGTGGAAGGCCGACCAGATTTCCATCTGGCATCCCGGCCACCACGACAATCCCTTCGGGATGCGGCTGACCACCTATATGATTGCCCACCGGATCATGGACAGCGCCGTTCCGATGTCGCTGCTCGCCGAACATGATGATGTGATCTTCAACTTTTACCGCCCCGGATTCGGCGTCTGCGGCGTGGAGATGCACTGATGAAAAAGAAACGCGCCTTCGCCGTCGCCAGCCACCCGGACGACATCGAATTCATGATGGCCGGCACTCTGCTCGCCCTGCGTGACGCGGGATATGAAATCCATTATCTCACCATCGCCAACGGCAGTCTCGGCTCCCATTGCCACGATTACGCCACCATCACCCGGATGCGCCGGGAGGAAGCGCGCGCCGCGGCGGAAATCGCCGGCGCCGTCTTTCACGAAAGTCTCTGCGACGATCTGGAAGTCTTCTACTGCCGGGAACTCTTCTCCAAACTGGTTCCGATCATCCGCGAAGTCGATCCGGAAATCATTCTCACCCACGGACCTTACGATTATATGGAAGACCACGTGAACGCCGGGCGGCTGGCGGTCAGCGCCGCCTTCTGCCGCGGCATGATCAACTGCCGGACGGCACGCCCCGCCGCCGCGGTCAATACCGAAGTGGCGGTTTATCACTCGATGCCGCACAGTCTCTCCGACCAGCTGCGGCGCCCGATTCTGCCGGGACTCTTCGTCAACATCAGCGCCCACCTGGAAGAAAAACGCCGGATGCTCTCCTGCCACCGCAGCCAGCAGGAATGGCTGGATCTCAGCCAGGGAAACAACGCCTATCTCGACGACATGGTGTCCCGGGGGCGGCATTACGGGCGGCTTTCCGGGCGTTACGAATTCGCGGAAGGCTGGATCCGGCATCATCCGCTCGGGTTCTGCGGCGAAGATTTCAACCCGCTGAAGGCGGCGCTGGGGGACGGCGCGTTTGTCAATCCGGAATTTGAACGCCGTCTGGCGGCGGGTATCGCCCCATGGTAAGGCGCGGCATTCTCGCCGTCGGCAACTGGATCGTCGACCGGATCAAAGTCATCGACCGCTGGCCCCGCGAAGGGGAGTTGTGCAACATCCTCGAGGAAAAACGCGCCGCCGGCGGCGGCCCCTGCAACGTGCTCTTCGACCTGGCCGCGCTTCAGACCGACCTGCCGCTTCATGCGGCGGGCGTTCTCGGCAGTGACAACGACGGGGACTGGCTGTTCCACGAAATCAGCCGCCGGGGCATCGGCACCGATGCCGTCAGCCGTCATCCGGAATTACCGACGGCGACGACGGACGTCATGGCCGCGAACGGACGCAGAACGTTTTTTCACCGCGCCGGAGCCAATGCGGCGCTGACGCCGGAAAAACTGCTGACGCCGCCGACGCCGCCCGTGCAATTCTTCTATCTCGGCTATCCGATGCTTCTTGCCGGACTGGATGCGCCGGACTCCGTTTACGGCACCGGAGCCGCCCGGGTGCTGGCCGCCATGCGCGAACGGGGCTGCCGGACCGTGATCGACCTGGTCTCGGGAGCACCGGAAAAATTTCAGACCGTGGTGCCGCCCGCCCTTCCACACACCGACATTCTGGTGCTCAACGAAATCGAAGCGGGCCACCTCTCCGGCTTCCCTCTGCGCCGAAAGGACGGCACGCTGCTGACGGAACGGCTGCCGGAAGCGCTGCGCCATTGCTTCCGCCTGGGCGTCCGGGAGCTGACGGTTCTGCATTATCCGGAGGGGTGTTGTGCGGCGACTGCGGACGGGCGCATAGCTTGTCGCCAATCATTTCCCGTGGCAGCCGCCGAAATCGTCGACAGCACGGGGGCGGGGGACGCGTTCTGCGCGGGGTTTCTTTTCGGACTGCACGAAGGGCTGGGGCCGGCGGACCTGCTGGATTACGCCGCGGCCGAGGCCCGGTTCAATCTGCTGGCCTCCGGCGCTTCCGCCGGCGCACCGAGTCGATCGGCACTGGCCGCCTTTCTGCAAGCGACGCGCTATTGCTCCGAAGGCGAATAAAGCATCGTCTTGGACCAGCGCCGGCCCTTCAGCTCCAGCGAAAAAAGATTGCCCCGGTGGTCCACCACCCAGACTGGCGTATTCGCTCCGTATACGGCAAACAAATACAGCACTTCCCCGGTATTCCGCGGGGCCAGCCGCCGCGTCTCCGCGGTGGCCTCCGCGGCAAAACGATCCGGCAGCCGGAACATGCCCACCGCATCGTTCTTTTCCAGACTCAGAAACAGCAACCGGTCCTTCGCATTCCAGACGGCGCAGTTGCCGCTGCGCTCCGAAAGCTTGTGGCGGTCATCGTCCAGCAGATAATAGGTGTCCCCCCCGGCTTCTCCCGCCACCAGCGCCGTGCCTCCAAGCGCGACCAGGAAAGTCGGCTCCCATCCCGGCGGGAGTTCCCGGCGCCGCCCCCATTGCAGTTCGCCGTTCGCCAGACGCCATTCATCCACCCCGGAAGCGGTCAAATGAAACAACATTCCGCCTTCCGGCGCCGCCGCCAGCAGTCCCCCGGATT
This sequence comes from uncultured Lentisphaeria bacterium, assembly GCA_949282965.1. GTDB lineage: Bacteria > Verrucomicrobiota > Lentisphaeria > Victivallales > Victivallaceae > CALXOD01. Next base: position 31,494 of record CASDQW010000066.1, read on the forward strand.
CACGCAGTGCCAGACGCCGTACCGGCGAGGACAGCTCCCCGGCGCTGAAACGCCACAGTCCCGCACCATCCCGCTCCTTCACCCAGAGAAATCCGTCACAGAACAAGCCATCCCCGGGCGCTCCCGGCAACTCCGCCGACTGTTCCGCCACCGCGCCGTCGGGAAGTGCCAGCTCCAGCAGTCGCGCCGCCTGTTTCAATTCCGGCTGCGCCTCCTGTAACGCAAAGATCCGTTCCTCATCATCGGGAATCAGCAGCTGCGTCAGTTTCCGGTCCGGATACGACCAGACATTAATAATGCGCCCCGCCTTCGGACAGAAGAGCACGATCCGGCTGCCGAACGGCCCCCCTTTGCGTCCCACCCGCTCCAGCAGCAGCACGGTACCGCCGTCCGGACTGAGCGCCGCATCCACCAGCATCGCGCCACCGGTTACCCGGTTGAAATCAGGGGACGGCCGCCACAAAAACCGCACCCCCGGACGCGCCGCCCGCGCCGCAAACGAATCCGCCGGCGGCGCCGACACGTTTTCATCGTCCACGGCGACCATCCGTCCGGTTTCAGCCACTTCCGGTAATGCCGTATCGCCTTCCCAGCGGATCGGGCCCAGTCCCGAATCGGCCGCCGACACGCCGATCAGCCACAACGCCAGCAACACCGGCAACGGGATTTTCCACCCCATCATGCGCACCTCCCCGCCGCTCCGGGCCGAAAAAAAACGGGAATCCACGTTTCCCCCGCTTGATTTCCGCGGAAACAACGGCAAATTCTTCCTGACAAGTTCTATATGATTCGTTTCAATATATCGGCAAAAGGCAAACCTTGCAATGGCTGTGAAGAAAAATTTTCTCGACCGCTTCATCGAACGCGTCGAAGACGTCGACGCCAACAGCCGCCAGGCCTATATCCTCCGCCTGGCCCGGGAGCGCGGCTTCTTTGAAACCGTCTTCAACGCAGTCGAGGAAGGCATCCTCGTCATCGACCAGCACCTGCGCATCCGCTACTTCAACAAAGCCGCCCGAGAACTGCTCGGACTTCCGGAGGACCTGGAGAAACTGCGGATCTCTCAGCTGCTCCGCGGCGTCGACTGGAAACGCATCCTGCAGCAGGACGCCGAAGAATGGGCCCGGATCACCCGGCAGGAAATCGAAATCGCCTACCCCGCCCACCGTTTCGTCCAGTTCTATCTGGTCCCCCATCCGGAGGACGCCACGCTGGCCACAGTCATTCTCCGCGACGTTACTGAGAGCCGCCGCCGCACTATGGAAGCGCTGGAACACCAGACCGCTCAGGCCGTCTCCATGCTCGCCGCCGGCGTCGCCCACGAAATCGGCAACCCGCTCAACAGCCTCTATTTAAATCTCCAGCTGCTGGAACGCTCCGGCAAATCCTCCGACGCGGCCCTCTCCCCCGAGGAGACCGCCGAAATGATCCGGGACTGCAAACACGAGGTGGAACGGCTGGACAGCATCATCACCGGTTTTCTTTCGGCCATCCGGCCGGGCAATCCCCACTTTGAGCCGGTGGACCTCCGGCAGCTGGTGCTGGAAACCATCAGCTTCATGCATCAGGAACTCGAGGCGAAGTCCATTCGCACCAGCTGCGACTGGCCGACGCCCCTGCCCATCATCAACGGCGATCCCAAACAGCTCAAGCAGGCTTTTTTCAATATCATCAAAAATGCGCTTCAGGCCATGCCCGCCGGCGGGGAACTTCACATCACCGCCCATCCGGAAGATGCGGAATGGCTGATCATCGAATTCTCCGACAGCGGCAAAGGCATCACGCCGGAACAACTCGGCAATCTTTTCCAGCCTTTCAAGACCAGTAAACCCAACGGCAACGGACTCGGCATGATGATCATCGAACGGGTCTGCCGCGAACACGGCGCGGAATTCGGCGTCAATTCCCGCCCCGACTCCGGCACCACGGTGTTCATCCGTTTCCCGCTGCCCGGCAGACGTCTTCGCGTCCTGCCCTCCTGAACGGGAACCCACCTGCCGCTCAAGTGGTTTTCGCCTTCCGCGGAGGCTTCTTTTTCGGCGGCGGCGTCAGTCGTTGCGGCTTTCCCGGCTCGAAAGCGTACACCTCCCAGCGGGGCTGATCGTCCATGCGATCCAGCACCAGCCAGACGAATTCATCCGCCACCCAGGTGATATTTTTCACCTTGTAGGAGGTTCGATTGGTCACGCGGAGAATGCCCAGATGCAGACAGCCCGGCAGCGTCTCCTGATAACGAACTTCCTGCATCAGAGAGCGCGCCACCGGATCACCGAACCGTTTTCGGAAATTTTCCAGCCCGCGCCCCGCGCCCCGGCGTTCATTGCCGGTTTCCCGCCGGGCAATGGCTTCGAAATACTTCCACTCCCGGTGGTCATACGCCTCCGCACACCGCTCCACCTGCGCCCGAACGGCCGCGGCAGCGGAGCCACTGTAATGAACCCGGGACACCGGTCGCGGCAATCGGGCGTATTCATAGCGCACGGAATACACATCCGGCTCTTTGCCGGGCTCCGTCAGCACGGCGATCTCCTCCCGCACCGCGCCGTTCTCGAAATTCCCGTTAAAGAAAAAAAGCCAGCCGGTCCGCTGATTGAAACGCAGCGGACTCCGCGACACCAGCGTCCGCTCCTTCAACGCCCCGAGCGAAGAACGATTGGCCCGGAACACCGCAAACCGCTGCCCGTCCAGCCCGGTCAGCTTCCGGCAGAGCTCAAAATCCCCCGCATCGCCGGCCTCCAGAAAACGCAACGCGGCCGCCTCCAGCGTCCGGTCAGCCATGCCGCCGGAAAACAATCGATATCCGAATATGCCGATCGCCACCGCGATCAGCAACAGCAGCAATAGAAATTTCTTCCGTTCCTCCGGCGCGATTTTCCACATATTTTCCCCGTCTTGCCCAACCGTACATTCCATTGTCCCGAATTGTTACTGGTTAACGCACCGGAAAAACTTTTATTTTCCCGGGGCTTTGGAAAATCCGCCTAACGTCGCTACGAAGTTTCCCTCTCGTCCACATGTTCCCGGCTTTCCGGCGGCCGGGTTAACAGTTCCAACGCCTTTTCCAGCTGCACGTCCGTCACGGTTCCGGCGCCTTCCGGTCGAACCTCGCCGGGATGCCGCGCCGACTGGTGCGCCAGCAGAAACGTCTGACGGTCGGAAAGCACCACTTCCACGTCCGGCCGGATGCCCCCGTCATCGATCCGCCGTCCCGACGGCGTCCGGTACCGGGCCACGGTATAGCGTATCGCACCTCCGTTCGGCAGGACCTGCCGCCGCTGAATCGAGCCTTTTCCGAAAGTGGTTTGCCCGACCACCTGCGCCCGCCGGTGATCCTGCAGACAGCCCGCAACGATTTCGGCGGCGCTCGCGCTGTAACGGTTGACCAGCACCACCAGCGGCAACGTTCTTTCCGGCGCATCCACCGCCCGGGTCACCGCGCGATAGGATTCCCGCCCGGTCCGTCCCTCCGCCTGGAATACCACCTCGTCCGCCCTCAGGAACCGGGAACAGAGCGCCACCGCCGCCGACACCATGCCGCCGGGGTTGTTGCGCAAGTCCAGAATCAATCCCTTCAGCGGACCGCCGTCCTCGCGCAGCTGCCGCAACGCCCTCTCCACCCCGGTCGCGGTGCGAACGTCAAACGAATCAATCCGCAGGTAGCCGATGTCTCCCGCCAACCGCCGCGCGACCACGGAGTCCGGCGCGGCCGGCTGACTCCGGCGGGTCAACCGGAGCTCCAGCGCGTTTTCCTCGCCGTCCCGGACCACCCGCAGCTGCACCTCCGAGCCGGGCGCCCCCGTCATCCGTTCCCGGCAGTCTTCAAAGGTCAACTCAGAAGTCGATCGATGATCAATCGCCGTAATCCGATCCCCCGCCCTCAGACCGGCTTCCGCCGCCGGAGACCCGGCAGTCACCCCGACCACCAGCAGCGGTTCGCGTTCGTTCTTTACCAGATTCACTCCGACACCGACCGGAGGCTCTGCCTTCGGCCGCATCGTCTGCCCCGGCGGGTCCCGCGGCGGCTCGTAGGTGCTGTAGGGATCCAGTTCCCGCATCATGCCCTTCAGCGCCCCCGTCATCATCCGTTCGACAGTGGCCCGGTCCGCATCCACGTAGGAGTGCTGCAGCAATTCCATGACGGAGCCCAGCATCGCCAGCTGGCCATAGGGATCCGCATCCGGTTTCGATGCGACCGGTTCCGGCGCTGTCGAAGACTTCTCCGGCAGCGGTGCCGCCGCCACCGTCCGCTCCTCGCCCGTCCCAGCACAGCCGGAAACGCCGAACAGCAGCGCGACCAACGCCGGAAAAACCATGCAGAACCACCTGCGCGACGTCATGATCGACGCCTTCAATCGATGCCGGGGATGAACGATTCGTCGCCGCGGAACGAAGCGATGGTTTCAGTCAGCAGCCGGACGGCGCCCTCCACATCCCGCAGATCGCAGATTTCCACCGGAGAATGCATGTAGCGGTTCGGAATGCTCACCAGCGCCGTCGCCACTCCCGCGCGCGCCAGCTGAATGGCACAGGTATCGGTGCCGCCGGATGCCCGATGCGCGGCTGTTTCCTGCCAGACGATCCGGTGGCGGCGCGCCACCGCCCGCATGTGGGCACCCAGAACCGGATTGTTGTCCGCACTGCGGCTCAACTCGGGACCGGCGCCCAGCCGAATGTCGCCAAGCAACTTCTTCGGAATGTCGGGGATGTCGGTGGCAAACCCGACGTCAATGCCAAATCCCACCTGCGGATCCACCCCGAAGGCACTCGCGCCCGCACCGCGCAATCCGAGTTCCTCCTGCACGGTACCGACTCCGTAGACCGCCACATTCAATTTCCGCCGGGCAAGCGCACGCAACGTCTCGGCCACCACGAATGCGCCGACCTTGTCGTCCAGCCCCTTGGACATGACCCGGTGTCCCCCCATGAGACGGAAATTCGCCCGCATCGCCACCGGATCCCCCACCGAAACCAGTTTCTCCGCCTCTTCGCGGGAAGACGCCCCGATGTCGATCCAGAGATCGGAGAGATCCGGCGGGGTGTCCCGTTCCGCCGCCTTCAACAGATGAATCGGCTTTTTCCCGATCACGCCCGGCACCTTGCCGGACTCCGTCAGAATATCCACTTCCGACGCCGGAACATTCAGTTTGTCAATGCCCCCGTTCGGACGGAAGTACAGCAATCCCTCATCGGAAATGTAGACGATCTGAAAACCGATTTCGTCATAATGCCCCGCCAGCATCACCCGCATCGGCGCACCGGGATTCAGCACCCCGATGGTATTGCCCAGCACGTCGGTGCGCACTTCTGCGCAAAAACCGCTCAATTCCCGGCGGAAGACCGCGGCGGCTTCCATCTCGTATCCCGAGGGACTGCTGGTGCGCATGAATTCTTCAAAAAAACGGAGACTGTTCTTGTTCATGGTTCTGCCTCTGCATTCGGTTGGGACCGGCGGCACCGAAACCGCCGCCGGCGGTTGAAAGAAACTGTAACAAATTAGCACGCGGCAAAGCATTTTTCCACCCCCTGCCGCGCTTTTCCCGACCGGGTTCCGGAAACATGCAGCGCTCCCGCCCGGCGGCGACAGCACTATTCCAACTCTTTTTTCAAAGATATTTCCGCCTCAATTCCAAGTGGGACGGATGAGAAACTTGACAATTTGCCACTTCGTGCCAAATTAACAGTGTTGTCGTGTTTTTCGAAACATCAACCAACCAGAGGGAAAACGTTATGAAACAATGGACAGCGGCCTTGTTGTTGTTCGGCATTCTTCTGTGGAATGCAGCCGGCGGAGAGATTTTTTCCGACCAGTTCGCCGGAACGACTCCGGGAAAAGGTCTGCCGCCAGGATGGAAACTCTTCCTGGACGGCCCCGGTAAGGAACAGCCGCAGATTTCCATTGAAGAAAAGGAAGGCCGGCGCCAGGTGGTGTTCGACGACCGTTTCGACCGGAACGGCTTCGGCATGTTCCGGGATTTCGCCGTCAAGCCGGGGCACTTCTACCGGGTGACGGCGGAAACGGCGGCCATGCCGGGACGGAGCGTCGCCGGAGCCTTTCTGCAACTGCTCTTTCTGCCTTCCCAGAAAATGATTCAGGTGCCGCTGAGCAGCGGTACGAGCGGGGCATTCGCGCCCACGATATGCACCATGCGCGCACCCGAGGGTTCCACCAGCTGCCGGCTGTATCTCTACAGCCATTTCGAACCGCGCCCGGGGTGGATCGTGCGCAGCGTGAAAATGGAGGAAAACGAAAAGGACTTTCCCGCACATCCCCGGCTCCTGCTCCGGGAGGACTTCAACCAGGCCACCAGCGCCGTTCCGAAAGACTGGCACCCCTATCAGCAGGGCCCCAAAACCGGATTGCGCGCCCTGAAACCGGATGGCAAAAACGGCAAGGCGCTGGAATTGACCGACATCTGCCCAAAAAGTGAAATCGGTATTTCCCGCCCCATCCCCGTCAGTGCCGGACGCCATTACCGCATCGGTGTGGATGCGGCGCGCCCGAAAGATTCCAACGGCAACGGGGCCTACCAGTTGCAGTTGACTTTTATGCCCGCCAACAAGCATCTGATCGTGCCGCTTTCGCCGTCGGACGAGGAATTTGAATACTTCTCCGGCGAGATGGTCGCCCCCGAAGGGACCACCCAGGCCCGGCTCTATCTTTACAGTCGTTTTGAAGGCGTCGGCAAACTCCTGGTCGACAATATCGAAGTATGGGAATGTGCCGGTCCCTTCCCCAAGGAAGCACTTGATCCGCAAAAGGATTTCGGCGCCCTGGAAATCACCCCCCGGGACCTCCGGCTCCGCACCGATCTGGTCAAAAACGGCAAACCCGTTGCTGAAATCGCCGTCCCCGACCGGCCCGAATACCGGGCCATGGCGGACCGCCTCAATGCCGCCATCAAAGAAAAAACCGGCGTGGCGTTGCCGGTCGTTTCCGATCAGAAATACCGGGACGTTTCCGGATTGAAGAACAACGTCATCTTCGCCGGTAACCGCGACGCCAACGCCGCCATGGAACAGCTTTATTTGCTCTACTATCATACGCTGGATGCCAAATATCCCGGACGCAACGGCCACGTCGTCCGCTCCCTGCACAATCCCTTCGGCGACGGCGGTAACGCCCTGCTTGCCGCGGGCAGTGATGATCAAGGGACCGCCGCCGCGGTCGACCGTCTCGCCGCCATCATCCGGGAACAGCCCGCAGGCAAAGATCTCGCCCTCGGCTACATCGCCGACATCCGGCTCGGCGACAATCTCAAAGTACCGGCCAATGCCAAAGAAGCCAAACTCTGGCAGGAATCGCTCGGGTACGGTTCGAACGGCATCTTCGGCTGGAACAGCATCAGCAAAAACATGGCGCTCTTTTACATGACCGGTGATCAGCGCTTCGCCCGGGAATTTCTGCGGCTTGCCTTCCCGACGCCCGAAGTCACCAAGGAACTGATCAAAGTCGACGCGGAAGCCTATGACGACCCCAAAATGCCTTTGGTCAAACCGTACCATTACCAGTCGGTGGCGATGATGCTGTACTGGGACCTGATCGAGGAAGATCCCTTCTTCACCGAGGAACAACGCATCGCCGTCACGAAAAAATTCTATGAACAGTTGAACTTCTGGCGGACGTCCGGTTATTTCGGCGGGTACAAAATCTTCAACAATCCGAAGCCGCACGAAATTCTGCGGGACCGCCACTACACCTGGGAAGCGCTCTCCGTCTACGTGCTCTGCCGCTATTTCGACAAATATTATCCATGCAAGGACAGCCGGGTCGGCCTGCGCTGCGTGCGCAATACATTCGCCACTCTGGACGAATACGCCAGCACCACCGTCGGTACGCTGTTCTGGTACAATACCTTCATTGCTCCGGCCATTCACTATGCCACCCTGGCCGGGGGCCGCAAATACGTGGACAGCCCGGTCATCCGCGCCTATGCCGAAGGCCTGGTCATGCTCTCCGACCGGAAAGAAGGGGACTGGGCGAACACCTACTCCGCCGGGGACTTTCTCACCCAGCTCGCCTACCTCACCCAGGACCAGGCCTTTATCGAACTTTATGAAAAAACCGGCATGAACCCGGACGAATTCCGTCTCGGCCAGTCGTATTGGCCGGCCACGCCCTACCCCCGGAACTTCTTCCACGATTCCGCCGGCAAGGTGCTGCTGCAGAAATTCGCCAATCCGGCCGGTCTGGGCTTGTTCCCGCCCTTCGACCCGTCCCGCATCGTGGAATGGCTCTCCTACCGCGAAAAAGCCGACGGCTACGGCGACTTCCTGTTGATGGACACCAAATACGAGTCCGGTCGCAATCCCTTCCACAACTTCGCCATTCTCAATCTGGAGCTGAACGGCACACCGGTTCTGCGCGGTTATCACAACCAGCCGGAGGTTTTCTGCGACGGACTGGCGGCGTTGGAAATGAGCAACTTTTCGGATATTTCCGTAGCCCAAAGAGTGGGAGACACCGTGCTGGTGCGCGCGAAAATCGGCGCCCATAACTACCACGACTGGTACCGGACTTTGATCCTGCTGCGCAACCGGGCCTTGATTCTGTACGATCATTTCGTGCCGGACGGCACCGGCAAAACCAGTCAGTTTTCCAACAACTTCGAGTTCTTCCACACTGCGCAGTTCAAACCCATCGCCTCCGGCGACTATCAGATCACGCTTCCGGTAGAGGAAAAAACCATTCCCAACCAGGTCTTCGTCGCCGCCAACGGACGCGATGTGCTGAAAATGGCCCAGTGGAAGGATCAGTATTACTCCAGCTTCCTCGAAAGTGCCGGTTTCCGGGATCTGAAACCCGGCGACAAGTTGCGGCTGACCTTTGACATGCCCCAGAGCGCGGACAACGTAGAAGCGTATCTGACCCTGATCGGACACGACACGCTCCGCGGCCGGATCCGCATCAGCTTTGACGGCAAAACGGTGGAAAAAGACCTCAACCATCTGACCCCCGGCTACACCCGGCAGAACGTGTTGCTCCGCCGCGGCAAACTGGAGGCGGGCCCACACCATATCGACATTGAAGCCCTTTCGATACCGAAAGGCGCCGAAAGCGCCCTGGTCACCATCGGCGGTCTGCGTGTGGCCCGTATCGGCTTCAAGCCGCAGCCCCAGGAATTTCAGCTCGGTTGTTCCATGCCCGCCGCCCTGGAAAGCAAAGCGGTCACTCCCGCAGCCGGATCCTCCGGCAAAACCGCTTCGTTTGTATTCTCGGCACCGGCTACCGGCAACATTGATTTCGTGTCGGTGCTCCGGAGCGGCCAGGAAAAAGAACCCCAGTCCATCTGCGCAGAAGACGACGGCGTTTTCGCGCTGACGCTGCCGGACCCCGCGCTCCTGACGGTCCGGGATACCGGCTTGCTGCTCACCAGCTCGAATCTGGTGCTGGGCGTTGATGTCAAGCGGATCCCCAACCTGCTCAATTCGGACCGTCCCATCATGGTCGAATGCAATCCGGAAACCGGCAAGATCGCCATTTTTGCCCCGGAAGGCGCCCAGGTGGTCTTCAAAGACAAATCCGTGCACGCGTTGAAGCTCGGCAAAGGCGAATCCACGTCCATCCGGATCCCCCCGCCGAAAGACCTGCTGGAGCCGGATCATGATCAGGAAGTGGCCACGATTCTGAAAAACAAACCGAAATATCAGGCACAAGGCGCGCCTTCGGCCTCCCTCATCGAACTCTGGAAACACCGGATCGGTCAGACCATGGTCACCGCAATGGTCCCGATCACGGGGCAGAAGACACCGCAGTTCGCCGCCATTTCCGGAAAGACCCTGGAGATCCTCCAGCCCAATGGGAAAACCGTCTGGAAGCGCGAGCTTGCCGACACCATCGGAGCCCTGTATTACTGGGAAAGTCAGCAGTTGATCGTCGTCGGCTGCCTGGATGAAAAGGTCTGCGCCTTCAACCTCAACGGCGTCAAAAAATGGGAATTCACCTCTGAAATGGCTCAGGAACTGGTGGATTCCATGAAATACTACTGGTTCAAGAGTGCCATTCCGGGCGTGACCGCGCTCAGCTCCGCCCGCCTCGGAGACCGGGATTTGCTCTTTGTCGGCAGCGCCGGCACAGTGGAAATTCTCGATCCGGCCGGCAAACTGCTCCAGCGCCTCTGGCAGACCTGGGGCGCGGTGACCGGGTTCGCCTATCTGCCGGCGCAGAACGGGAAACCGCCATATATGTACTGTTTCCGTTACATGGGCGGTTGGCCGACCGTTTACCGCGTCAACCCCGAACTCAAACAGGAGTCCGTTGGCATGTACACGTCTAAAACCGGACTGGACATGGGCAGTTTCGGATTCAGCGTCAACGGCAGAAACTTCCTGATCGCCAGCCAGCTGGAAAAGGACGGTCCGTGGCGCCTGGTCAGCGACTACAACGGAGCACTCAACCGGCTGGTCATCTGGGACACTGATCACAAACAGGTCGAGGAAATCAATTTCGGCTCCGGCTTCACGGCATCCGGCGTGGGCCGCGCCAACTACGGCAAAGTGGTGCTGAGCCCGCGCAACGTCCGGGGTGTGGTCGTCACCGACTTCGAAAACGACGGCAACCGGGAAATCGTCACCGCCTTCAACCGGAAATGCCTGATCGCCTTCGACCGGAACCTGAAGACGCTCTGGTATGCGCAGCTGCCGGATAACCCGAGCGTCCTGGCTGCCTTCCAGACCGCAGCCGGGATCCGAATCGTCGCCGGCTGTTTCGGTGGTACCGTCACCGTATTCGACGCGCAGGGCAAAGAAATTTTCCGGGGCAAGATGAAGGGTACCCCCGGGTCCCTGCTGGAAATGAACGGTACGCTGATCGCCGGCTCCGAAAACGGAGAAATTCAGGCCTGGCGCCTGCCCTGAGAGACCGGACAGGGAGACGGTGCAGGAAATCGAAAAAATCGGATTTTTGCACCGTCCCCGAAAATAAACCGGATTTTTCCCCCCTCCCGGATTGACACAAACCGGGAGGGGGATTACATTTTAGTGTTTTACATATCGTCCGTTCCAACCAGACGGACCGAAAGATGAAGGAAACGAAAATGGATCTCAAAATTCTCAAAAACAAAACGGAAATGAGCCGTGCCGCAGCTGCCCAGGGTGCGGAAGTGTTGCGGAAAGTCATCGCGGAAAAAGGCGCAGCGAATCTGCTGGCCGCCACCGCGCCGAGCCAGTTTGAAATGCTGGGGTTCCTGACCCGGGAACCGGGCATCGACTGGAGCAAGGTGACCTTGTTCCATCTGGACGAATACATCGGACTTCCCGAAGGGCATATCGCCGGATTCCGGCTGAACCTCCGGAAAAATTTCATTGATCTGCTGCCGCAGCCGCTGGCCCATGTGTACTTTGTCGACGGCAGTTCTCCGGACGTTCCCGGGTTCTGCCGGAGCATGAAGCAGGTGCTGGCCGATCATCCGATCGACCTGGCGTTCGTCGGCGTCGGTGAAAACGGTCATCTGGCCTTCAACGATCCCCCGGCCGATTTCGACACGGACGAAGCCTATTTGATCGTCAAGCTGGATGAAGTCTGCCGCCATCAGCAGTACGGCGAAGGCTGGTTCCCGACGATGGAAGCCGTGCCGACCGACGCCATCTCCATGAGCGTGCCGCAGATCATGAAGAGCAAGGTCATCATCTGCGTCGTTCCCGACGCCCGCAAGGCGGAAGCCGTCAAAAACATGCTGGAAGGAGAAATCACCAACATGTGCCCGGCTTCTATTCTGCGCCGTCACCCGGCCTGCACCACCTACCTGGACGAAAGCGCGGCTTCATTACTGAAAAAATAACCTTCCGCTCAGATTATCCGTATCAACCGGTCGGGTCATGAGATCCGACCGGTTTCTTTTTTTCAGAAGGCCTCCGCACCGGACGGCAGCCTCCCCCATGCCGAGATGCCGGAAAACCATCCGCTTATGCGTACTCCCGTTCTGACGATACCGGTTTCATTTTTTACTCCGGTAGATGCCGCGGATTTCGCTGGAAAACTGGAAAAATCCAGGAATCCGTGCTATCTTATAATGATGGAGTAATATCAATCAGTCATAGACAACTCGACAGAGCGACGATAACATGGAAAATCTGTATCTCGGCATTGACGTGGGATCTACTACCTTCAAGGCGGTCCTGATGACCGCCAAAGGCAAAGTCAAACACTCCCTTTACCGACGCACTCGTCCCGTCGACACCGGACGCGTCCGGTGCAGTGGCGTCTGCGCCCGCTGCGGAGCCTGCAATTTCGGCCAGCTCCGGAAAACGGTGGACGAATTTCTCTCGGAAGCCGGCGTGGCCAGCTTGCAGGATATCACCTGCACGGTGGTGACCGGCAGCCAGATCGTGGAGGACACTCACGATTTTCTGCCCTATGATTTCCGGGTCAGCGAAGTTACTGCGCACGTTGCAGGCGCCCGGCATTACCATCCGAATTGCCGGGCCATCCTTGACGTGGGGGGGCAGGACAGCAAGGCCATGGTCTTCAATGAAAAAATGCAGATGTGGAACTATAAGATGAGCGGCATCTGCGCCGCCGGTACCGGAGCGTTCCTCGACAGCGTCGCGGTCAAGCTGGGAGTACCGGTGGAAGAAATGGCGGACCGGGCCAATTACGACAGTTCTCTGGAATTTTCGTCGGTCTGCGCGGTGTTGAGCGCCACTTCGATCAACAAATTCAAAAACCGCTTCCCGCTGAGCGAAATCATCGGCGGCGCCTGCCGTGCCCAGGCCCGGACCATCATGTCCGGGGTGGGAGAACTGTTTCTGGATTATACCGGCGACATCATTTTCCAGGGCGGAGTCGCCTATAACCGGGCGGTCGCTTATTATTTGAAGGAAATCACCGGAAACAACATCATCATTCCGGAATTTCACAGCGTCATGGGCGCGCTCGGAGCCGCCTGTCTGGCCCGGGAATTCACCGAGCTGAAGGGACGATTGGACCTGTCGACCACCACTATCCCGCCGGTGCACAAACTTGAATCCATCACCATGCGGGCAAAAACCACCAAGAAAGATTTCCTGGGCGGAGGGAAAGCGCCGCTGGTCTGGCGCAATCTGTTCTTCCCGACGGAAATTCTCAATGCGCTCGGTGCCCGCATGCTGACGCTGGAAACCTATGCCGCGCTGTTCGCCCGCAACCCGAAACGCATCAAGAAGGCCTTCGACCACGCCGCCTGCAAAGGGTATTCCGGAGAAACCTGTTCCTTCCTGCGGGTATTGGAAGGCATTGAGCTGCCGCCGCCCGCATTTGGAGTATCCACGTCCCAGCCCTGTCAGCAGGGCGAACGGATTTTCCGGGATCTGGTGCGCACCTATCACGTGGAAGACCGGTTCTTCTCGCTGCAGACCCCGCCGAACAGCGACGGCAATGCCATCGAATACCTGGCGGCGGAGCTGGAACGTTCGGTCGGCATGCTGGAACGCGCCACCGGACTCAAAATGGATCCCGCCCGCCTGGCGGAAGCCTGCGAACTCTCCAACCAGGCCCGGGAATATTCTCTGAAATGCAATCAGCTCCGTCATGAATCGCCGCCGCTGGTCCGGGGATCGCAGGCGATCTACTTTTCGGTGATTTTCTCGCAATTGTGGGGCAAGGCGGAACTGGTGGATATCCAGCGCCGCTTCTACCAGGAATTACTCAAATTGCGGGAAGAACTGGGCGACCGGATCAAAGTGGAAGACACCCACCGGCTGCTCTGGCTGCATCTGCCGCCGTTCTACGACAGTTCCCTGCTGGATTATATTGAGGTGGGCTGCCGCGCGCCGATCATTTTCGAAGAAGTCAACTTCATCGGCTGGGAACCGCTGAACCCGGATGATCCCTACCGGTCTTTGGCCCGCAAAGTTTTGACCACCGGGTTCATGGACCCGGCGCTGCGGGTACGGACCATTGTGGAAAATGCGCCGAAGGTACATTACAACGGGTGCATTCTCTACAACCACGGGTTCGGTCGCTGCTCCATGGCGGACAGTTCCTTCGTCAAACACCTTCGGGAAGAATTGAACAAGGCGGCGATCCCGCTGCTGGTGCTGGACGGCGACTGCGTCGACCCGACGATCGACCCGTGCAGCACCTATACCAAAGTCAGCGCCTACGTCGAAGCCCTGAATCTGAAAAAATACGGCAATATTTTCGGCCCCCTGCAGGGGTAACCGTGAAGGAGGTTCCATAGTTATGATCCGGAGAAACGGAGAATACGCCACGGAGTTGCGCACGCACATGCAAGACGGCGAAGGCACCGTGAAAATTGAACATTTCTGGGACAGCGAACGGGAATTGCGCGGACTGAACCGGATGGTGGCACGCCTGACCCTGTCGCCGGGAACGTCCATCGGATTCCACCGACATGAGGGGGAAATCGAGATTTTCGTCGTGATCCGCGGCACGGGCGAAGTCAACGACGACGGCACGACGGCCACCGTCCATGCCGGAGACACCATTCTTACCGGATTCGGAGCGGGGCACGGCATCCGTTCCGTCGGACCGGACCCGCTGGAGCTGGTGGCGGTCATCACCCGGCAGCCGGAGGCATAACAAGTGATGGACGCGCAATTGCTGCTGGACCTCGCAGCCCGCTATGGAACGCCGCTGTATGTATATGACGGCGATCTGGTGCGGCAACGTTACCGGGATTTATTCACCTTTATCCCCTACCCCGGGCTGAAGATCCATTACGCGATGAAAGCCAACTACAATCCGGCACTGCTGTCTTTGTTGCGCGATGCCGGTGCCGCGCTTGACACCGTCAGTCCGGCGGAGGTGCTGATGGCGTTGAAGCTCGGGTTCCCGAAAGATCGAATCATTTTCACCGCCAACAATCTGACGGATGCGGAAACGGCGGAGGTCCATGCCCTCGGCGTGTTGATGAACATTGGCTCGCTGTCCCGATTGCGGAAATTCGCCGCGGCTTTCCCGGGATCCCGGGTCTGTCTGCGCTTCAATCCCGATGTTGTGGACGGCGACAGCATTAACACCATGACCGGCGGCGACCTGACCAAATTCGGCATACTGCTGGAAAAAGTGGAGGAGGTCAAAGCTATTGTGGCCGCCGGCAACCTGAAAGTCGTCGGCTTGCACGAACATACCGGTTCGGGCCTGCAGCATGCGGAATCGGTTTACCAGGCGATGAAGAACCTGATGGCGATTGCCACGCCCGAAAATTTCCCGGATCTTGAATTTCTGGATTTCGGCGGCGGCTTCAAAGTTCCGTACCGACCGGACGAAAAACGTATTGACTACGTCTCCATGGGCGCGGAAATCACCCGGCTGTTCGAGGCATTCTGCCGGGACTACGGTCGTCCGCTCGGATTGTATTTCGAACCCGGTAAATTCATGGTGGCGGAGGCCGGCGTGCTCCTGGTGGAAGTCAATACCATCAAACACAACCGCACCCGGACCATCGCCGGCTGCAATGCCGGATTCCCGCAGCTGATCCGTCCGGTATTCTATCAGGCCTACCATCATATCGCCAATCTCAGCAATCCCGACGGACCGCTGTCGGTCTATGATGTGTGCGGCAACATCTGCGAAACCGGCGACCGTTTCGCCGAGCAGCGGGAATTGCCGGAAATCCGCGAAGGCGACATCCTTGCCATTGAAAACGCCGGGGCTTATTGTTATTCCATGGGGGGCGTCTATAATCTGCGCCCCATGCCGGCGGAGGTGGTGGTAGCCGATCACCGGGCCCGGCTGGTGCGGCCGGCGCTCAATTCCGCGGAACTGGTCGATGCCATTCTCGGAGAATGCCACTTCTGAATATCAGGCACGCCCTGCTCCAGCCAAGAGCGAAGCGGGAAAATGAGGAGACTGAAAACATGAATGCATGGCACGGTGCCATTGACCTTTCCGGAAAATCCGCGGCCTTTGCCCTGGCGGATCCCACCGGAGCGCTGGTCATTGACGCGATCCGGCCGATGCGGGGACGCGAAGCCGCACACCTGGCCGGGTGGATTCTAAACGAACTGGCGGCGGTACACCGGGAACTTCCGGAAATCACCCATTGGACGGTAGGCGCCGGTCCCGGCAGTTTTACCGGAATGCGGCTGGCGGCGGCGCTGGTAACCGGCTGGTCGTTCCAGCGTCCGGAGCTTCACACACGTTGTGTTCCGTCGGCCCTGATTCCGGCAGCGGAGGAAGGCGATGTTCCGGAAGGAGCGCACATCGGCGTCTGCTTTGACGGTAGAAATGCGGAAATGCTGCTTTTTGAAATGATCTTCCGGAACGGTGAACCCGTGCCGACCGGTTTTACCGCCGTATGGGACCGGAAAACCGCCGGGAAGGAATTGAATCAGCCGGGACGGTTTGATCGGCTGTGCGCCCCCGGGGATGATCTGGCGGCGCTGCGGCAGCTGCTCGGGGAAGAAACCGCCGCACGAATCCGGCCATGCGAACGTTTTTCGGCCGGTGCACTGCTGCGGGCGACGGCGCCGGATTTTGACAACGACCTGACCCGGCTGGTTTACATCCGGCCGGCGGTGTTCACCACCGCGCCGTGATCACCAGAAACCCAACGGGAGATGCATAGCATGGCGAAATCACCCAAAAAAACGGCGAAATCCAGCAAAAAAACCGCAGCGCGGGGGCTTGCCGTACTGCTGATCTGCCTTCTGGGAGGTCTGCTGTTGTTGTTGCTGCTGCTGTTCACCGGACATCCCCGTTATCCGGTACCGGAGTTGACGCCGGGCGACTGGACCTTTCAGGCGAATCTGCTGATGCGGGAACTGCCGCGGATTTTCCGGAGCGAACCGGAAGACCGGGCAACGCTGCACCTGACGCCGGAACAGGTCAACTCGGTCTTGCGTTTTGCCGCAAACGGGGGAAACCTGGCGGCGATGTTTCAGTACACCGGTGCGTTCGCCGCCGTCGACGATACGCTGCCCTTCCGGGCTTCGTACGATCAGGGGGATCTGGATATCGCCTATGCCCATGATACCGGAATCCCGCTGCTGATGGGCGGCTTTTTCCCGGTCCGGCTGCGCGGGCGTCCGGAACTGGAAAACGGGCAACTCCACATTCTGCCGTCGGCGGCGCAGGTGGGGCGTATTCCAATCGGCGCAACAATGGCGGATTTCATCATCCGGAATGCTCTGAAACAATTGCAGAACAACGGTTCCCTGGAGAAATTCCTGACCGTGGTCGAACGAATCAAGGTGGATGATGCCGGAAATCTCGAACTGGTATACCGTCCCTACGAACTGAATCGGCTGATCTTCAAGCGAGATCAATAAAATGGAAACGCCCCCGGAAGAACCATCCGGACTGAACGGGTTATCCCGCGGCCGGATTTTATGGTTGTTGTTTTTCAACTTTCTGAAGATCGCCACGTTCGTGCTCGGAGGCGGCTATGCCATCGTCCTGGCAGCGGAAGGCATTTTCATCCGGAAGTTGCGCTGGCTCCGCGACGGGGAACTCATGGATATGCTGGCCATCATCCAGACCATTCCCGGTCTCATGGCCGGTAATGCCGCCATTTATGTCGGCTACCGGGCTGCGGGACGGCTCGGCGCCCTGGTGGCATTGACCGGGGTGGCGCTGCCGTCTTTTACCATCATCACCTTGATTTCGCTGGGATTTTCCCATCTGCCCATGGAAAATGTCTACGTGCAGGGGGCATTCATCGGCGTTCGCAGTGCACTGGGCGGTCTGACATTCGCGGCCCTGTTGCGCATCTGGAAAAAAACGGTGCGCGGTTTTCTGGGAGCACTGATTATCTCGGGATGTTTCATCGGGGTTACCTTTTTCGCGGTCAATCCGGCCTGGCTGCTGTTCGGCGCGATGGGCCTGGGCGTCGCCTGGTTCCTGATCGGCTGCCATCGCCTGGACATGCGCAATCTGACGGAAGACCACAAAATATGAATGTGCTGAAGATTTTCCTGTTGTTCTGTTATTTCGGCTGCCTCTGCTTCAGCGGCGGGAATGCGCTGGTCCCGCTTTACATCGACGATCTGGTCGAAGCCCGACACTGGATGACGCTCCATGAATTCGGCAACCTGATGGCAATCGCCCAGATGACTCCGGGGCCGATCGGAGTGAATGCGGCAACGTTTTTCGGCTTCCGCCAGGCGGGGATCCCCGGAGCGCTGGCGGCAACGACGGGGTTGCTGCTGCCCTCCTATTTTCTGGTCATTCTGGCGCTCCGGTCGCTGGAACGCTGGGAAAAAAGCCGGATTGTGCAGGGGCTCATGAGCGGCATCCGCCCGGCCACCGCAGGTATGATCCTGGCCTCCATGCTGATTTTCATGGAAATGTCCGTCTTCAGCGAAGCTCTTCCGTGGGGTGCTTTGCTGGGCAAACCGGTATCACCGGGCTTCTATCTGCGTCCGGTGGCGGCAGGCATTTTTCTGGTCTCCACCTGGCTGCTCTACAAAGGCAAGGTGTCGATCATCGCGGTCATTCTCTCTTCCGCCGTGCTGGGGGCGCTGCTCTGCCGTTGAGGCACGCCGTCGCCGTTTCCCGCCCGTACCGCGCGGGGACTTCTACCGAAAAAGCGGGTAAACTCCCGGGAAAATTCCTGTACCCGGGGATATCCCAGATCCGCGGCGATTTCCGAAATATTGCGATCGGAACAGTGCAGCAGCGCCAGCGCCTCGTTCATCCGCCGCACCCGCAGCCGACGCCCC
The DNA here is from genome assembly GCA_949282965.1 of uncultured Lentisphaeria bacterium. GTDB lineage: Bacteria > Verrucomicrobiota > Lentisphaeria > Victivallales > Victivallaceae > CALXOD01. The sequence continues at coordinate 50,097 of CASDQW010000066.1, forward strand.
GGAGAAAAACCGGTCGCGGCACGGCAATCCCGCAGCAGCGTGGCACGACTGAGATGAAACCGCCGGCACAAGACAGCAACATCCGCGTGAAACAGTCGTTTTTCCGCGAGGTATCGCTCCACCGCCCGCCAGCGCCGCCCGGGCACCCCACCGTCCCCCGATTCAGTCCAAAGCGGCCTCAGCCGCTGCAATATTTCCAGCAGCCGGGCATGAGCGGACAGTGCGTCCCCGCACCGGTAAGCCACTTCCATTGCGGCGAACCCTTTCTCCGCGTCCTCCCAGCCACGCATGACCCGACGGGACGGCGCAAAAGCCGGCAATCCCGGCGCATGAAAGGAGACTGAATAAAAACCATAGTCCGACAGAAATTCGCTCTCCACCCGGTCTCCACCGGCGTAACCGATCCAATCTCCGGCTCCGACGTCCAGCACTTCTCCCGCGATCCGCAGCCGGCAACGCCCCCGGACCACGTAATGCAGCAGATGTCCGGGCGGCACAACCGCCAGCGTCCGGATGCCGCCGCGCCGCTCAAAACGCCAGACACCGGCAATCCGCTCCACCGGAGCGATCAAACCGGAAAGTTGTTGCCCTCGTTCGTTCATGTCGGAAACCTTACACCACAAACCCGGAAAAGTCCATCCATCATGACGCATTCTGCGAAAAAATGACGCATTCCACGCAGGAAATTCCGGTTCATTCATGCTATTTTAGAAGCAGTTGAACCAACCAGGGAGCAGCGACAACCATGACGCGACGCGAACGATTGATGCTCAGCATTGCGGGTCTTCCGGTGGACCGTCCGGCGGTGAGTTTTTATGAAATCAACGGCTTGACTGAAGATTGGCGTGATCCCGATCCCTACAACATCTTCAGCGGTCCCGGCTGGCAGGAACTGATCCTTCTTGCCGCGGAAAAAAGCGACCGGATGGTTCTGACTTCCGCGGAGACGGAACGCGACGGCCGGAAACTGGGCCCCATCGCCGCCGACCAGCTGCAAAGCCGGATCGAAGAACGGGATGGCCGCCGCTATGAACAACTCACCATCGGCTCCGGACCACGGGCGTTGACGCAGCTGGAAATGGTGGAATCGGGCATTCATACCGTCTGGCGAACGGAACACCCGGTTCGTTCAGCGGACGATCTGCGCTACTGGATCGACCTGCCGGATGAAGAGCTGCGGGGAACTGCCTGCGCCGAAATCGTGCTGGAACGGGAACGGCTTCTCGGCGACACCGGAGTGGTACTGCTGGACACGCCCGATGCGCTCTGCATGGTAGCCATGCTGATGAGTATGGAGGATTTCACCGTCATGGCCATGACCGAACCGGAGCTTTTCGAAGCGGCGCTGCGCAAGGCGGCCCGCTTTCTGCAATGGAATCTGGAAACCGTCGCCGCCGCCTGTCCGGGACGGATGTGGCGGATTTACGGTCCGGAATTCGCGGCGCCGCCGTATCTGCCGCCGGAATTTTTTCATCGCTATGTCACCCAGTTCGATGCGCCGATGGTCGCGGCCATCCACCGTTCCGGCGGCTATGCCCGCATCCATAGCCACGGCCGGATCCGGCAGGTACTGGACGAAATCGTGCAGACCGGATGCGACGGCATCGACCCGATCGAACCTCCGCCGCAGGGGGACATGGAGCTGGCGGAAGTGCGGGAACGTTATGGCGATCGGCTGACGCTTTTCGGCAACCTGGAGGCTTCGGACATTGAAAACCTCGACGAAACGGCGTTCCGTCAAAAAGTGCGCCGGGCCCTCGACGAAGGCACCCGGGGCACGGGACGCGGTTTCGTTCTGATGCCGTCGGCCTGTCCCTACGGCCGACTCCTGTCGCCCCGGGCCTTCCGGAATTACCGGACCATGATTGAGGAAACGGAAAACTTCAGCTGAGTCCCCTCCGAATTGCCGTTGTACGGTCCGGGGCGGCGGGAAACCGGCATTACGGCAGGTCCGGAAGCGGCGGCCGTTCCCACCGGCCGGATTCCAACAGGGCGCGCTCTTCTTCCTGAGGCGACCATTTGGCCTTGACCGATTTCAACTCCGGCGTTTTCCGGTGGTCGGAATAAAGACGGATCCGGAAAAACTCCCGGTGATTGAGCCGGAAATACACCGTATCTCCGGGCGTGTCGGAATGCCGGCCGTCTTTCAGAAATCCCAGCTCCACCTCGCTGATTTGCCGTTCTGCCGGAAGCGGAATCAGCAGCGTCAGGAATACCTGCTTTTCACCGGGACGCTTGCCGCGGATGAAGGCAAATGCCGGCCGGGGTTCCTTCACCATGTAACGAGGCGAAATCCATCCTTCCTCCTCTTCCAGCGACACACCGGGCGCGGCCCATCCCTTCACCACCAGATTCGGACCTTTCTGGAACAGGGTGCGGGCCGTCAACCGGCTCCGGTCCAGCAGCCACGGCCCGGGAGCGAATTGGAAATGCTGCCGGAGCGTTCCGCCCGCTTTGCCGCTCAGTTCATCCAGCACGAGCAGATATTGCCCCTCCACCAGATAGGCACTCCGGCGGTGGGTAAAATCCCCATTGGCGGCATTTTCCAGAATGGTTACATCCAATCCGGGCAGAGACTGCTGCAGAATCTTCCTGCCGCGCGCCGCCACCGGCAGATCGTCCAGCGTCACCATCTGATGCGCCTGCGGACGCCGGAACCAGCGCCGCCATTCCGGTTCGCCACTGTAATTGTAACAGCCGCTGTCGATCATGAACCGCCGTCCGAAGGCGGTAAACTCGAAGGAAAGATTATCATTATGGTTGTGCCAGCGGGCCTCAGGCATATTGGAATTTTTCAGCACGACAAAGACGGCATTCGCATCCCACCCGGAACGCATCATGTAATATCCGGCATCCGGCAGCTCCTGCACCCGCCCGGTAGGAGCCGTTCCCTCCTTGCCGGACGTGGCAAACCACAGCCAGTCCTGCCGCTTGAACTGCTTGCAGTACGGTTTGATCCATCTCCGGTTGACGCCGGGCTTGTCCAGCCAGGCGTCGCCGAACATGGGCGAAGTGCCATCCGGATGACTCCAGAGCATGACGGCATTGACGGATTTTTCCACGAGATCAAGGTAGTCGGGCGGAAATTCCGCGGGCACGTGGAACTTACGGCAGAATTCCGGCAATTTTCCGAACATTGCCGGATACGCGATATGATAACTGGGAATAAATTCATCAATCACACCGTCAGGCAGCAGCACCCGCTTCTGGAAGCGGCACAACCGGTCAACGGCGTCACGGGCGAACTCCACGCTCTTCCGAAATTCGGGAAAACCCGCGGCAAAATACAGCAGCGCCTCCAGCTGGATAATGTCCCAGTTGTTCAACTGTTTCGGATCCTTGTCCGCAGGATAGAGGGAGTGAATGTATTGCGCCTGTTGCAACAGCGATTGGAGAAACTGCGTCAGCGTTTCCGCGTCAAGCGCCGGAGATTTTACGAAATATTCAAAGGTAGTCGTCCAGTTCTTCATCCGGATGGCCGTATCCAGCGACCGCCACCCGGCATGGCGCCGGAACTGTTTATCCGCATGCATGTGCCGGACCCAGCTGTTGATCTCTCCAGCCCACTCCTGCGCATATCGCTGGTCGCCGGTTACCCGATATGCGCGCCCCAGCGCCGGCAGCCAGTTGAAGCGGTGAAACTGCCAGAGCCATTCCTGGTCCGGCACCGGCGAAGAATCCCAGTCAATCGGGGTCCCCCGGTCCCGGGGACCGTAAGCTGACTGGCCAACAAAGCGATGCTGCAACGCATTATCGGCGGTTTCCTGCTCTTTTTCGGACAATTTGGGATTTTTCGTCTCGAAAAAGGCGGGAATCTCCCGCTTCCGGAAGTATTCCAGCAGCGCCTGCCGCCGCGCCTCTTCCGTTTTGGCGGATTTCACCGCGGCCAGCCCCGGACGCCCCAGATCCAATTCGCTCCATGCGTCCGGAACCGACTGGTCGGCGGCCCATACGCCGACTGCCGCCAGCATGGTGCAAATTCGGAATAACGATTTCATAAACACTACCTCCCGGAATTGGGTCCCGCGCCTACGGAACCGGTTTTATTGCCGATCGAAATAATTTTCATGCGGGGAGTTGATATTGAACGGCTCCAGCTCATATGGGTCGGGCTGTTCCAGATAAGGCACGCCATGCTCCATCGGCCGTCCGGTCACTCCGCTGACATGACCGTCATACCAGAGCACATTGGTCAGATTGCCGTGCCGGATCATCACCATTCCCATCACGTCTCCGCCGCCGGCACGGGATATATCCACCAGGGCATAGCCCAGAGTGGGACCTTTCTTATACAGGGAATCCACCGTCAGAATCGTGGCGGAAGGTTTACGCACGCTGCGCGCCGGATGTGCATAAATGCTGGCCCCGCAGGTCCGATTGTGCACCCGGAAACAGCCGCCGATATAACCGTAGTTATAACCGTAGTCAATGTTGTAGCGCGAATCCAGCGTGGTCGAACTGCTCTGGCTCAGGTTATCGAGCTGGTCTTTCTTGGTCCCGGGATGGCCGGGGCATATGAAAACACTGCCGTATTTGGCGGTTCCCATGTATTTCTGATTCACCAGCAAAGTATTCCATGTATCGCAATCATCGTCGGCGGTTTTGTAGGGAGGCGAAAAGTCATAATCGGCGTGATAGAGCTGCATGGCGGTGCCGATCTGCTTCTGATTGCTGACGCAGGCAATGGTATGGGCCTTTTCGCGAGCCTTGTTCAAAGCCGGCAGCAGCATCGACGCCAGAATCGCGATGATCGCGATCACCACCAACAGTTCAATCAAAGTAAACCATCCGCGACACCGACCGCAACCGAAATGGTTCGGGCAATGACACCACATCTTCATCATTTCGATACTCCTTGTGTGAATAAGTTACATGACGCAACAACTGATATCAAATCTGTTTCCGCCCCGGCCGGCCGTCCGGAACAGAAAACCTTATACCAACAAACCATCTGCCGACGTAAACACAAAACTTGCCGGGAACACCTGATGCACCGCCGGCTGCCCCGGGCGATAATTAAGAACTTATCCCTAAATAAAAGATGAAATCCAAGAAAATTATGCTATATTTGCATTCTGTAACGCGGGAGGTGAATATGGCAGTCAAATCATGGGAAGTGTCGGATGAATTTTGGGCGCGGGTAGCTCCCTTGATA
>CASDQW010000067.1 GCA_949282965.1 uncultured Lentisphaeria bacterium
TGGGGATTCTGGTAGTGGATGCCGCCGTGCAGAACACAACCGGCAGCGTTTATTCGACAGGGTATTGCAACGCCAACGGGGATTATTCTGCCGGGATCAACCTCAACAACCATCTGCGCGCCGCCAGCGCTCTGGACAATCAGGCCTGCCGCCCGAACGTACTGCATCGCGGCGACGGCAACACGGTGAGCCTGCTCTATGCCGACGGTCATGTCGGTGCTCAGAACCGGATGTCGATCAAACAGCATCAGGTGGACCTCCTGCATGCCAAAAAACTGATGGCGGCCGGGAATTAAGAAGATGCGAATGCTGAAACAAACCATGATGACCGCCGCGCTGGCGGCGGTCGTGGGCATCCCCGCGACGTTCGGGGCGTCGAAGCCGCTGAACGACTCGTTCACCGATCACGGGGTCTGTACGCCGGTCAGCAGTCTGCTGGGGATCACTTCCGCGAACGGGCCGGGAAACAGCGATGTGCTGGTCGGGGCGCTGAGCGATCACCGCGGTCCCTACGGGCTGCTGATCCTCGATACGGAGACCGGGAAATGCGAACAGCGCAATTATCCCTTCAAGCCCAGTTCCTTCCATAGCATTTTCGCCTCGCTGCTCGGGAGCAACAACCGGTACTATCTCAATCATTCGGGTTATTTCATTGAATTTGATCCGGCGACGCTGACCTTCACCTTTACCGAGAAAGTTCATGACGGTATGGCCATGGGCATGACCGAGGATCGGAACGGGGTCATCTGGTCCGTCACCTATCCGGACAGCGGGGTCATTTCCTTTGATCCGAAAAGCCGCAAACTGACTGATTACGGTTCGGTGAACAAGGAATCCTGGCCGCAGTATCAGCGTACGGTTGCGACGGATGACGCGGGCTGGGTCTATTTCGGCATCGGCAACACCGACGCGCAGATCATGGGCTTCAACCCCGCAACCCGCAAGACCATGAGCGTGTTTCCGAAAGGGAAACGGCCGGCCCAGACCTCCGGGCAGGTGTTTTCCGCGACGGACGGCAAGGTGTACGCCACGGTGACCCGTCTGCCCAACTACCGCAGCATGGAACACGCCTGGACCGAGGCCCGGAAAAAGAAGGACCTGCAATGGTATCGGCTGTATGACGGGAAGTTCGAAGCGATTCAGGGGCAGCCGGAAGTGACGCTGCGTCCGGTGAAGGCCGGAAGCCAGAATTTCGCCAATTATGCATTGCGGAACAACCGCAAGATAGAAATTTTCAATATTGTTGACCGCTATTGCCGGATCGCCGACCCCGCCACCGGTCGGAAAGTGACGCACAAGCTCGATTACAGCAGCGAAGGCGCCCATCTGATGAGCGTGGCCGCGGTCAACGGGAAATTCATCACCGGCGGTACCGCCTTCCCGATGCGTAACTACATCTACGATCCGGAAAAAGACACCCTGATCAATCGTAACGGCACCGTCCAGTGGAATACCGTTCTGCCGTGGAAGAACCACGTCTTCGTCGGCGGTTACAACGGCGGTTACCTGATCGACTGGGATCTGGACGGCAAGGAGTTCCGGGAGTTTCCGCGGAATATTCTCGATTCCCGCGACAATCCCCGCTGCATCGGCCGCGCCGTGCCGGACGTGATTCGTCCGCATACCCTTGAAATCACCGCGGACGGCCGCTATGTGATGATGGGCGGCACGCCGGAATACGGTCATACCGGCGGCGGTCTGGCGATCTGGGACCGGCAGACGGACCAGTTCCGGGTGCTGAAGAACGATGCGCTGCTCAAAGATCTGTCGATTTACACGCTGGCGGCGCTGCCGGACGGGCGGGTATTCGGCGGAACGACGGTAGTGGCCGGTACCGGCGGACAGATCAGGGCGAAGGAGTCGCGCTTCTTCGAACTGGATCCGGCGACCGGAAAGATTCTGTGGGATACCGCGCTGCTGCCCGGCGTCCAGACCTATCACGATACCGTGGTCACTCCGGATGGAAAGATCCTCGGGATTGCCGACAGTGAACGTATCTTCGTTTTCGATCCGGCGACCCGCAAGGTGACTGCCACTGGAACTACCGGCAATTACGGCCCGGCTGTCTGGCAGCAGGGACCGCGGATGTTCGTAACGGACGGCACGAACTATTATCTGCTCTGCCGCAATCACATTTTGCAGCTGAATCCGAAGGACGGCAAGATTCTGCGCGCTTTCGAATCTCCCGTGCCGATTCAGGTCGGCGGGGATATTCTGAACGGCCGGCTGTATTTTGCCAGTGGCTCTCATCTGATCAGTTTTCAGCTGCCGGACAAACAGGATTGACTGGGTTCCATGGCTGTGAATCGGGAAAATAAACGGGAGTCCGGATACCGGGACGTTGTAGACTATCTGGAAGCTCAGATCGTCAGCGGCGTACTGGCGCCCGGCACCCGTATCCCGTCGCTGCGACGTCTCTGCGGCAAGTTCAACATTTCGATGGGCACCGCGGTGCGGGGCGTTGAAGTGCTGGCGGCACGGGGCAAGGTGGAAACACGTCGCGGTTCCGGGGTCTATGTCAAAAGCCACGCTGCTGCATCTCAGGGAAGCAGATCGTCGGCGCGGTTCCAGGTGGGGGCCGTCATTGCCGACACTTCGGCTCTGCAGAACAGTTACTGCGCACATGCGTTGCGTGGCATTATGGAGGCTGCGCTGAGTGCCGGAGGCGTGGTGCAGCTGCATTATATTTCGGTATTTGACCACAAGCTGTTGCCGGATATTACCGAGATCAGCAAGAGACTGGATCTGCTGATCCTGCTGGGGGAATATGACTGGAAGATGAAAGCCCTGGCCAGCAACTGTCCGGTGGTGGGTATCGAAATGGAGCATATCTACGGTGGGGTTTGCTCCTGTATTTCCGTGGATCCCCGGAGTGCGGCGGAGACAGCCCGCGATTTTTATCATGCACGCGGCTGTCGACAGGTCTGCATGGTGGAGATCCCGCATCTGCCGGTGCACTGGGAACGGGCCCGTTATTTCCGGGCGCTCTGGGACGGTGATCTGAAAGTGGTTACCTATCGGGACCCGACGTCAGTGGATGAAATCACCGGACTGGATGTTTCCGATCCCGAGGTCGGCTACTGGTTTTCCAGCGGGACGATTTACCAGCGACTGGCGCTGCCCTACCGGGAAGCGACCGGGCGGGTGTTGGCGTCGGAGCGTCATGTGCTCTCCATCGACGGAAAATCGCTGGTGGTGCCGCAGTATGAACCGACCAACACCATCGGCGTGAACTGGTATGACCTTGGTGTTGCCGCTTTTGAAGAAGGGCGGCGGCGCATGGAAAATCCGGGGGCTTCCGCCCGCCGGATCGGTATTCCGGGGCGACTCTACCTGTACCAGCCGAACGAGGCAAAAGCCGGCCGGCGAAAAGCGGCCGCGCCCGAACCGGTGGTGCAGGCAACTTGTTTTGCTTCGTAACACCGGACATGGGGAGAAACGGCAAGGCGCCGGGGCGATGATTTGTATTATCGCCCCGGCGCAACTATATTATATCCGGTGTATGTTCCGACGGTTGTTTATAGAACGTCCGGAGCAGCAGGAAAGAAGCAGGAAAAGACCGCGAACGATGGAGCGGCTTGCCGTTGAAGCGCATTCCGCGACCGCTGTCGGATCGGAGGCCGGCTGAAATTTCGGCCCGGCGGACGCGGCAAACGTGTCAGAAGAGGAGTGTCGCAGGATGCCGGAAATGGCCGTTTTGATGCCGGTGCATAATGCCGGCCGTTTTTTGGCGGAGGCGGTGGCATCGTTACAGCGTCAGAGCTTTCAGGATTTTATCCTGTTTGCCTGCGATGACGGTTCGACGGATGGCTCCTGGGAGATGCTTCAGGAGATGGCCCGGAGTGATCACCGGATCCGGCTGCTGCGCAATCCGCGGAATCTGGGGGTGACTGCGACCTTGAACCGGTTATGGCAGGAGGCGGGGGAAGGTTTCCCTTTCTATGCCCGCATGGATGCCGACGACGTCGCCCTGCCGGACCGGCTGGAAACCCAGAAAAAATACCTGATGGAGCATCCGGAAATCCATGCGGTCGGCTGCTTTCTGGAAGTCATCGACGAGGAAGGTCGTTCGTTCGGCTGTCGCCGTTACCCGGAAACCGCGGCGGAAGTGCACCGGGCATTGCTGCTCGGCAGTCCGCTGCCGCATCCGGCGCTGTTGCTGCGTTCGGAGTTATATCGGAAGATGGAGGGATACCGTCCGGTTCGCGGCGCGGAGGATTATGATTTGTGGCTGCGGGCGGCCGCTGCCGGATTCCGGTTCGCCAATGTCCCCCGGGTGTTGCTCCGGTATCGGGTCAGTGCCGGCCAGGTGAAACAGCGTTCACTCAAACCGACGTTGCGGTCCACGTTGCGGCTGCAGCGACGGTATCTGTTTTGCAAAGACTTTTTTTCACTGACGGCTTTGTTGCATTATCTGGCCGGGAATCTGCTGTTGCTGCTGCCGGACCGGTGGGTCATGTGGCTTTTCATGAAAATGACCGTTCAGCGCAAAGAGACGGAGCAGCAGGCATGAAACTGGCGATTCTGGTGGACGATCCGACCTGTTACGGCGGTATACAGCAGTTCTCCCGCGATCTTGCCGGGATGCTGGAGCAGGACGGCCTGACGGTGGAACTGCTGGCATATTCCGGTGCGCTTTCCGGGTTGAAACCGTGCGGTGCCCGGATTGTCCGTCTGAACGAGGCGGAGAAACGGCGCGGGGTCGTCCGGTTGCTGCGGGGGGGAGCGCCGCGGTATCTTTCCTGCGGGGCGCTGCGGCTGGGGGCGTTGTTGCTCGATATCCCGCAGGTTCGGCGGAGAATCCGCGAGGTGCTGCCGGGAGGCGACGTGCTGCTGATCAATTCGTTTCATTCGGCGCATCTGTTTGTGCCCCGGGAGGTGCTGCGGAATAATCGGGTGATTTTCGTCCAGCACAATTCTCCGGAGCAGCTTTATCGCTGGCGTTATGATTTCGGGGGATGGCTCTGGCGGCAGAAAATTGAGCTGTTCAACCGTTATGTTGATGCATTGGTCACGCTTTCGCCGTGGGAGGAATCTGGATTGGCACGCTATCTGCGTCTGGATGGAAAACTGGTCCGCGTGATTCGTCATCAGACCCGCCTGCCCGAAACGGCGACATTGGAATCCGGTGATCCGCGGGAAGTCCTTTTTCTGGGGCGGCTGACTGCGCAGAAGCGGGTGGACCGGATTCTGCAGGTGGCCGCGGTTGCGCCGCAATTTCACTTCCATCTGTGTGGCGACGGTCCGGAGGAAGGGAAATTGAAACGGGCCGCCGCAGGATTGACGAACGTCAGCTTTCACGGGTATGTGAAGGAGCCTTCGATGTGGCTCCGGCGGGCCGGAATCGTGATTTTCACCTCGGATTTCGAGGGATATCCGATTGCGGGCATTGAGGCGACCGCTTACGGAAAGCCGATTGTCGCGCTCCATACCTTTCCCGCGGCGGCGGATCTGGTTGTTGACGGGAAAAACGGTTGTCTGCTGGAGGATTTTACTCCGGAGGGGTTTGTGGCGGCGCTGGAAGAGGTGGCGCGGAATTATCCGGCCCGTTGTGCGGGGGCGCTGGCGGAACGGGAGAAATTTTCGGGAACGGCGATTCACGATGCCTGGCGGGAGCTGCTGCGGGATTTGACGGAGAAGGAGATGCGTCGGAAATGAGGATTCTGGAGATCGTGCCGCGTTTGCATTGCGGTGGTGCGGAGCGTTTCGTCGTGGATCTCGCCAACGAGATGATTCAGACGGGGGAACATGAGGTGACACTGCTGTGCGTCAACCGGATTCTGCCGGGAGATTTTCTGGCGCGGCAGCTGGATCCCGCCGTGAAGCTGATCGATCTGGGGATGCCGGAAACGATGACAGGGGCGATTCTGGCCATGCTGCCGGTGTGGAACGTCATTTTCCGGGAATGCCCGGATGTCGTGCACACCCACCTGGGAGGGATTCAGCTGGCCGCATTCCCGGAACTGTTTCACCGGCCTCGGGCCGACTACTTTTATACGGTTCACAACGATGCTTTTGTGGATGCGGGGAACCGGCTGTGGCTGAAAAAACTGTTGTTTCGCGCGGGGGTGCGGCCGGTGACGATTTCGCCGGAGTCGGAACGCAGTTTTGTCGCGGCCTACGGTTTTCATGCACCGGTGATCGAGAATGGTTGCGGGGCGAAGGTCCCGACAGCGGCGGAGCTTGCGGCGGTAGCGGCGGAGGTGCGCTCGTGGCGGAGCACGCCGACTTCGCGTTTGCTGTTGAACATCGCGCGCTTCAGCCCGCAGAAGAACCAGATTGCGCAGGCGCGCGCGGCGGCGGCGGTGGCAGCGGCCGGAGCGGATTTCGATCTGGTGTTCATGGGGAACGACGATGATGAGGAAATCCGTTCGGCGATTCTGTCGCTGAACTGCCCGCGGCTGCACATTGCGGGGCTGCGTTCGAATCCGCTGGCGTATCTGGCGCAGGCGGATTTTCTGTCGTTGTTTTCGGAAATGGAGGGGCTGCCGATTACTCTGCTGGAGTCATTTGCACTGGGGATTCCGGCGTGCGTGACGCCGGTGGGGGGGATGAAGGACCTGGTGCATGACGGGATCAACGGGCTGGTGTCGGCGGATACGTCGGAGGATTCGATCCGGGCGACGCTGGAACGGGCGCTGGTGCTGGATGCGGCAGAACGGGCGCGGCTGGGAGAGGGCGCGCGGGCGGCTTTTGCGCCGTACTCGATGAAACGGTGCGCGGAGCGGTATCTGCAGCTTTTTGAGCAGGCGGGGAAGACCGGAGAATGAAAGAGAAACGTTTAAAAGTGCTGGAAATCATACCAGCGCTTCATTGCGGGGGGGCGGAACGTTTCGTCGTGGATCTTGCCAATGAACTGGCGGAACATTGCGAAGTGGAGCTGCTCTGCGTCGTTCCCGTGGAAGAAGGGGATTTCCTTGCCGGAGAATTGCGTTCGGAAGTGACCTTGTCCACGTTGATGGAAAGTGGAGAAACGCGGCTGTCGCAGCTCCGCATTCTATACAAAATCCGTTCCCGGATCAGGCAATCCGCTCCCGATGTGGTACATCTGCATCTGGGTACGATTCTGCTGGCGCGGCTGGCGATTTATACGTTGTCTTGGCCGATTCGTTATTTTTATACGGTTCATAATGATGCCCGGCTGGACGCCGGGAGGCGCATATCGGCGCTGCGGCGGCTTTTCCGTTCCGGACGGGTGCGTCCGGTAACGATTTCACCGGAGTCGGAACGCAGTTTTGTCGCGGCCTACGGTTTTGAAGCGCCGGTGATCGAGAACGGCTGCGGGGCGAAGATGCCGGGCGCGGCGGAGCTCGCGGCGGTGTCGGCGGAGGTGCGCTCGTGGCGGAGTACGCCGACTTCGCGGCTGTTGCTGAACATCGCGCGCTTCAGTCCGCAGAAGAACCAGATCGCGCAGGCGCGCGCTGCGGCGGCGCTGGCGGCGGAGGGAGCGGACTTCGATCTGGTGTTCATGGGGAACGATGCAGATGAGGAAATCCGTTCGGCGATCCAGGGGTTGAACTGTCCGCGAGTGCACATTGCGGGGCTGCGTTCGAATCCGCTGGCGTATCTGGCGCAGGCGGATTATCTGTCTTTGTTTTCGGAAATGGAGGGGTTGCCGATTACTTTGCTGGAGTCGTTCGCGCTGGGGATTCCGGCGTGTGTGACGCCGGTTGGGGGGATGAGGGATCTGGTGGAGGACGGGGTGAACGGCCTGGTGTCGGCCGACACGTCGGAATCTTCCATCCGGGTAACGCTGGAGCGGGCGCTGGCATTGGACACGGCGGAACGGGCGCGGCTGGGAGAAGGGGCGCGGGCGTCTTTCGCGCCGTATTCGATGGAACGGTGCGCGGAACGGTATCTGCGGCTTTTCGAGCAGGCGGTCGATGGAGACATGGAGGTATTTTGAGAAGGTGCGGATGATGGAAGAAACTGCCGGAGAACGGCTCCGGGTCGTGACCAATACCTTTGCTCTCTATCTGAGAATGTTCGTGAGCATGGGGATTTCCATTTACGCGATGCGTCTGCTGCTCAGCCGTCTCGGATGGGATGGGTATGGGGTTTATACCGCGGTGATCAGCCTGGTGACCATCGGCGGATTTTTCAACGGGGCGCTGCAGAACACGGTCCAGCGCTTTCTGAACGTCGAGGTGGGGCAGCAGCGCATGGAGGGAGCCCGGAAGGCGTTTTTCGCCGGAATGGTGATGTTCGGTTGTCTGAGTCTTTTGATTCTGCTGCTCGGAGAGAGCGTCGGACGCTGGTATCTCCATTCCAGAATGCAGATCCCGGAGATGTTTCACGGCGAGGTGGAACTGTTGTATCAACTGTTGCTGGCGGGTTTTCTGATCCGCATGCTGCAGCTTCCCTATTATATGGTGATCATTGCCTTTGAGCGCATGGAGATCATTGCGCTGGCGGGGATTCTGGAATCGGTGATGAACCTTGGTTCGATTCTGGCATTGTGCTGGTTTTCCTCTCCGCTGATCGGCTATGCCCTGCTCACGGTCGGCAATGTGCTGATCTTGCTGCTGATCTACATATATTATTGCAGCAGACATTATCCGGAGGTGGTGCAGATGTGGCCGCTGCGTTCGGACCGGACGTATCTCAGGCGGATGTCGGTTTTTTCCGGCTGGATCATCTGGGGCAGCTGTGCCGCGGGGATTGTCCAGCAGGGTATGGGACTGCTGGTCAACCATTTCGGCAGCGTCTCCATCAATGCGGCATTGGGGTTGTGCCAGCAGATTTCCAACGCGGTCAATGTGTTTGTGACCAATTTTCAGACGGCGTTCTGTCCCCATCTGGTGAAAACCTGTACGCGCGGCGACCGGGGTGATCTTCATTATCTGGTCTGCCGGACGGCGAAATATTCCTTTTTCCTGCTTTCTCTGATTGTTTTTCCCATTCTTGGAAATCTGGATTACGTCATTACGTTTTTTTCCCGGGAACCGCATGGTTATACGAAGATTTTTCTCTGTTTTTCCCTGGGGTTTCTGCTGTTGAACTCCTTTGCCTGTCCCCTGTTCACGACCATTCACGCCACGGGAAGAATCGAATTTTACCAGGCGACCGTCGGGGTGCTGATGATGCTGATTCTGCCGCTTGCCTATCTTTTCCTGAAACTGGGATTCCCGTTCTATTTCATCTTCGTCGGCCAGATTCTGGTTGAAACCGCGGTGCTGGCGCTGCGCCTTTATTGCATGAAAAAGCTGGTTCAGCTGAGCATATGGCAATTCGTCCGGGAGGTGATGCTGCGCACCGGGGCGGTGGCAGCGGCGATGGTGGCAGCAGTGCTGCTGTTGGATTTCCAGGCTCAGACTTTCTGGGAGCTGGTGCTGGAGTCCATCGTTATTGATTTGATTTTGCTGATCCTTGTTGCTGCGATTGGAATGTCCGGTTCGGAGAGCCGCTTTTTGTATCATCTGGCTCTGAGCCGCCTGAAGGGCGGATGGCCGGCATGCCGGACAACTGGAGGAAAGACAGAATGACCTGGTGGATGCGAAGGATGGAGACCCTGCAATGGTGGCTGCGGAACCTGACGGTCGGAACCGGTTTGGGGCGTTTTCTCGCACCGCAATCGCGGGAAGATTTGATCGCGCTGATGACGCCCGGCGTGACCACGCTGAACCTCGGTGACCAGATTATCGAAGAGGCGGTAATGCAGGAATTAGCGGATCTGTTTCCGGAACGTTTTATCGTGACGTTTTCCTCTCATGCGGGTTTTCGCAGAAAGTCGCTGGCGCTCTACAACAGTTGTGCGCTGCGTTTCTGGGGCGGAGCCAACATGATCGACCGCAAGCTGGAATGGGCGTTCAACTGTTCGCCGGACATTCCCGTGTACGAGGCCTGGTGTTACCGGCGGAATCTGCTGCTGGGCAGCGGCATGGGCAATCATCGGTGGAATCGTCCGGGATTCAATGTCGCGGCGAAGCTCTTCTACCGCACCCTGCTTTCCCGGGAAGGGCTGCATTCCGTGCGTGACGAGGTGACCCGCGGAGAGCTGGTCGCCATCGGTATTACCAACGTGATCTGCACCGGCTGTCCCACCACCTGGCGGTTGACACCGGAACATTGTGCGAAAATTCCCGTGCGCCGCGCGGAGAACGTCGTGTTCACATTGACGGATTACTGTCCGGACCCGGAGGCGGACCGGCGTCTGATAGCGCTGCTCAGGGACCATTACCGGCATCTCTTCTTTTTCCCGCAGGGGGCGGAGGATCTGGCCTACTTCCGCCGGCTGGAACCGGATACGGAGCGCATGACGCTTCTGCCCCCCGACCTGGCGCATTTTCACGAGGTGCTGATTCCGGGGGAAGTGGATTACATCGGCACCCGGCTGCATGGCGGCATGCGGGCGATGCAGCGCCGGTGTCGGGCACTGATTCTGTCCATTGACAACCGGGCGTCCGATATGGCCCGGACGTTGAACTTCCCGATGGCGGCACGTCTGGACGAGGAGGCTGTCCGGGCATGGATTACCGCGCCCCGGCCCTGTACCATGCGGATTGATCAGCAGGCGATCGAGACCTGGAAAAACCAGTTCCGGCAGCCGGCCCCCGGAGCGCCGGTTCCATTCTCTGCGGATGTCGTCCGCGGCGGCGCTCGCTGATCCCGCTGTTCACCAGGTGGAGTGTTCGCGCCGCCGTCGGGTTACATGTTCCGGCGGAGCCGGGCCAGCTGTTCCGTGATCATCCCCAGCAGCAGCAGCAGCACTCCGAAGAGAATCAGGAAGCTCGCCCCGGTGGAAAGCGTCGAGTTGACCACCAGGCAGCGCAGCGACCACAGCACGCCCAGCACCATGCTTGCCAGCGCCGGCGGTAGAAAGAACTTCAGCGGCGCGAAGAGCAGAATCATATTGGTGATTTCCCATACCGTGTCCATGGCCGTCCGGGTGGAAATCGTGCTCACACCGCCGCGGCGCGGCTGGATGGTGATCGGTTCCTCCAGCACCAGATTCCGGTTGCAGAAGAACAGGAGAACGATGATATCCGAATACGACATGTTGTCCGGGGTCGTCGGCAGATATCGCATTGCCAGATCGCGTCGGTAGAGCTTCATTCCGGAATTGAGGTCGTGGATCGGAATTTTCAGAAAGCTCCGCGCAAAGGTCCGGATCAGCCACTTGCCGCACTGCCGGTAGCGGGTGGCGTCCCGCTGCCCCTGCCGGGAGCCGACGACCATGTCGGCGTCCCGCTCTTCCGCCAGCGCTTTCAACCGGACAACATCCTCCATCCGATGCTGACCGTCCGCGTCGACGGTGGCGACCCAGTAGGTATCGGCGGATTCGATCCCGTGTTTGATGGCGCCGCCGTAACCGCGGTTGATCTTGTTTCGGACGATTTTCACGTTGGGAGCCCGGGCCGTCATCTGCTCCAGCAGCGCTCCGGAGCCGTCGGTGGAGCCGTCATCCACGACGATTAGCGACCACTGGCGCTCCCGGCAGAAGGCCATGATGCCGGGGAGGACTTCGGGCAGATTTTCCGCCTCGTTGTAACAGGGAATGATGATGGACAGACTACGTTCAGACATGGGTACAGCCTTCCGGGTTTAAGGAGTGGGATTCCATTTGAAAATGGCGATCTCGTCGGCATGCGGATGCCCGGTAACCCGTTCGAAACGGGGATCCCGCTGGAAAAAATCCGCCAGACTGTGTTCGGGACGCATTTCGAATACGAATACGCCGGAGGACCCGTCTTCAAAACGGAAAGCCGCCAGCTTTTCCGGTTGCCAGTCTTCCCCTGACCAGTACAGGCGCGGGAATGTGCCGCTCCAGTACGGGAAACGGACGGAATCTCCGATCACCCAGAAGCGTTCCGCGCCTCCGGAGAGCTCGGTTCGATGGGCGGCGATCCAGCGTCCGACCGCGTATTCCGGGCCGGGCTCACGGAAAACACTGACGGCATTGAGCGTCTGCCCGACTGTCAGCGCGGCGAGTCCCAGCAACGCTGCGGGACGGAACCAGCGGAACCGGCTGCCGTATTTTTCCAATTCAACCAGCGGCAGGAGGGTGAACGGCATCATCAATGGAATATTGACCAGAAAATACCGGTGAGCCACCATCAGCGGTGCAAAAATCAGCACCGTCAGTGCCATGAATCCCACACACAAGGTGTATTCCGCTCGCCACTGTCTGCGGCGCAGCACCAGAAAGAGTCCGACGGCCGCGAGGACCAGGTACAGTTCGTAGCTGCCCCGCACCCAGTCGTTCAGCAGGTCTTCCGGATCGAAAAAGGTTCGGCGCGATTCCTGTTTCTGGGCCGGATCGGGACGGTTGTACAGCTGTTTCTGGATGCGGTCCAGTTCCGTTTCCGCCGCCGTCCGCGGTTCAGGCGGAATCCGCAGCATCTGCTGCAGGAAAGAAACCTGCCGACTGTCGCACACCGGGAATCCGGTAAGGCGATAATTGCCGTAGAGCCGGGGCGCGATGACGACCAGCATTGCCAGCACATACAGCACGCCCGCCGTCAGTGCGCGGCGGTACCGCCGCCCTGTTGTTTCCGTCGTTTCCGGGCGTTTTCGCCATCCCAGGTACAGGAAGAGCGCACCCGCCACTGCGGCATAGAGGATCCCTTCGCCCCGCACCAGTGCCAGTCCGCCGGCACACAGTCCGCCCCAGATCGTCCATGCCGGTCGGGGGTTCCGGAGATATTCGGCCAGCACCAGCACCAGGGCAACCACAAAGAAGGTGCGTCCGGCGTCCGGCAGTCCCATACAGTTATAGCGGACCATCTTGGGCGCGATCACGAACAGGAAGCACCCCAGTGCCGCCGTCCGTTCCGGAAACAGCAGGCGCAGCAGCCGGTCCAGCGGATAAATCGTTGCGATGTGGAACGCCGCCCCCACCGCCATCAGCGCGGTCAGGGCGTTCAAGCCGCAGCAGACCAGCAGCCCTGCCAGCAGCGACGAAAGAATCGGAATATCCGGGGGAAACGCCTGTTCCCAGTCGCCGTTGGCAAACGCTTCGGCCATCGGAGCGTAATAGGCGGCCTGATCCCGGTATATTTCCCGGGTGTTCCCGATCAGAAACAGCAGCGCGAGGAGGATCCCCACGGCATAACTGATCCAGACGGGATGTTTTTTCAGGAATAAAAGTATTTTTTTCATCAAGATTACAATATATCTGCTGATTGGTCGTTCCCACCGAATATAACCGGAAGCATTGCTCCGGGCGATCGGAGTCTATCACTATACAAGCCCTTTCGTCCGAATGCAAATCCGTAAGGGTGAAAAACAGAAGCGATAAATGGTTCGGATATCCGAAGTTTTTTGTGAAAACGTCAGGTTGGAAATGGTTTTTCGGGTTGAAAACAGCCGTTGCCGTGTTATTTTATAATATCCGGACTGTTTTCCGGGGAATGGCGAAGATGATCTGAATGGTTGCGTATCAGTGATATATGTGTGGAGAGGACGAGGAGAAATGATGAAAAGATTCTTGCCGTGGATGGGGTGTGCCGTTGTCGCGCTGCTGCTGGTCGGCGGTTGTCAGACCCAGCCTCCGCCGCCGGCTGATTTTTCGGCCGACACGTTTACCAAACGGCCGCGGTCGGAGGCGGATGACCTGCTGCGCGGTATCAGCGAGCTTTCACTGGAACAGGCCCAGAAGATCGCCATTGCCAATAACCCGACCTACATTGCCGCCTATCACGCCATTGCGGCGGCGAAGATGCGTTATTACCAGGCGATGGGAGCGTATGCGCCGGAAATCAGCAGCAGTTTTTCATTGAGCAACAACAACAACTGGCTGCATCACCAGATCAATGGCGATGCCTCCCGGCGTTCCGATACGTTTTCCACGAATACCGCGGTGTCGGCGAGCTGGCTGATTTTTGATGGTCTGAGCCGTGAGTTTGCCCTGAAGATTGCGGAAACCGAATACCATCAGCAGAAAGCCCTGAGCGAGGATGAGTGCCGACTGTTGATCCGTGGAGTGGCGTATGCCTACAACGCCGTGCTGCTGGCGGCGGAAAACATGCAGATCGCCATGGAAGACATGGACTTCCAGATGAAGAATCTGCGGGATACCGAACTCAAATATCAGGCCGGGGCCGTGCCGTTCAGCGATGTTCTCAACTTCCGAGTGCTGGCCAACGCGGCCGAGGGCGACCAGATTACCGCGGAATATCAGTATGAGGTGGCGCTTTATGCGCTGGCCGTGCTGATGGGATACCCGGAAGGCACGCTGCCGCCATCGGTGAAGTTCCCGCGGGTCAAGGATATTTATCTGTATGATCTGCCTTCCGTGGACATCTATCTGGATAATGCGCTGGCCAATCGGCCTGACTTGCGCGCCTATCGGGAACAGCTCCAGATTGCCCGGTATCAGGTGTATCAGACTTACAGCGGTTTTTCGCCGACGGTGTCGCTTTTTGCCGAATACGGATACGGGACCAACCGCAGCCGTTCCTATCATGATTCCGGGAAAAGCGGTCAGAATGCATCGAGTTTCTCCTATGGTGTCGCCGCCAACTGGACGCTCTTCAACGGGTTCATCCGGTACAACAAGGTTCGGGAGGCCCAGGCCAACCTCAGCGCCACCCAGTATCAGATGGTCAATACCTGGCTGACGGTGGTCCAGGAAGTGCGTAACGCCTACATCAATTACGTTCAGAACGTCAAACAGGCCAGACTTTCTGAAAAGAATCTGGAAATTGCCACCCAGCAGCGTAATCTGGTCGATGACGAATACCGTGCCGGCAGTGCTGAACTGACCCGGTTGAACGAAGCGCAGCGCGACCTGGTGGATGCGCAGACCACGCTGGCCAGCGCCTACATCAACGTCCAGAACGCCAAGGCCCAGCTGGATGCCGCGGCGGCCATCAATGTGGCGGAATACGATCTGCCGCCCGGCAGTTTGTCGTCGGATTACATCGAGGCTACCGGGATTGAAGCGCGCACGGCGATTCGGCAGGCGGTGCCGGAGATTCCGGTGAAGCCCGCCAAGACGCATGACAAATTTCCGTCGTCGGATCCGGGCGATCAGGGTAAGTAATGGAATGACCTCCGCCGGGATTTTCCCGGCGTTTTTTGTAAAATCAACCATGGTTTCCGTGTCACGTTCATGAAGGACCGGGAGGATGGGGCGCGGAATGCGGCGGGAAGGGTTTCCGCTCCGCCGACGGACTTCCGGCATGCGCCGCACGGAAATCTCAGAAAGTAAAAAGCAATGAGTATTCGGGTTCGTTTTGCGCCGTCTCCAACGGGACAGGTGCATATCGGCAACATTCGGACGGCGATTTTCAATTACTTGTTTGCCCGGCATGTCGGCGGCGAGTTTCTGCTGCGGATCGAAGACACCGATCTGGAGCGCTCGACGCGGGAAGCGATCGACAAGTTGCTCGAATGCATGGACTGGCTGAAACTGGATTATGACGGGGAAATCTTCTATCAGAGCGCACAGGCGGATAAACATCGGGCGGCGGCAGCGGCACTGATCGACTCCGGAGACGCTTATTACGGTGCGGCGGACGAGAGCGGAAAGCGGCCGGTATTTTTCCGACTGCCGTTGAACCTGCCGGACGGGCGGACGGTGCGGACGGTGGGGCCGGCCGAGTTGGCGTTGCATGCGGAAACTCCGGTGGAGATTACGCCGGGGGGGATTCATTACGGTGCTTTAAGCGCGAAAGGCAAACCGATGCCGACGGTATCGGCGCTGGCGGGGATGCGCGATCTGATGTTGCGCGATGCCGCAGGTCAGGTGCTGTTTGAACTGGCTCCGGTTCTGTCCCGGGTGCTGGCCGGAGAGACGATTCGGATTACCGGGGCGGCGGTGGCCGCATTCACCCGGCGTGAAGTGTATTATCATGACCTGGTAAAGGGCGAGCTGGCCAAGCCGCTGGACGGAATGAAGGATCAGGTGATTGTCCGCAGCGACGGTTCGCCGGTGTTTCACCTGGCGAATGTTCTGGACGACATTGCACAGGGGGTCACTCACATTATCCGGGGGGATGATCATGTGGAAAACACTTACCGGCATCTTTTGTTGTTCGAGGTATTCCATGCGACTCCGCCGCAGTACGCGCATTTGCCGATGATCGTCAATGCGGCCGGGAAACCCTACAGTAAAAGGGACGGTGATGCATTTGTTGGCGATTTCCGCAGCCGGGGATTTCTGGCGCCGGCGCTGTTCAACTATCTGGCGCTGCTGGGGTGGTCGCCGGGGGATGACCGTGAAAAATTGACGCTGGAAGAGATGGTTGCGGCATTCCAGCTGGACCGGGTGAAGAGCGCCCCGGCACAGTTTGACATCCGCAAACTTTCCAACTTGAACGGGCTCTATATCGCTGAGATGCCGTTGGATGCGTTTACGGCGCTGGCGCGGGAATACGCGCCGGAATTTGCCGCGCACCCCGCGTTTGACGCGGTGGTGGCCTTGATGCAGAATCGGACGAAGGTGATGGACCAGGTACGGGATTGGCGTTACTTTTTCGCGGACGACTTTTCACGGGATGAGAAGAACAGCCGGAAGCAGCTGACGCGTCCGGAAATCCGGGCCGCGCTCGCGAGGTTTGTGGATGCGCTTTCCGGCATGTCCGAATGGACGGAAGCGGCGGTGATGCGGCTCCTGGAGCAGACGGAGGCGGCCGCGGGATTGGAACACGGAAAGCTTTTCCAACCGGTGCGTCTGGCGGCGACCGGTGTGGCGGGAGGAGCGGAGCTGGATCGGACTTTATTCCTGATCGGGCGTGATGCCGTGGTGCGTCGAATAGAAGCGGCGCTGGCGCTTTACCAGGGAGTGGAGTAGCATGTTTTTTCGACCTAGAAAACGTTATGTGGTGCGGACCTTCGGCGATGAGGTGTTGCGGGAAAAGGCCGCGCCGGTGATCGTGACGGAGAAGATCCGGGCGCTGGCGGCGGAGATGGTGGAGACGATGCGGACCTTTGACGGGATCGGACTTGCGGCGCCGCAGGTCGGTGAACCGTTGCGGATGGTGGTGCTGGGCGTGCCGCTGGAATCGATGTCGCCGGATCCGTCTCCCGGCGAGCTGGAATTGTTGCCGCGGATGCCGCTGGTATTGGTCAATCCCGAGATTGTATCCGCCGCCGACGAGCTGGAGGTGCGGGACGAGGGGTGCCTCAGCGTACCGGATATTTTTGCGCCGGTGGTGCGGCCGCGGTCGGTGGTGTTGCGGTCGGAGACGCTGGATGGGGAAGTGATTGCGCTGGAGTGCGGTGGTCTACTGGGGCGCTGCATTCAGCATGAACTGGACCATCTGGACGGGAAGTTGTTTACCGACCGGTTGCGGCCGGAGGACCTGAAGGAAGTGGAACAGGATCTGCATCGATTGAAATTGTTTGGTGCGCGGCATCACTATCAACGGGTATCGACGAGGTGATGGCGGGATGCCGGTCGCCGGGGGCCGCAAGAGGAAGCGACAGAACGGGGAGGAGAACAGGATGGATCGACGTGATTTTCTGAAGAGTGCCGCTGTAACGGGAACTGCTCTGGCGGTCATGGGGAGATTGCCGGGAGCCCGTTTGGTTGCAGCTGAAGCGGAAGCGGCCGGCGAAGCGCCGCTGCTGGTGGCGGTGACCAACGGCGAACCGGAAGCGCTGCTGGATGCGGCGTTGAAGGAACTGGGGGGACTGGAGAAATTTGTTGCGCCCGGCCAGACCGTGGTGATCAAGCCCAATATCGGCTGGCATCAGCCGCCGGAGATGGCGGCGGATACCAATCCGGAGCTGGTAGGGGCACTGGTGAAGCGGTGCCTGAATGCCGGAGCTGCCAAAGTCTACGTGTTCGATCATACCTGTGATAAGGACTGGCGGGGGTGTTACCGGGTCAGCGGTATTGAGGATGCCGTGGAGAAAGCGGGAGGGGAAATGGTCTGCGGCAATGTCCGGAGCGACTACCGGGAAGTGGCGGTGCCACGGGGAAAGGTTTTGAAAAAGGCTCTGATGCACCGGCTGATTCTGGATTCGGACGTATTTATCAACGTGCCGGTGCTGAAAAACCATGGCGGTACCAAGTTGACCGCTTCCATGAAGAATCTGATGGGGATCGTCTGGGATCGTCAGGAATTTCATCAACTGGGGGTGCAGCAGGCCATCGCGGACTGGCTGACGGTGCGCCGTCCGGATCTCAACATTCTGGATGCCTACCGCGCCATGCAGACGGGAGGACCGCGAGGAAACAAGGGGTCCCGGATTCTGCCGTTGCGCTCGCTTCTGGCTTCCCGTGACATGGTGGCGCTGGACGTGGCGGGGGCGAAGATGCTGAGCATTGACCCGGCAGTGGCGACCCATATCGCGGCGGCAGAAGCGCTGGGACAGGGGACGGCGGATCTGGCCAAAGTGAACATTAAAAGGATCCGTCTCTGATGCGGCACTTCCAGTGGTTTCGCGCCGGGCGGATTCTGGTCAGCCTGGTGGTGCTGGGGATGTTCCTGGTGGCGTTCAGCGGACTGTTCCAGCCGGTACAGGAGGCGGGGAAGGTCCAGTTTCTGCCCTCCTTGTTGCGCGGCGGCTGGGGTTGGGGGATTGCCGCGGGGATTCTGCTGACGACGTTTCTGTGGGGGCGCTGGTATTGTTCCAGTCTCTGCCCGCTGGGAACGCTGCAGGATATGGCCGGATGGCTCGGGCGCAAACTGCGGCTGAATCGCGGCGGCGCGGCCTGGGTGAACCGGAGACGTTGGCGTTACGGGCTGCTCGGTTTTTATTTTTCTGCAATGCTCTGCGGTCTGATATTGCCGCTGGCGCTGCCGGATTCCTTTGCGTTTTTCGGGCGGGTGGGCAATCTGCTGTTTCGTCCTGCTCTGGTATGGGTGAATACCTTTCTGCGGACCCGCTGCGGCTGGGAATCATTGACGCCGCTGGAGGGACATAATCTGCCGACGTGCCTGGCTGCCGGAACCGGGGTGCTGATTGCGGCGTTGCTGATCACGGCATTGTTGCGGGGGCGGGTATTCTGCAATTTGCTGTGCCCGGTGGGAGGCGTGCTGGGGGTGGCGGCGCGATTTGCGCGTTTCCCGTTGCGACTGGATCGGGAACGGTGCGTCGGATGCCGCCGGTGCGCGAACGTGTGCAAGTCCAAATGCATTGATCTGGAGAAGAAAGAAATTGATTTCGAGCGCTGCGTGCTCTGCGGGGATTGTGGAGCGGCATGCCGGGTGAATGCCATTGGATTCGGCGGCGGTGCGGTGCGCCCGGAAGCCCCTTCGGCTCCGGATCGGCGGGAATTTCTGGCTGCGGGTGCCGGTCTGATCGCGGGGGGCGCGGTGGCGCTGGGGTTGCGGCGGAGTGTGCGGAAGACGCCCGAGCCGATGCCGGTGATGCCGCCGGGAGCGGGATCGTTCGAACATTTTCATTCGCGTTGTACCGGTTGCGGGCTCTGCATGGCGGCCTGTCCGGGCAAGACGTTGACGCCGGCCGGGCTGGAATATGGCTGGAGCGGTGTCGGACAACCCTATTTGTCGTTCCGGATCGGGAAGTGTGAGTTCGACTGTGTGCAGTGTTCGAATATTTGTCCGAACGGTGCCTTGACGCCGTTGACGGTGGCGGCCAAGCAGCGACGTCGGATCGGGATCGTGGAATACCTGAAAAACCGCTGCATTGTTGTAACCAACGGCAATGACTGCGGGGCTTGTGCCGAGCATTGTCCGACGGGGGCGCTGCAGATGGTCTCTTACCAGGGGGTGTTGACCATTCCTTCCGTGATTCCGGAGCTGTGCATCGGCTGCGGCAGCTGTGAATATATTTGCCCGGCGTTGCCGGAGAAGGCGATTCTGGTTCACGGGGTGCCGTCCCAGACGGAAGCGGCGGATCCTGCTGCGGTGCTGAAGAAGACCTCACCGGTGCCTACATCGGAAACGTATGAATTTCCCTTCTGAGCGGGAACGGCGGAAAACGGGGGAAACCGGATTGCAGGAACGCCGTTGGGCGTGTATATTAATTCAATCCGTTCCATAGAGAAACAGCCAAGTAAGCGAAAGAACAAAACAGTGTTATGATGACCATCGATGAACTTCAGGCCCATGAACGATCCATGCGCGAGCGGATAGAACACCTCGGAGACTATCTCGGGGTCGCCGCCCGGCGCGCCGAGATGGAGCAGATCGAAGCGAAGATGGCCGCGCCCGATTTCTGGGATCACAAGGAGGACGCCCAGAACACGGTTGCGGCGCTCAGCGCCTGCCGTAATATAGTGGAGCCTTATGATCGCCTGGTGCGTGAGATAGAGGATTTTGCCGTGAATGTGGAGTTTGCGGCGGAGGATGCCGAACTGGCGCAGGAGGCGGAGAATACTTTCCGAAAACTGAGCAAGGCCCTGGACCGTCTGGAAATCCTCAGTTTCCTTTCGGGACAGTTTGACCGTTGCAATCTCTATTTTTCGGTTCATGCCGGAGCGGGAGGGACGGAGTCGTGCGACTGGGCGGCGATGTTGTTCCGGTTGTACCGACGTTATTTTGAGCGGCGTGGCTGGCGGGATGAGATCATCGATTTCCAGCCGGGGGAAGAAGCCGGGATCAAAAGCGCCACGCTGCGGGTGGAAGGCGAGTTTGCATTCGGTTACATGAAAGGCGAGAAGGGGGTGCACCGGCTGGTGCGGATTTCTCCATTTGACAGCAATGCGCGCCGTCACACCTCATTTGTATCTGTGGACGTGTTTCCCGAGATCGACGACGAGATCGACGTGGAGATCGATGAGGGTGAACTGCGCATAGATACCTATCGTTCCAGCGGGGCCGGCGGCCAGCATGTCAATACGACGGACAGCGCGGTCCGGATCACCCACCTGCCGAGCGGGATTGTGGTCTGCTGTCAGAACGAGCGCTCCCAGCATAAGAATCGCGCCACCGCCATGAAGATGCTGAAGGCGAAACTGTATGAGCTGGAGCAGGAGAAGAAGCGCGCTGAGGCGGATGCGATTCGCGGGGAGAAGGTCGACAACGGCTGGGGCAGCCAGATCCGTTCGTATGTATTGCAGCCCTATCAGATGGTCAAGGATTTGCGGACCAATGTGGAAACCAGCGATACCGCCGGAGTGCTGGACGGTGATATCGATGAATTCATCGAAGCGTATTTGAAAGGGGTCCGGAAGGAAGATTGAGTTCGATCGGGGGGCATGAATGAGGTGCGTCTGAGGCAGGACGCGCCTTTTTTTTGTGTGGCCGGGGTTTGGTGCTGAAGAAAATTGAAAAAAAGATGAAAAACGATTTGCAAAGTTTCGGAAGGCTGCTACATTCAAATCCTGTCGCCGCTGGACGGCGGAGTTGATGCAGAAAACACGATTCCCCTGAAAAAATGCAAAAATTTGCGAAATTGAGCTTGCAAAAGCGATCATCGGTGCTAGATTAAGAATCTGTTGCCGCTGACAGGAGAAGCGG
>CASDQW010000068.1 GCA_949282965.1 uncultured Lentisphaeria bacterium
CGAAAATGTCCTGCATCGTGATCACATCCCCCTCCATTTTGGTGATCTCGCTGACGTGCGTTACCTTGCGCGACCCGTCCCGCTCCCGGCTCACCTGCACCACGATGTCGATGGCCGAAGCGATCTGTTCCCGGATCGCCCGCAACGGCAAATCGAATCCCGCCATCAGCACCAGCGTTTCCAGACGCGCCAGCGCATCCCGCGGGGAATTGGCGTGAATGGTCGTCAGGCTGCCGTCATGCCCGGTGTTCATCGCCTGCAGCATGTCCAGCGCCTCGCCGCCGCGGCATTCACCGACGACGATCCGGTCCGGACGCATTCGCAAACTGTTCCGCACCAGATCGCGGATGGTCACCTCGCCGCGGCCTTCCACGTTCGGCGGCCGGGCTTCCAGCCGAACCAGGTGTTCCTGATGCAGCTGCAGTTCCGCCGCGTCCTCAATGGTTACAATCCGTTCGCGATTCGGCAGAAATGAACTGAGTACGTTCAGCAGCGTCGTCTTTCCCGACCCGGTCCCCCCGGAAATGAGAATATTTTTGCGCACCTTGACACAGATGTCCAGAAACCGTACCACATCTTCCGAAATCGACCCGAACCGGATCAGGTCCGCCGCCTCCAGCGGTTTGCGCGCGAATTTCCGAATGGTAATCGACGGCCCGACCAGCGACAGCGGCGCGATGATCGCATTGACGCGGGATCCGTCCGACAGCCGGGCGTCCACCATCGGCGAACTTTCGTCGATGCGCCGCCCCAGCGGTGACACAATCCGCTCAATCGCCGCCAGCACCTGCGAATCGTCGGCAAAAGCGGTGTCGGTCCGATACAACACCCCGCCGCGTTCCACGTAAACCTGATTCGGTCCGTTGACCATGATTTCCGTAATGTCGTCCAGATCCAGCAGATATTCCAGCGGCCCGAGCCCCACGGCTTCCTGCACCAGTTCCCGCTCCAGAATCGCCGGTGTCACCGACGGCGGCAACGGTACCGAAAGCTGCGCCAGAATCTCCCGGATGGTCTCCGTCGCCTTGCGTTCCAGCTCGGCATTGGTAACCCCGGACACCGCCAGCTTTTTCAAATTGAGCCGGGCCAACAGTTCCCGATGCGCGTGTTTCTTGATCTCCTGCAGCAGCGGTCGATCCCGGTCGGTCACACCGGAAATGTGCAGAATCGGAATCTTTTCCTTGCCGTAAGCGTCCTGTCCCCCCTGCTCCACCCGGGCCGCAGCGGTGGTATGCCGCCCGACTGCCGTTCCTCCGGTCGCGGCCCCGGCACTTGCGGCTTTCGCCCGCACCGCCGGTGCGGCCGCGGCCGCCGGCGGGGGCGGTGATGACGAAACCGGCGCGGTGGCGGGACGTGCCGCCTTCGCCGTCGCCGACGCAGCAGCCGGTGTCGTCGCAGCGCCTTTTCGGCGCTCCATGGTCACCTTACCGACCCGAACGGCTTCATCGGGGCGAATTTCGTAGGGTTCATGAGCGAAAAGCTGGTTCCCGGCGGCAAACGTCCCGTTGCGGCTCCCGAGGTCCATGACGGTCAATCGTCCGTTACGCACGATCAACTGGGCGTGATGCCGGGAAATTTCCGGCCGCTTGAACACCATATGACAGTCATCCCCGGAACCAACCAGATACACACCGTCCTCCAGACGTGCCAATGCGTCCGGCCGGTCCGGCTGTTTGATGACCAGTTCCAGCATCTCACAGCCCCTGCTGCCGCCGGCTGCGGCGCTCGTTGTATTTGGGAATGTCTTTTTCCAACTGGCGGAAATTGATCGAACGATTTTCCATCGAACGGTCGATGCGCGAATCCTCGAAATTCCGCAAGCTCAGGCTCAAGCTGCCTTTGCGACTGGCGAAAATCAGCATTTCCACCTCGTCCGGCCAGACCAGCAGCGTCACGGTCCCGTACGTGCGTCCGCTCTGGGTGTCCGGCCCCGGATTGCCCCAGCGCGTTCCGGTGGCGAGCACCTTGACATCCTGCAGAATGGTCAGCGTAACGGTGTCCAGCGCGGTATCCCCCCGCAGATCGGGGAAGCGAAAGGTTCCGATCACGTCCACATTGTCATTGGGCTGCACGAGGTTGTTCACCGCGGACACCGTGTCGACGGGAATCGACACCGCCCGCATGCCCTGTCGGATGATCCCACTGAAGCCCTGGCGCAATGAAATCGGCTTGAGGTCGGTATTCAGCAGCGTCT
This sequence comes from uncultured Lentisphaeria bacterium, assembly GCA_949282965.1. GTDB lineage: Bacteria > Verrucomicrobiota > Lentisphaeria > Victivallales > Victivallaceae > CALXOD01. The sequence continues at coordinate 2,195 of CASDQW010000068.1, forward strand.
GCCCCGCGATCATGGAGCTCTCCAGCCGCCGGCCGATGACGGACGCGCTCTGGCTCCAGGGAATTTCCCGGTTGGAAATGGGTTGATTGCGCATGCGCTGCACCTCGACCCGGGCGATGTCGCCTTCCCGGATCTCCTCGCCGGCGGCGATGTTCCGGGTCACTTTGATCAGGAAAACGGATTCGGCGCTGCCCATGATTTTTTCCTTCTCGGCCTGAATCTGCTGATAGCTCAGGACGAACGCCAGGAACCCGAAAAAAACCGCGCCAAGTAACAGAAGCTTTTGTCTCATCGCAATACTCCGCCGAAAAATCGTCCAGTATGTATACCGAATACGCTTCAATATATATGAAAGAAAAAAGATTTTCCAGCCGGATTGCCGGACTTCCCAAAGGTTTTCCCGGATATTTTCCCGCATCCGCAGGAAAAATTCCGGGTTCCGGCTGGAAAAAAAACGTTCCGGGGCTACATTTCATCATAAAACGTCACGCACCCGGCGCGATGCACCCGCGTTCCGCCGGAAAAGCCATATTCGCGAAGGAGATTTCCGCCATGCGTTTCGCTGAAGTCGCCCGGACCACCCGGGAAACCCAGATCACCATCCGACTTGAACTCGACGGCACCGGTTCCAGCAATATCAACACCCCGGTGCCGTTCATGAATCACATGCTCGAATTGTTCGCCCGGCACGGTTTTTTCGACCTGACACTGGAAGCGCGCGGCGATGTGGAAGTGGATTATCACCACACGATGGAAGACCTCGGCCTGACCCTGGGCGAAGCCCTGCGCCGCGCGCTCGGCGATAAACACGGCATCCGCCGTTACGGCGCGGCGCTGCTGCCGATGGATGAGGCGCTCGCCCGGGTCGCCCTGGACCTCTCCGGCCGCCCCTGTCTGGTGTACGCAGTCACGCCGCCGGCGGCCATGGTCAAGGACATTGACAGCAGGCTCTTTCATGAGTTTTTTCAGGGACTGGCCGCCGCCTCGGGCATGAATCTCCACATCGATTTGCTCCGGGCGGAGGAAGTGCATCACGCCTTTGAAGCTATTTTCAAGGCGTTTGCCAAGGCGCTGGATCAGGCAGTGACTCCCGATCCGCGTATCCGGGGCGTATTGTCCACCAAGGGCTCACTCTGACATCCGCCAAAGGCACCGGCGCTATCCTGCGCCGTCTTTTGTCTCATCGAATCGTGGCATCCGGGGGAACCAGACGCCAGCGCTCCGCATTGACTCCGGTCAGCCGGGCGGCGGACTCGAATGTCGTCCAGTCATCGGGAATATCCATCTCGGCCGTGAAGACTTCGCCCGGCTGAATGCTCTCCGGCAGCCGCCGGCCATTCCCCGGACAAACGGAAAATTCCTGCAACTGGCCATTCCCCAGCAGTAGAATCCGCACTTCGCAGAAAGTGGCCGGCACGGCTGCAAACCGTACCAGGGCCCGAAATTTCCGCCGTCCGTTTTCCTGCACGGTTGCACCGCGAACCGCAATCCAGTTCACCGGCGTGAGCATGGGTACCTCCGAACCCGTCGCTCCAAACACCGATTCCGGCCAGATCTGCGGTGCGGGCGGCTTCAGCCCCGGAGCTCCCCGGCGGTACCAGAACAGTTTATGCACTCCGACCGCACGGGATCCGATCAGGCCGAATTCCGGATCCTGCAGTGCCTTTCGGTGCTGTTCCGGAGACGGCGAAAGCGGCGTCCCGAGCGCATACACCCGATATTCCGCCCCCTTCACCCCTTCGCCGAAGCGGGTCGTTGGATTGCGGAACAGGAAATGCCCCGCCACATTTTCTCCCGCCTCCACCCGGGCACCGGGCGGAATCTCCCGGAAAACATCTTCAAGCACCATTCCCATCCGGGGACTTTCCTTCAGGAAACGCAGCGAGTGAAGCCCGTAAAAACTCTGGGCAAACAGTCCATGCGCCATTACTCCCGACACCAGCGTCGCCACCGCCAGCGCAAATCGAACCCGGCCGCGCCCCGCCCGCCCGGCCGCTCCCAATCCTGCCGCCAGAACCCGTTCCCAGCGGCCGCCGGAACGGCAAACCCGAAATGCCAGCACTGCCGCCGCAGCAAAACAGACCACCAATTCCGTCTGATAATGCTGATTGAGATTGATCACGTCACGGCTGTTGCGCAGCAGATGTGAAAGCAGCAGCAGACTTCCCGCTCCCAGCAGCACCGGCCGCTTCAAAGCCGCCGGAAACACCGGAATCAGCAGCAGCAGGATAAAAACCCAATGCTTGGCAGCAAACAGCGTCCCGAAAAAAACTCCGGGCCGCGTGAAAGGCGAACACAGCACCTCCCATACACCGTTGCCGAGGTGTCCATACTGTCCGTAGAAAATATACTCCTCCCCGGCGGAAAACAGTGGAATGATCCCTTTCATCGCCAGCAGCAGCCAGGCTATGCCGATCCCGGCATACAGAACTCCGCTCCGGCGCCGTCCAGCCAGACATTCCATCAGCCCCCAGCCGGCCCAGAAAACCCCGACCGTCTCCTTGATCGTGAGCGTAAAAAGGAACACCCCAAACGCCCAACGATCATGGCCGCCTTCCCTCAACACCAGAAACAGCAGAAAACAGGGGATGAACAAATATATTGCATTGAATCCGTAAAACAAACACAGATTCATGTTGGACACCGACGGGAAAAGCAGATAAATCACTCCGCCGGCCAACGCGTAAAACGGCGACAATCCGCTCCGCCGCCCCAGCCAAAACACCAGCCCCGCGCTTCCCCAGAGCAGCACCGCATTCAGGACAAAGGCCGTCTCCACCCGGGGAATCAGCCCGAACAGAGGCGCGAACAGCAGAAAAAATCCCGGCATGAAGTGTCCCGCCGAAAAGGACGGTTCCGGATAATCCCCGCGGAACCAATTCCCCAGAAAGGTGTTCCGGCAGACCTCCGCATATGTCATCCAGTCCGTCCCCGCCAGATACAGCGTATCATATGCCAGGCAGGAAGCATAAATTCCCTGCACCATCAGTCCCAGCGCCAGCGCCGCGCACACCGCTGCGCACCAGCCGGGATGCCGGCCGCACCAGCGCACCACGGCTGCCGCACCGGGAATTCCCTCCGTCAGCACATACCGGTAAACCACCCAGCCAGACACCAGCAGAATTGCGATCATCACCGGGAAGCCGAATGGCAGAAAATGAAACGGAAATAAAATCGCCAGCGGCGCCAGAATCCGGACCAGCCTCTCCGGCGGCGTACTCCGCCGAAGCAGCAGCAGTTCCGCCAGCGCAATCCCCGTCAAAGTCTGCCAGCGCGCCGGATGCTCCACCGCCGCCATCCGAAACATCGTCATGTCCAGCTCAAACACACAGCCGAACAACCGCGCCAGACTGATTCCACCAAGCGCCAGCAGCACCACCGCCGCCACCCGGGGCACCAGCCCCCGGTCGGCGGACAGATTCTTCCGTTGCGGCTGCGCCCCCCCGGTCAGACCATCCGCTCCCGTCGGCAACGGCGTCGGCGCCGCCGGACGCCGCCGGCGCCGGTTCATGCCTTCTCCCGGCGCAGCCGGGACAGAAAATCCACCATCCGTTCCCGCATCTGCTGCAGAAATTCCACCAGCAGCATCACCACCGGCAGCAGCGAACGCTGACGCTCTCCGATGTCGTGCAACATACCGACCAGCTCATTCAAGTCGGACAGCACCCGTTTCCCGAGGCTGATCTTCAATGGCCGCATCTCATGCTCGTCGGTATCCACGAAATCCGCCAGCCGCGCCAGCGTCTTCCCGAAACCGCAGCTGACCGCCAGACCGTGACTGCGCAACGTTTCGCGGAGCCGCAACGCGAAGACCACATTCCATTCACAGGCAAGTTTGTCGAACTGCTCCACCAACTCGTCTCCGGGCCGGCGGCGACGCGGATTTTCTCCGGAATCCTCGTGTTCGTCCTCGTCCTCCTCGTCCAGCACATCCCACATCCGCCAGTGGCCGGGAGCTGCCCCCGCCGGTACCAGTCCGGGACAGGACATCAGACTGTCGAAAATCATGGATTCCTCGCCCGGCAGGTCCAGACAACCGGCCAGTTCGCGAAAATAGCAGCTGATCCGCCGTTCATCGCGACGGATTTCATGCTCCCATTGAAATTCGTTCCAGTCCTTTTCCGAATGGGCAAACCTTCCCATACTCCATCCTGTCTCCCGTCTGTTCACCCCGGCTTCAACGTGCGGCGAAATCTTCCAGGCGGGCCATTGCCTCCCGATCCGGCGTATCGCCCCAGAGACTTTCCAAACTGTAGCGGTCCCGCGCCGCCGCCGTCATCAAATGCACGATCACCGAGCAGAAATCCAGCAGAATCCAGCCGTCCGTCCCGTCGCTGCCGCGGGAATGTACCCGGATATGAAATTTTTCCCGGACCTGCCGCTCAATAAACCCGTACAAAGCCTGCAGGTGCGGCTCCGAGGTCGCCGTGCAGATCACAAAATAATCCGCAATCGACGTCTGTTCCGCAACCGGAAGCACCAACACCTGTTCGGCCAGTTTCTCCGTCGCGGCCCGGGCACAGAAATCCGCCAGCTCCTTCGGGGTGATTTTCACTTCTTCACTCATCTTTTTCTAAATCCTCCCTCCTCATTGAACCGGCATAAAGCCGATGGTCCCGAATATAGTTCCAGATCTCCTCCGGAATAAAGGTAACCGGATTTTCGCCGATTGCCATTTTTTTTCTGACTTCCGTCGAAGATATTTCAAAAAAAGGCGCCTGCAACACCCCTTTCTCCAGTTTTTCCACCAGATCCTCCGGCCAATGCCGACGCAGAAGCGACCGGTCCGGCGTCACTCCGGCACGTGGATAGGTAATCACGTCCCAGCGTTCCGCCAGCTCCCGCCCCCGATACCAGGTGTGCAGTTGGGCGAGACTGTCTCCGCCGATCAGCAGCTGCAGCCGGGTCTCCGGTTCCCGCTCCGCCAAACGTTCCAGAACTTCATACGTATACGACGGAAACAGACCGAATTCCCGCTCCGCCTCGCATACTTCCATATCCGGCAGACCGGCAATCAGCATCCGCAGCATCCGCACCCGGTCTTCATAAGGAGCGAACGCCCGACCGCCCTTGTGCGGCGGCGCGAAAGCCGGCGCCAGCAGCACCCGGTCGGTCACCCCCGCCGCCAGCGCCGCCCGGGGCGGGGCAAGATGACCGTAATGCGGCGGATCGAAGGTCCCGCCGAAAAACGCTTTTCTCACCATTTCCCTACCTCGTCGCCTTTTTTCATTCCGGTAATAATATACCGCGCCCGCGCGCGATTTTCAACACAACCGGAGTGAGTCATTGTGAAGCAATCCGGAACACTTTCCGGAAAAGCAGGTTTCCGGACTTGACGAAGTGTCATTCCGGCAGTATTGTGAATAGAGTATTTTTTCAGGCAGCCAGAACAACCTAAACGGGAGATTCCGAAAATGACGTATCCGCAACGTATTGAAAACGAAGCCATGCTTGATGACATTCTGTCCATTCCGGACCAGAAACTGATCGACTTCATGAAACGCATCGACGGCGACATCGCCATCCTCGGCATCGGCGGCAAAATGGGCCCGACCCTCGGACGCCTCGCCGTCAATGCCATCCGCGCCGCCGGTGTCAAAAAAGAAGTATACGGCGTCTCACGCTTCAGCAACGCCGAAGCCCGCCAGCATCTGGAAAGCTGGGGCGTAAAAACCATCAGCTGCGACCTGATGAACCGCGAAGCCGTTGCCAAGCTTCCGGACTTTAAAAACATCGTTTACATGGCCGGCCGGAAATTCGGTACGGACGGAGCGGAAGACCTGACCTGGGCCATGAACGTCCTGGTCCCGGGCATCATCGGCGAGCGCTTCTGCAACAGCCGGATCACCGCCTTCTCCACCGGTTGCGTCTATCCGCTGGTCGGGGTCAACACCTGCGGCTGCACCGAAGAAGTCAAACCCCTGCCGGTCGGCGAATATTCCCAGTCCAGCCTCGGCCGGGAACGCGTCTTCGGATACTGCTCGCGCACGTTCGGCACCAAGGTGCTGTTGTTCCGTCTGAATTATGCCATTGACCTGCGCTACGGCGTGCTGCACGATATCGGCCGCCAGGTGTGGAATGAAGAACCGGTCACCAACACCGTCGGCCATTTCAATGTCATCTGGCAGGGAGACGCCAACCGCATCGCCCTGCTCTCGCTGGAACAGGCCGCCAGTCCGGCCGTGCCGCTCAACGTGACCGGCCCGGAAACCATCAGCATCGAATACATTGCGGAACGCTTCGCCCAGATCATGGGCAAGAAAGTCACCTATTCCGGCGTCAGCGCCGACCTCTGCTATCTCAACAATCCGGCCAAATCGATCCAGCTTTTCGGTTATCCGCGGGTTTCGCTTGCGACCATGATCGACTGGCAGGCCGACTGGCTGATGCGCGGTGGTCGTTCGCTCGGGAAACCGACCCATTTCGAAGTCAACAACGGCAAATTCTAAGACCGGAAACAGTATGGGGTTGAAAAATACCGGTCGGCGGCTGTCGGCGGCGGCCATCGCCGCGGCGGTCGTTCTGGCGGTCGCCGGGTGCAACAGCACGGCCTATTATCAGGACCAGGCGGTTCAACGCGCCCGGGAATTTCTGCTGGAAAACGCTCCGGAATTGACACCGCTTCAGGTCGCCCACGTCCGTTACAACAAACCGACGCTGCTGGCCGAGAATGTACTTGGCGGCAGCCGCGGCGGCTGGGCGGCAATCAGCGAGCGCAGCCAGATCTGCATCACCTGGCTGATCCCCGGTTGCCGGGACGCCTACCTGGTGTACGGCGTGAGCAGCCAGCGCATGTACGATTGGTTTCCGGAGCGGTTGATCCGCAAAACCTTCACCCCGATGGAAACCGTGCGGCTCTCCGCCATCGGAGCCGCGCGGAACTACGCTCTGGAAAATTTATATTTTGACCTGAGCAAACACGAATACAATCAGGTGCGCTTTTCCGATCCCCGGATTCTGCGCACCGATTTCAACCTGAACCTGAACCCGGACGGCAAACTCACGGAAGCACAGCTGACCCGGTTGAAGAAACAGACGCAGTTCTCCATGATCTGGGGAGAAGATGCGGAAGCGCCCACCGTGATCTGCGGCATCGCGGCGGAAAACCTGGCGGGCTTCCAGGTCTATTTCGGCGGCAAAATCGAAGCGGATGTGTTGCACCGCCATACCGTCAGTACGGATCCGCCCGCCGCACCGAAAACCGACGCGAAAAAACCATAACTCTTTTACGGGAGAACGTCATGAGAAGCATGACCGGCTTCGGCAAGGGCGAAGCCATGGCCCCTGACGGCACGATCTTCAGCGCGGAGCTCAGTTCCGTCAATCGTAAACAGCTGGAAATCCGCATCAATCTACCTGCGGAATTCAGCGGACTGGACCCTGTGGCGCGTCGTATTCTCGGCTCGGGCATCAGCCGGGGGGCGGTCAGTTTGAAACTGACCCGGAACCATGGTGCCGGAAGCCGTCCCGCAGTCCGGATCAATCAGGAGCTCTTTCAGCAATTGGCGGAAAGCTGCGTGGAAATCCGCACCCGGTTCGGATTGTCGGCGGAATTCAGTCCGTCCGCGCTCTTCTCCGTGCCGGGGGTGTTGGAAAATCAGGTCCCGGATCTGGAGCAACCGGAACTGGTCGCGGCCTTTGAACAGGCGGTGCGAACCGCTTTGAACGCGTTTCTGGCCATGCGTGAGGCCGAAGGCGAGGCCCTGCGTCAGGATCTTGCCGGAAGACTGAATTTCCTGCGCGATAAGCTGGAGGCCATACGCCCGTTCACCGCTGAAATCAGCGAGCGCATCAAACAGAGACTGCTGGAAAAACTGGAGGCGGAAAATCTCGTTGCCGATCCCGGTGACGAACGCTTGCTGCGGGAACTGCTGTTTTACGCCGACCGCGCGGACGTAACCGAAGAAATCACCCGGCTGGAAAGCCATTTCAGACAATTCACCTCGTTTTTGAACAACAACGCCGAACCGGTGGGGCGCAGTCTGGATTTTCTGGTGCAGGAAATGTTCCGGGAAATCACCACGCTCGGCAACAAAGCCAGCAGTTCCGACATCTCCCCCCTGGTGGTCGCCTTCAAGTCTGAACTGGAAAAAATCCGGGAACAAGTCCAAAACGTGGAGTGAAATCTTTTCCTCATGGCTCAGCAATGCACTGTCATTCCGCCGGTATTCACCCCGGAAGAACTCGAAAATTTAACCCGTAGAATCGGCGAGAGCTATTCGGACCGGATCGGTGTCAACCTGCATGAAGACCACAACCTGCCCCGCCGGGGCGAGGTGCTCGCCATTGTCGCCCGACTGCTGGAAGTGGTTTTTCCGGGATTTGATGACGAACCACGCCATCGCAACGCGCTTACCGACGAAACCGCCGAACTGCTGGAAGAATTGCGCCCGGCACTTTTCGATCAGATTTCCCGCGCGGTCCGGTTCGGCTGCCGCGAAAGCGACTGCGGCAACTGCGACGCGGTGGAGCGCAGCGTGGCCGCGGTCCGGGCCCTTCTGCTGGCCCTGCCGGACATCCGGGAGACCATGAAACTGGACGTGGCGGCGGCCTATGCCGGGGATCCCGCCGCGACTTCGACGGCGGAAATCGTGCTGTCCTATCCCTGCATCAAAGCCATCACCATTCAGCGTCTGGCCCATGTGCTTTACCGGGAGAAAATCCCGCTGATTCCCCGGCTGATGACCGAATATGCCCACACTCTGACCGGGATCGACATCCATCCGGGCGCCAGGCTGGGGCGGGGCGTCTTCATCGACCACGGCACCGGCGTGGTGATCGGCGAAACCGCGGAAATCGGCGACAACGTCCGGATTTATCAGGGAGTGACGCTGGGAGCGCTCTCATTTCCGAAGGACGCCTGCGGCGTCTTGATCAAGGGCTGCAAGCGCCATCCCACCGTGCGCAGCAACGTCACGATTTACGCCGGTGCCACCGTACTCGGCGACATCGAGATCGGCGAAAATTCCGTCATCGGCGGCAACGTCTGGCTGACCGAAAGCCTGCCCCCCGGTACGAAAATCACCGCCCGACCGCCGGAACATCAGGTGCGCTTCTCCCGCAGCGCCGCCGGAAAGTGATCTTGTCATGGCGGAAATCATCATTCAACAATATGAGGATGTGCTGAGTCAAATCCGCCTGGCGGCCGCGGCGGCGGGACGCGATCCGGCCACCGTCCGATTGCTGGCGGTCAGCAAAACCTTCCCCGCTTCAGACATCGCCACGCTGTACCGTCACGGCTGCCGCGCCTTCGGAGAAAACCGCGTTCCGGAACTGGAGGCGAAAGCCGCCGCATTGCCGCCTGATATCGAATGGCATCTGATCGGTCAGCTGCAGTCCAACAAAGTCCGCCGCGCGGTCAAAATCGCCGCCGTCATTCATTCGGTGGACTCTCCGGAGCTGCTGGAACGCATCGACCGCATTGCCGGTGAGGAGCAAAAACATCCCGCGATTCTGCTGGAAGTCAATATTTCCGGAGAAACCGCCAAAAGCGGCTGCACACCGGAAGCACTGCCCCGGCTCGCCGCCCTCGCCGCGACAGCGCGAAACGTGGCATTCCGGGGGCTGATGACCATGGCGCCCTTTGAGGCTGCGGAACCGGAACTGGACCGGATTTTCGAACGGCTGCGCGCCTTGCGGGACGAATGGGAGCGGAAACTGCAACGACCGCTGCCGGAGTTGTCCATGGGCATGAGCGGCGACTACCGTATCGCCATCCGCCACGGCGCGACCATCGTCCGAATCGGCACGGCCATTTTCGGACGGCGCCCGCCTGCGGTGCCTGTTGTCTGAGGTCGGAGCCGCAACTCCTTTTTTTCGTTTTTTTCATCTCCACCAAAAAAGGGGAGAGCCCCGCGATACGGTGCTCTCCCCTCGGTTCATGCGGCAACTGCCGGACGATTATTTCCCATAGTAGGCTTTCAGATAAAGCTCCTTGATTTCCGAGATCAACGGATAACGCGGGTTGGCCCCGGTGCACTGATCGTCGAACGCCTTTTCCGAAAGTTCGTCGAGCCGTTCCAGGAAATCCTTTTCCGGCACGCCCAGCGCCTTGATCGACTTCGGAATTTCCAGCCGGTCCTTGAGTTCCTCAATCTTGGCGATGAGACGTTCCACTTTTTCATCCTCGGTCTTGCCGCCGAGCCGGAGGAAATCGGCGATGTCGGCGTACCGGGTCTTGGCTTCCGGACACTTGTACTGCGAGAACGTACCCTGCTTGGTCGGCTTGTTGGTCGCGTTGAAGCGGATCACGTCGCAGAGCAGCAGCGCGTTGGCCAGCCCGTGCGGAATGTGGAATTCCGCGCCGAGTTTGTGCGCCATCGAGTGGCAGATCCCGAGGAAGGCGTTGGCGAAAGCCATCCCGGCGATGGTCGCGGCATGATGCATCTTTTCCCGGGCGCGCTCGTCGGTCTGACCGTTTTCAAAGGAGGCCGGCAGATACTTGAAGGTCAGCCGGATGGCCTCCATGGCCAGAGCGTTGGTATATTCGCTGGCCAGAATCGACACCCGCGCTTCCAGCGCGTGCACCAGCACGTCCAGCCCGCTGTACGCAGTCAACTTCCGGGGCATACCCATGACCAGCTGGGTATCGATGATGGCGATGTCCGGCGTCAGTTCATAGTCGGCCAGCGGATATTTGTTGCCGGTCACCTCGTCGGTGATCACCGCGAAAGGCGTTACTTCCGAACCGGTCCCGGAAGTGGTCGGAATCGCCACCAGTGTGGCTTTCACCCCCAGTTTCGGGAACTGGTAGACGCGCTTGCGGATGTCCATGAACCGCATGGCGATATCGCTGAAGTTCACTTCCGGATGTTCATACAACAGCCACATGATTTTCGCCGCGTCCATCGGCGAGCCGCCGCCGATGGCGATGATCACGTCCGGCTTGAACGTGCGCATCCGTTCCAATCCCGAATAGGCCGTTTCCAGCGTCGGGTCAGGCGAAACGTCGGCGAAAATGTCCACCTTGATCTTCAGTTCCTCCAGGGTGCTGATCGCCTCGGCCAGCACGCCGCTGTTGTAAAGGAACCGGTCGGTGACGATGAATGCCCGCTGCCGCCCCGCCAGATCGCGCAGCCCTTCAGGCAGACAGCCGTATTTGAAGTAGATCTTCGAGGGGACCCGGAACCAGAGCATGTTTTCTCTCCGCTGAGCGATGGTTTTGATGTTGAGCAAATGTTTCGGAGCCACGTTCTGGCTGACCGAGTTGCCGCCCCAGCTGCCGCATCCGAGCGTCAGCGACGGGTCCAGCTTGAAGTTGAACACGTCCCCGATCGCCCCCTGGCTGGCCGGCATATTGATCAGTGTCCGGCCGGTTTTCATGCGGCGGCCGAATTCATCGATACGGTCCCGGTTGCGCGGATTCGTATACAGTACGCTGGTGTGTCCCATACCGCCGAACTCCAGCAGCTGCTGCGCCCGGTCCAGAGCGGCGTTGAAATCTTTCGCCTTGTACAGGGCCAGTACCGGAGAGAGTTTTTCGCAGGAGAACGGATAATCCCGTCCCACGCCGTCGGTCTCGCCGATCAGCACCTTGGTTTCCGGATCGACTTTGATGCCGGCCATTTCCGCAATTTTCGCAGCGCTCTGGCCGACGATCTTCGCGTTGAGCTTGCCGTCCACCACGATGGTCTTGGCGACCTTGGCGCCTTCGGTCTTATTGAGAATGTAGGCCCCGCGGCGGATGAATTCCGCCTTCACTGCGTCATAAATCGATTCGATGGCGATCACCGATTGTTCGGAAGCGCAGATCATGCCGTTGTCAAAAGTCTTGCTCTGCAGCACCGAACTGACCGCCATCAGGATATCACAGCTTTCATCCATGACCGCGGGGGTATTGCCCGCGCCGACGCCGAGCGCCGGAATCCCCGAAGAATACGCCGCCTTTACCATCCCGGGGCCGCCGGTAGCCAGAATCAGGCTGATCATCGGATGGCTCATCAAATGCTGCGACAACGATACGCTCGGCTCGTCAATCCAGCCGATGATATCAACCGGTGCCCCGGCACGAACCGCCGCATCCCGCACAATCCGGGCGGCAGCAATGGTGCAGTTCTTGGCGCGCGGATGGGGCGAGAAAATGATGCCGTTACGCGTCTTCAGCGCCAGAAGCGACTTGAAAATCGCGGTCGAGGTCGGGTTGGTGGTCGGCACGATCCCCGCAATCAATCCGAACGGTTCGGCGATCTTGGTAATCCCGAAAGCATCGTCCCGCTCGATGACCCCGCAGGTGCGGGTCTGCTTGTATTTGTTGTACACGTATTCGGAGGCAAAATGGTTTTTGATCACCTTGTCCTCAATGACGCCCATGCCGGTTTCCGCCACCGCCATCTTGGCCAGTTCAATCCGGGCGTTGTTGGCGGCCAGAGCGGCAGCGCGGAACACCTCGTCCACCTGTTCCTGGGTAAACGTTGCATAAATTGCCTGCGCCGCTTTCACCCGAGCGATAATTTCATCCAACGCCCGCAGCTGTCCGGCCTCGTCCACGGTCTTTTTTTCTTCCATCATCCATCCTCTCCTGCTGTTTTCCCGGCAACCGTCCCCGCGCACCACGCACGGACCGTTTTCCCGGGCCTGCCCACGGCAGATAGGCTGACCTCTGCCGACAAAATGTTTTGTTTATGTCTCCGGCGGTCCCAGCCCCGCCGTTCTCCGTCCGTCCGGGTCCCACTCAGACGGCGGCTTTGCCATCCTTTTACGTTCTTTCGTGCGGCGCATTCCTGTCGGCTCCCCCGCGGCGGCGTTCAGTTCCGTCCGCCAGGAGCCCTAACCGGATGCTTCGATAAAACCACATCGATATTTTTTTATCCATTGAGCTTGAATATACACCTTCTCCGATGAAATGTCAAGCCTGTTCGATATAAAAATATCGATATTTCATAATCTTTTCATGATCCGCGGCACTTTCACAGGGAATAGACCATCGGCGTAAAGCACATCCCCCGCACGTGACACTCTTCGGAAACGGGCACGAACCCCAGTTTCCGGTAGAAAGGGCGGCCGAATCAGGACGCGCGCACCGTCACCTGCGCGCCCGGCTCGTTCTTCCGCTGCGCCTGAATTTCCGCCAGCGCCGTCTCCCAAAGCGCGCGGCCGATCCCGGCACCGTGAAATTCCCGACGGACAAACAGCAGTGCCAGATGCCGATGGTTCCGCAACTCCAGCACCCCGGCCAGCGTTCCCCCCTGCCAGGCCCCCCAGCAACGGTGGTCCCCCTGTTTCAGGCGGGAGGCCAGATTCGCCTCGGCGGCATAGTCCAGAAACTCCGCCGCCCCCGCCGGTGTATAACGGGGCTGGATGAACTCCGCAAAAACGGTCTGAACCAGTGTGGCGGCTTCCGGCACCTCCGATTCGTTCAGTTCGCCAATTTTCGTAATGATTCCCATTGGATGCCTCTTTTGCTTTCCATTCAATATGGCACCGCTCACAGCTCTTTTCAAATCCTGAAGCTGTCCGCCGGTCCGCGCCCTTCTGATTCCCGGTAAAATCCGCTTTCCTCATCCTTGCATCGCTCGCAAAAAGCCGCTATAGTACCAAAGATTTTCCCTTGTGTTCCACTGTCACGGTCCACCGGACGCAACATAACCCGGATGAAAGGTAGAACCATGTACCGAATTTACCGCATTCTGAGCTTAGCCGTTCTAAGTCTTCTGCTTTCCGGCAGCGTCGCCCCGGCGGCGGAAGCGCCGAAAACCGCCCTGGAGCTCGACCCCAACATGGCGCTCACGCCGGCCAATGAAGACGGACTGCGGTTCGTGGCTCCAACAACCGCGCCGATCCGACTGACCGGATTCCCGTTTTACGACCGGGACCGGGTATACCGGCGCATGCCGCTGCATCCCGCCGAACCGTTTTCTCCGGGCGTGGAAAACCTTTCCTGGAATACCGCCGGCGGCCAGGCAGCCTTCCGAACCGACAGTTCCCGGATTGTACTGAAAGTGAAGATGCGCGGCAATCGCCTGATGTACAATATGGCACAAACCG
>CASDQW010000069.1 GCA_949282965.1 uncultured Lentisphaeria bacterium
ATACGACCGCCGCAACTCCGGGTCCCGCGACGCCGGACCGGGCCCCAACGCCCCCCTCCGCGCCGATGCCGCCGCGCCCCGAATCGCTGCGCGAGGTGCCCCCGGCGGAAGGGAAAACCCGTTTCCTCGACCTGCCGATTCACGAAAGCGTGCAGTTCGGCATCCAGCACCTCTCCTTTGAATACTGTACGCCGATTCAGGCCATGACGCTGCCGCACGCCCTCGCGGGCAAGGACATTGCCGGCAAAGCCCAGACCGGCACCGGCAAAACGGCCGCATTCCTGATCTCCGTCTTCACGCATCTGCTGAATTGTCCGCCGCCGGCGGAACGCCGCCCGGGGTGTGCCCGGGCGCTGGTGCTGGCGCCGACCCGGGAGCTGGCCATTCAGATTCACAAGGATGCCGAAGCACTTGGTGTCTTTACCGGATTGAACTGCGTCGTGGTGTTCGGCGGCATGGACCACGAGAAACAGCGCCGCTCTCTGAACCGGCCGATCGACCTGCTCATCGGCACGCCGGGGCGGGTGATTGATTATTCGCGCGGCAGCACCCTGGACCTCAGCAAGGTCGAAATTCTGGTGATCGACGAAGCCGACCGGATGCTGGACATGGGGTTCATCCCGGATGTCAAACGGATCGTGGCACAGCTGCCGCGCAAGGGAGAGCGGCAGACCATGCTGTTCTCCGCCACGCTGGACGAAAGCATCCTGCGCCTCTCCTCCGGCTGGCTGGTCGACCCGGTCACGCTGGAAAGCGAACCGGAACAGATGGTCAGCGAAAATATCGAGCAGACGTTCTACAGCGTCCTGCGCGATGAAAAACTGGCGTTGACGCTGCATATTCTGCGTACCATGCCGTATGACCGGATGCTGATCTTCGGCAACCGCAAAGACGTCAATTTGAGGTTGCAGGACGATCTGGCCCGCTATGGATTTCAGGTGCCGCTTCTCTCCGGCGACATTCCGCAGGACAAACGGATCCGGATTCTGGAAAAATTCCGCAGCGGCGAGGAGAAAGTTCTCATTGCCACCGACGTCGCCGCCCGCGGCATTCACGTCGACGATGTATCAATCGTACTCAACTACGATCTTCCGGAACGCGCGGAGGATTACGTGCACCGCATCGGCCGGACCGGGCGCGCGGGTCATCGGGGCAAAGCCATCAGCTTCCTGTGCGAATACGGCGCCTACAACCTGCCCGCCATTGAAGAACTTCTCGGAGTCACCTTCAGCAGCATTCAACCGGACGAGGAAATGGTGCGGCTCCCGGAACCCGTCCCCGGTGTGCGGCGTCAGCCCCGTCCCGAACGGCCCCATTCCATGGGCCCCAGACGCGGCCATCCGCGGATGGCCCGCTCCCGGCATTGAGACTGGGCGGAACCACAAGGAACCTCTTATGAATCAACAAGCGATTGAACAGGCGATTCGGGAAAATCTGCATTGGTTTGACGCCTCGGGTGTCGTCGATCCGCCCGACGGCAGCTGGGGGGTGGCCGAACGCGTCCTGGTAGCCGACGGCAACGCCGCGCTGGAGCGGACGCTGGCGGGTTTTTACGCCCACACGCCGCGGGAAGGGTATTATCTGCTGGAGCATCGCCGTCCCGACTGCTGCTTTCAAACGGCGCTGCTGTTTCTGCTGGCGGGAGAATGGTTTCACGCGCCGTCCCGGCGGGAACAGGCGGAGGCGATCGTCCGCTATTTGTATTACCGCAGCGCCTTTCTGAACCGCGGCAACGGCCCCTTCGCCCGCGGTGCCTGGAACTGGGCCAGCGTCAGCTGGACGCCGCAGGTGTATTTCGACGACAACTCCTGGAATCTGGTCATCTCCCGGATTTTCGCCCGCAAGCTGCCGGAACTGGATGCGGAACTGCAACTGCGCGAATGGAGCTCCATCCTCGGCCGGGCGCTGCTGGAAGGGTTCCGGCAGAGTTTCGACCGGCCGCAACCGGCTCCGGAATGCCGCTGGCACGGGAAAATCCATGAACCGCACTGGGGCGCGCTGGTCTGCATGGCGTTCGCCTTCGCGGCCGGAGGAGACGACCGGCGGGAGGAATATGAGCTGGCGGCACGGGATTACATGGGCTTTCTGCTGCGCGATCCGGAAAAGTTCTCCATCAGCGACTGTGCCTATGCGCTGCTGGGGGCCGCGATTTGTGAAGGGGTTTTCACCCACGAAATCTTTGTCCGGGCGCGCCGGACCTTTTCGGCACGGCTCCGCCACGTTTACCACCCGCGGTCGCTGCTGCCGAGCGAGCACTACGAAACTCCGCAGGGGGTGGGGCTGATTGATTTGATTTACACGGTGAACTGGGCGCTGACGGCCTTCCAATGCGCCGCCGCCTCGGGCGGAGATCCGGCGGACCGGGAGATGTTTGAACGCCTTGCCGCGCGGCTGCTGGAAATACAGGACCGCACGGATCGTCCCTGGCTGCGCGGCTGCTGGCGGGGCTTGTATGACGCGGAGCACGAAACCTGGGGCGGTGGCGACCACCATGAAGGCGGTGCGGCCAGCATCTACACCGGCTGGACCAATGCGCCGATCAGTCTGGCGCTGCTGGGCGAGTTGACCGGGGAGAATCTGGTGGAATTCGCACGCCGGGAACACGCCGACCGGTGAACCCGTCCCCTTGTCGCGGGGGGCAACCGGGCGACGGCGTTTTTCGCGAAACCCCCGTCCTTTTTTCCCCCGGTTCCGCGGAAAAGTTCATAAAAAAAGTGGTTAACCGTGTCTTTTCGTTAAATCCGGCTGGATTTTTCAAAAAAGGGCGCTATATTGCTGGATATGCATAGAGATATGCACCGGGCCAATGTAGCTCAGTCGGTAGAGCAATTCACTCGTAATGAATAGGTCATCGGTTCGATTCCGATCATTGGCTCCAGTTTTGGATCGTACCAGCCGGGCGTTTTCAGCGTCCGGCTTTTTTCGTGTCCGGATTCCGGGGGGGAAGGAGACTGCATACGCCCCCCGTTTGTCTGCGAACAACTAACCATAGATATTTCAGAGATTGATCAAGATTCAACTCATCAACTCATCAATTTCACGTTTTCTATCAATGTTCAATGACAGTGGAGATTCTGAATGCGAACGTAAAATGAAACCTTTATCAACAAGGGACTCTAAAGCTTCATCAAAATCGTTCATGCCTGCACACATATGATTTTTTAAAGTTGAAACTTTTATAGATTTTGTATTCCAATTTTTTCTTCGATATAAAGCTGTCAAGATTCTTCGTTCTCCTATTGACATTGATTGAACTTTCTTTATTGATTCAAACGATTCATCCAAATTTTGCAATACGCCATCATAGCTTTCAATGCCAAAATAGTGGCTATGGGTTTGTTCTATCGTTGAAACATCTGATGCGCCGACTAATACTACTTCAAAATTATCTCGTGCAGGAAAATTCTTTTCATTTTGGGCATATAATGCAATCGCTTCTGCCGGATCACTTGCAACCCTCAACCAATTTACAAAGTTCCCAGTATTCCAATCAAAAATTAAAATCCAGTTATACAAGTTTCCTATTGCAGGATTTGCCTGGGAAATTTCTGTTAATGTTTTCAAAACGTTACGATCTGGATGTGACTCAAGTACTTTATGTTTATCTGATTTTTCTATGATAAGAGAAGCCGTTGAATATAATTCATCTAATGTGATCCTTTGAGAATGAGATGGACGTCTATTGGATTCAAACTCATAAAAAACATCAGATAACTGTTTGAAATAATTTAGAACAATTTGATCTCCCTCTAATTCTTTAAGAAAATGTCCATACACAACAGACGTTCTTTCTATCTTTTCTGCCCAAAAATGTTGGATTTTACTTCGCAACTGGAGTTCAATTTTATATCCATTACTATCTAGAATAATATGTCGAGCCCGATAACCAGAATCATCTCTTCCCCTTATACGATAATCAGTATCTTTGACTAATCTCAATCCTTTCTGTTCGTTTATTTTTCTTAATAAATAACAAGATACCTCATTAACATCCGTATTTTTGTCTAAAATAATACGAGCACCTGCGATATCTTGAAGTTGAGACAACCGAACATGAAAACGTTTGAGTTTTCTAAGAACTTATCCCTAAATAAAAGATGAAATCCAAGAAAATTATGCTATATTTGCATTCTGTAACGCGGGAGGTGAATATGGCAGTCAAATCATGGGAAGTGTCGGATGAATTTTGGGCGCGGGTAGCTCCCTTGATACC
>CASDQW010000070.1 GCA_949282965.1 uncultured Lentisphaeria bacterium
GGACCCGATGGCGACGGCGAGCGGCGGCCGGGCCACGCTCGGCGGATATGCACACACCTGGCTGAATGGCTATATGGTCTCCAAACGGCCGGAGGGCGACTATCAGAATCTTCCCTCCAGCCAGATTCTGAGCCCCAGCCGCAAAATGGCCATCGCCGACGGCTATTATTATGAAGGCGCCTGGCACACCAGAAGCAGTGATTTCGAACGAC
This sequence comes from uncultured Lentisphaeria bacterium, assembly GCA_949282965.1. Lineage (GTDB taxonomy): Bacteria > Verrucomicrobiota > Lentisphaeria > Victivallales > Victivallaceae > CALXOD01. The sequence continues at coordinate 213 of CASDQW010000070.1, forward strand.
TTCAAGGGGGAACCATATCCTGGACCCGGCACGGCGGCACAGCCGCGAACGTACTGTTCTTCGATGGCCACGCCGGTGCGATTCAACGCACAAACCCGTCGGCCCTGATCGGCGGGGTATCTTTCGTTGATACGCACGTCTGGCTTTCCAAATCTCAGAGCTCCACTGCCATCTGAAGCAGGCCGTTCCGGCTTCCCGACGGCGCATCCTGACGATGCGCCGTTTTTACGCCGCCGCCGGCACCGCACCGGTTGCGGAGTTATATTAATGGAATTTCAAACAATTCATACATATCGACAGTTTTGAAAGCCATGCTGACCGCTATTCTGATTCGACTTTTTATCAAAAATTCCGCACAGACCTCCGATCCACAGGTCCGGCTTGCCTACGGCCTGCTCAGCGGCGGAGTCGGCATCGCCGTGAACCTGCTGCTGTTTGCCGTTAAACTGACGCTCGGCCTGCTCTCCGGCAGCATCGCGGTGGCGGCGGACGCCGTCAACAACCTCTCCGACGCGGGTTCGGCCATCGTCACCGTCGTCGGCTTCAAATTATCGGCCAAACCGGCGGATAATGAACACCCCTTCGGCCACGGCCGGATCGAATACGTCGCCGGGCTGGTGGTGGCGGTCTTCATCATCGCCGTGGGACTGGACTTTCTCAAAGGATCGATCGAACGCATTCTTTCGCCGCAGCCGGTTGCGGCCGGGACCATAGTCATGGTCATACTGGCGGCCACGCTGGTCGTCAAATGCTGGCTCTTTTTCTTCTATCGCGCGATCGCTGCCAGAATTGAATCCACAGTCATTCGTGCCGCTGCGTTCGACAGTCTGAGCGACCTGCTGACGACCGGGCTGGTGCTGATTTCGCTGGCGCTGGCGCGGTTCACCGATTTTCCGGTGGACGGGTGTGCCGGACTGGCGGTGGCCGGCTTCGTGATCTTCGCCGGAATCGGCGTCCTGCGCGATACCATCAATCCGCTGCTGGGGGAATGCCCCGACCGGGAACTGGTCGAGGAAATGCGCCAGCGACTGCTCCGCTGCCCGGAAATTCGCGGCATCCACGATATCATCATTCACAACTACGGCCCCAACCGCTATTTTGCCACCGCCCATGCGGAGGTGAACCGTGACTGCGATCCGGTGTATCTTCACGATGCGCTCGAAGCCGCCGAAATTGAGATTGCCCGGACCATGCCGATCCGGCTGATTCTGCACAGCGACCCCTTCGACACCCTGGACCCGGAAGTGAAGAAATGGCGCGCCCGGTGTGAGGAAATCATCAGCCGGATCGACACCCAGCTTAAACTTTATGATTTCCGCATAACCGGGGAGAAAGACACCCCGCATTTTCATTTTCACCTGCTGGTGCCGCGCACGTATTTCATGTCGCACGAACAGCTGACGGAGCTCATTCGCCGTCATCTGACTGAATTCATGCCGGAGCCGCATCTGGATATCGAATTCATCAACACCTACGTCTGAACCGTGCCCGGGTCCGTCGCCCCGGCAACGCTTCAACGAAAACGCCTACAGAATCGGCGTCAGCAGCGCACAGGCATTTTCGCAAAGCCTCCTAGGAATGGATTTCGCCTCCACGTCAAACAGTTGAATCTCATCCGACTCCGCCAGCTCCGCGCGTACCTGATCCAGCATCGCCGTCAGAAAACGCCCGCGCTCAAAACAAAAATCCAGCTCGAAATTCAACCGGAAACTCCGACTGTCGCAATTGCTGGACCCCATGAATCCCCATTCGCTGTCCACCATCAGCGCTTTGGTGTGCGAAAAACAGCCGCGTTTCTCGAAAATTCTCACCCCGTGCCGCAGCAGCCGGTGATACAGACTGCGCGCGGCGAAATCCACGAAAATGTGATTGTTGTGTTTCGGCACGACAATTTTCACCGCCACGCCCCGCGCCGCTGCCATGCAGAGCGCGTTGATGTACGCCGGGCCGGGCACCAGATATGGCGTAACGATCGTCAGCGACCGTCGCGCCAGCGACGCCGCCGCGAAAAACAACAGCTTGGTCCCCTGATAATTGTTGCCCGGCCCGCTCTCCAGCACCCGCACCACGGACCTTCCCGTCTTCACCGGCGTCGGAAAATCCTCCGGCAGCGCACAGTCATTGAAGACCTTGCCCGTCGTATACATCCAGTCCCGGAAAAACGACAGCGCGAACTGCGACACCACCGGTCCGGTGATCCGGCAGTGCAGGTCATGAATGTATCGCGAAGCCGGAACCCGTTTCAAATGTTCGTTCTCGCGGGAGATGTTGATGCCCCCGCTATAGGCGATCCGCCCGTCAATCACCAGCAGTTTCCGGTGGTTGCGCAGTTGAAATTTCCAGGGCGTAAGCAAGTTGATCGGAGAAAAGGCACGAATCTGAAAGTGCTCCCGCCGCCCGAAAAGATAGCGCCGGAAAAACGGAGAAAAATACGATTTGCAGCTCCCGAAACTGTCAAACAAAATTTTCACATCCACCCCTTCCGCCGCCTTGCGTTCCAGCGCGTTCAGGATTTTCATCCCCACTTCATCGCTCATGAAAATAAAGGATTGCAGCCGGATACAATGCCGCGCCGCGGCAATATCCTCCAGCATCCGGGGATAGACGCTGCTGCCGTCCCGGAGCATTTCCAGACGGTTTCCTCCCAGCAGCAGCGATTGCGGAAACAACCGGTCCAGCATGCGGTTGTGGTCGCTTCCGGCAATCTCGGAAACCGGCACACAATCGCCCAGACTCCGCTCCTGCGCGGCCAGCGCCAGCCCGGGCCCGTGCCCCTTGGCGTCTTCCATTCTGGAGCAGACTATCCTGATCTTCCCGTCCACCCGTTCCAGCCGGGTGATGCCGAAAAACAAAAACAACAGCAACCCGCCCACCGGTATCAGCGCCACCACCAGCAGCCAGAACGCAGCTTCCGCCGGATCATCACTCTTGGCATACAAGATGTACAAAAAAATCAGCACGTACAGCAGAATCACCGCGGTACTGCCCGCCAACGCCAGATAAGAGGATATCACCACACTCATGACTTTTCACCCGTTCCGTCGCCGGTTCGGACCGCCACCCGGCGGTCGTCTCCGGACATGTTCACCGCTGCCGAATCTTTCCTGCCGCAGCAGGACCGGCACAGCGAATCTTCACTCCTTCTGCAACAAATCATAGACGCGAAACGCCTCAGTCACACTCCAGGCCTGTGCCGGACATCCCCCGGAGCGATGCGGGAAATCCCCATCCATCACCTCCGGCAGCATCCCGGGAATCCCCCGGTCGGCCGCGTAAACGCTTCCGCCCAGCAAAGCCAGCGCCCGCTGCCGGACCGCCTCGCCCCCCACCAGATACAAGCCTTCACAATAGGAGGGAAACAGCCATCCCCACGCCGTACCGTTATGGTAGGCAACCTTCCGTGAAGTATCCTCGGGACCGCGATAAACCCCGCAATAAGGATGCGCCGGATCATTCAGCAGCCGCCCGTCCCGGACCACCGGCAGCGAATACGTCGTCGGGCGGTCGGACAGACTCCGGATCGCCCCCGGCACCAGCAGTTCCGCGGCGCTTTCGAGAACGGCCAGCTGCCGCTCCCGCGCCGTCACCGCCCCCAGCGTCAACGCCAGCAGCTGATTGGGCCGCACATGATCGTCCGGCACCGCGGCAGCAGCGGTCGTCCCCGGCGAACCATGCAGACAATCGGAGAAGCGGTTCAAATCGGTACGGAAAAACAGCCGATCCAGAGATTCCGCCGCACGCCGAGCATCCTCCAGATATGCCGCTTCACGCCGGCCGAGGAAACGCAGCGCGGCAATCCAGAGCGCTTGAATTTCGATCGGATACCCTTCACGCGGTGTGCCCGCCGGGAAATTCGTGTCCATCCAGGTGAAATGGGGGGGGCTGAATACCAGCTCCGACGCCGGATCCACGCCGATGCCGTTCGCCGTCCCGCTCCGATAATGCCCGACAATGGACTGCAGCACCTGAAACAGTGTCCGCCCACCGCAATCCGCCTCCAGAAATGCCTCGTCCTCAAAATAATCTACATATTCACGCACCGCCGTGAACAACCATAGCGGCGCATCGCTGGTATCCCGGTTCCCGACCTCGCCGCCATGAATCACATTGGGAATGGTCCCCCCCTCTTCAAACGCGGCAAACTGCTGCAGAATCTCCCGCGACTCGCGTCTCCATCCACCGCGAATCAGGCCTCGCAGCGCAATCAGGGTATCCCGCCCCCAGTCCAGAAACCACGGATACCCCGCAATCACCGTATGCAGCTCATCCCGGCGTACCACAAACGGCCGCAATGCCTCCTGCAGCGCCTCCCGCGGCAACCGGGGCTCATCGACGGCATCGTCGGCATCCGGCCAGCGGCAGTCATGCTCCGCAGCCACGGCACCGCCATCCGCCACCGCGGCAAACAACGTTCGGCTATCTCCCGCAGCCAGCGTGAACCGGAAATAACCGGGACTGAACAAATCAGTCTGATGCTCCAGTCCGTAATATTCCTCTTGCGGCAGACTCACCATGTAATGCCATTCCGGTTCCGCCACGTATTCTGCGCCCGGCAGCCGCAGCAGCAATGCCCGTCCCGGATCCGGCGCAAAACGAATCCCGTCCGGTTCCGGGGTGACCGCCGCCGGAAACCGTTTTTCCGGACCGGTGAAGGCCTTGGTTACCTGATGATTCGGCCGGTCTTCCAGATCCGGCCGCAGAATCAGCGTTACCGGCGGCGTCGCCGCCGCGCCGGCGGACTCCCGCGGACGGCGGAATACCAGACGCACCGCGTCCCGGTCCAGAGCCCCCTCCATGACGATGCGAAGTGCCGTCATCCGCCCCTGCCCCGACGGAATGTTGAATCGCCATTCCGCCCGGTTGCCGCCGCCGGAAAAACCGGTCAGTGCCGCTTCATCGATCTCCTGCGAATAATCCTCGGAAACCAACCACGCCCGGCATCGGGAAAACATCACGCGACGATCCACCGGATACGGCGATGCCCCGTTTGCGGCCAGCACGGCATCGTATTTGCTCTCCAGTCTGCCCCAGGCTGCGCGCATCATCGTCATTCCCCCCCGACGATTGGCGGCAAAGGCGCAGATATCTTCCGCCCGCACCGCATTCCCGGAAAAACGGAACCGCCAGCGCACCGCATCCCCCGGCGGCAACAGCAAAATCCGCCCGCTCACCCGGCAGACGGCGTTCTCTTCGCCATACACCACCAACGCCACCGTCCATTCCCGCGCCGTCTCCGCCGGTTCCGGCGGAAAAAGAAACGCAAATTCCCCGCCACCCTCCGCCAGCGGCAGACTGTCAGCACGATCCCACGTCCGCCCGCCGCCGTCCGTCAACAACACCCGAAACGGTGCTTCGCCCTCCAGCAGCAGCAGTTCTCCGGGACAAACCATCACCAGCCGCCGTTCATCGCGTCCGACACGGTAACGGACCACACCCGGCAGTTCACTGCCCGCCGCCGCCGCGGCAAACGCGTACGGATCCTGCCGCAAAGGTTCCGCGGGCGGGCCTCCAGCCAACGGGTCGTTCCGGAAAAACTGCCGGATCCGATATCCCAACTGCGCCGCCCGCTGCTCCAGCACTGCCGCCGGTTCCCCCCGACTCGTCATGGCCGTTGCCAGCAAGTTCCCATCCGCTTCGTTCCGGCTCAGACAACGACACGCTCCCGGCGCCAGCGGACAAACCGCCTCCGTCCCTTCGTGTTCCAGCACCAGCCGCTCTCCGGACAACAGATCCAGCCATTCACCGCCGTCGTCATCGCCGCCGGCTACCGCCGGCCAATGCGCCCGGGCCGACTGTTCGCAATCCAGATTCGCCAGCACCAGCACCGCCGCTCCCGACGGAGCCTCCCGACGCCCGACCACCAGATTGCCGGGGCCGCACTGGATCAGCCGCACCCGGCTGCCCGCGGCAAAAGCGGGATGCTCCGCCAGCAGAGCGGTCAGTCGCCGCAGCCATGCGACCAGATTGGGCGACCGCCCCCAATCCAGCGTCCCCGCCTCATGCACATTGATGCGTTCCTCGGCAAAAAATTCCACCCCGTTGGCGAAACCGAACGCGCCGTTTTCCGCCAGCAGCGCCGTCAAGGCACAACGCATGGCGGCATAGCGATGGGATTTCGACGCCAATCTTTCATTGTCATGGGTTTCCGCAAAATTCACCAGCGTTCCGAACCGCGTCGCGCACTGCTCCTCATACGGCTGATAGCGGCTAATCTCGTCCCGCGTGTAGTTCTGGAACAACTCCGAATACGCCCAGTCCAATCCGGCCTCGCCCAGCAGTTTTTCCTGCACCTCCAGCCGTCCGCCGAGCCCCTCCAGCAGAAACACGGTGTCCGGAAATTCCTGTCGCACCCGGCTGACAATGTAATTCCAGGCCGCCTGCGGCAGCATATACCCGGCATCGCAGCGGAAACCGTCCACCCCGATCCGGCACCAGTACAAGAACACTTCCGCCATCAGCCGATGCACTTCCGGCTCGGCATAATTCAACCGGCAGAGGTCCTCCCACACCACTCCCCAGGCGCCGGGACTTTCGAACCGGCCGTCCGGACGGCGGACGAAGTATTCCGGATGCTCGTTCTGCAGCCGGGCCCCCCAACCGGTATGATTGACCGGAATGTCCAGAAAAATACGCCCCCGACGCGCATGCACCGCGTCCACCAGCTCCACGAATTGCTCCAGCACCGTGGCATTCGGGTCAAACTCCGCCAGCGCCGGATCCACCGCAAAATAATCCAGCGACGCAAAAGGACTGCCGTACCGTCCCATCCGACCATACACCGTGGGGGCCGGGTGAATCGGCAGCAATTGCAGAATGCGACACCCCAGATCCTGAAAAATATGATCCAGCCGCCTGATCAGTGCCCGGAAAGTCCCGGAAGGAGGAATTACCGTATATCCCCGCCGATCCAGCGCCGCCAGCGTCTTGCCGTCACACGGCGCAGGCTGCGGGGCGGCACAATCCGGCCCGAACTGTCGCACAAACGCGCAATAAATCGTATTCCCCGCGACATTGGCGGCGCTCTCCACCTTGATCCGGAAATTACCTCCGCTCGGCCAACGGATTTTGCCGCCGTCAGCGGGCACGAAGCAGCATTTTGCCTCAAACACCCCGATCTCCAGCAGCGGCAAAGTCAATTCAAACACTCCGTCCGCGACAGTCTGCATCGGCAGGTCATGCCAGGCCGCGCCCTCCAGCTCCCGACCATTTTCGGTCCATTCGATGATCTCGCGGCGCAGCGCGGAAACATTGCCGATCGTGGTCCGCAGCCGTCCCGCTCCGGGAGGCGCGTCCTTCCACTCCAGCCGGAAGGTGATCAGGCTGCCGGCCTGAAAAACCGACCTTTCCGGCGTCATGAATTGTTTCATAAGGTTCTCTCCGGGATTCCGATAACTCTCCGGAATCAATATAGCGCAATCCCGGACGGTTTGAAAGCGGGATATCTCAGGTTTTTTTCAGGAATCAGACTTTCATTTTCACCAAAACGGTGTTATTCTATAAATATGTAGAGTAATTATGACTTTTTCGCAAGAGAGGAGCGGTTTCTGCATATGAAAAAGTACCTTCTTTTCGTCCTGCTGGCAGCGGTCTGCCTGGCGGCGACGTTGTCGATATATGCCAGTACTGAAGTGTCCGAGGCGGACCGGCTGAAAATCATTACCCGGCTGACCGCCAATTTGATCGGCCGCCAGCATTACCGGCAGCAGCCGCTGGACGCCAGCATGTCCAGCCAGATTTTTGACGAATATTTCAAAGTGCTGGATCCCAATAAGATGTTTTTTACCGCCGAGGATGTCCGGGAATTTGAACCGCAACGCATGCTTCTGGCCCGGCAGCTCAATGACGGGAATGCATCGTTTGCCTTTGCCGTGTATGAACGGTTTCTCAAGCGGTTCGAGGAATACCGGGCATTCACCGAGGAAATGCTGAAAAAGCCGTTCGACTTCACCGTGGATGAAACCTTCGAACCGGACCGCCGCAAACTTCCCCGCCCGGCCAATGATGAGGAACTGCATCAGCTCTGGACCAAAAAACTGAAAAGCGATCTGCTCTATTTCCGCCTGATCCGGCGCTCGCTCGAAGCGGACAACACCAACGACAAAAATCAGAAAAACAGCGAGGCCTCAGAACGGAAAGCCATTCGCGCCCTGTGGGAACGGCAATCGCCGGAAGAAAAAGTGGCAAAACGTCTGCGCGACCTGCACAACATCTATCAGCAACGGGAAAAAATCGATATTCTCGGCTTCTACCTCGCCGCCGTCGCCCAGGTGTATGGGCCGCACTCCGGCTATCAGCCGCCCAAGATGGACGAGGATTTTGAAATCAACATGAGTTTGTCGCTGAGCGGCATCGGCGCCACGCTTATGAGCGATGACGGCTATGTCCGCGTGGTCGACATCGTCCCGGGCGGCCCGGCGGCGCTGGACGGCCGACTGCACCCGGAAGACCGAATCATCGCCGTCGCCCAGGAAAACGGCGAACCCGTGGACGTTATTGATATGTCTGTGGACAACGCGGTCAAACTGATCCGCGGCCCTGCCGGCTCCAAGGTGACGCTGACCGTTTTGCCGGGCAAAAAAGGCCGCAACGCCGTGCCCGAAAGCATCACCTTGACCCGCGCCAAAGTCGAACTCAAGGACAGTGAGGCCCAGGGGGAAATCCGGGAAATCACCCGCCCTGATGGGACCAAGGTAAAAGTGGGCATCATCGATCTGCCGAGCTTCTACATGGATTTTGCCGGTGCCGCCAGCGGGGATCCCAATTACAAAAGCTGCTCTCGCGACGTCAAAAAATTGCTGGAAGACTTTAAGAAACAAAATGTTGAAACCGTCGTCATGGACTTGCGCGGCAACGGCGGCGGCAGCCTCCCCGAAGCCATCGCCCTGACCGGACTGTTCATCAAAACCGGCCCGGTCGTGCAGGTTCGCCTCAGCGATCGCAGTATTCAGGTTGAATCCGATAAGGACGAATTGGTAGCCTGGGAAGGACCGCTGGTGGTGCTGACCAATAAATTTTCGGCGTCGGCGGCGGAAATCTTCGCCGGCGCGATCAAGGACTATCAGCGCGGACTGCTCGTCGGCGACAGCCGGACCTTCGGCAAAGGCACCGTGCTCACCATGATGCAGCTTGACCGGATGCTGGAGCTGGTGAACCGCCGTTTCCCGGCGGGTTCGGTCCGACTGGAAACCGCCATGTTTTTCCGTATCAACGGCAGTTCCGTCCAGCAGCTCGGAGTGGAGCCGGATATCGTCCTGCCCTCTCTGACCGAAGAAATGGAAATCGGTGAAATGTTCAGTGACAATCATCTGCCGTGGGATTCAATCCGGCCGCGCTCCTACCGGGTTTGGGATGCCGAACTGCCGATGCGGGTCGATCAATTGAAGAAAAAGTCGGAAGCCCGAATCGCCGCTTCGCCGGATTACCAGAAATTGCTCACCCGGATCCAGCGCTTCAAAACGCAGCTGAGTCGCAAGGAAATTTCCTTAAACGAGGAAAAACGCTGGCAGGAATATCTGGAGGAAAAAAACACCCAGGATGCCGACCAGACCGAAGACGCCGATGAACTGCTCGACACCGGTAACCGCCAGCGCGGTCCGGCGGACGACCCGATTCTTCAGGAAGCCGCCGCGATTGCCGCTGATTACGCGGACAGCTGGAAAAAGCCATAATCCCGACGCAGTCGGTTCGTTCCGGACAGATTGTCTGTCTCCCGCTCTGCTGCTGCGCGTTTCATCTTCTTCCGAAAACCGCGGCAGCGGTTGCTTTTCTGACGCCGGAATCCATCCTGTACCGCCGGAGATCATGCCGGAAAGCTGCCGGATCCGGCATACCGCGGCCTCTGTTTTAAAACGCAGAAAGGTTGCTCCGGTCAAAGTCGGATTTCCGTATCGTTCACCTTGACCCGGGAGAGCTGGAAGGCGTTCCAGAGATTGTGCCAGAGCACATAACACGTGGGCCCCAGCGCCACCACCGGATTGGCATACAGCAGCGCCAGGTAAATGGTCAGGGTGGTGTTCTTCTGCCCGAGTGACTGACTGGCTTCCCGCCGGAATTCCTTGCCACCCAGAAGATAGCCCAAAGAAAAATTGGCTGCGCACACCACCAGCGTCACCAGACAGACCGCAATAACCATTTCCAGTGCCCCCACCCGACTGTCATGCAGAAAATCCGAGGCATTCGCCGCGATCAGAAACAGGGCCGCCAGCCAAAGCCCAAAGGAAAAATCCCCCAGCTTCGCCGGCCAGCGCCGGGCAGGCGCATAAAATTGCCGCAACAACAGTGCCCCCACCAGCGGCACCCCCAGCACCAGCGCCAGACTGAGAAAAACCCGTCCGCACAACCCCGGCGTTTCCGTTCCCAGCAGCGGCGGCAGCAGCAGCGGCATGCCGAACGCCACCGCCACCGTCGTCAGTAAAAACGCCACCACCACATATTCCTCACGCCCCTTCAGAAATCCCATCACCACCGGCGCCGCCGTGGCGGTCGGCGTAATGCCGGCAAAAAAAGCCGCCAGTGCCAGATCCCGGCTGCCGCCACAGAGCCAGACCGCGCCGAAAGAAAGCGGCCCCATCGCCAGATTGGCGATCATCAGATACACATGGCTCGGGCGAAACGCGTTCTGTGGCGCCTCCACCCGGAGAAACACCAGCAGCAGCATGGCCATGATCAGATAGCGGATCAGGAAACCGGCCACGTGCGCCTGCGGGGTCAATGCGCCCAGCACAATGGCCGTCAGAATTCCCCCGGTACGAAAAAAACTTTTATTGATACGCATTCCATCTCTCCCGCTGCTTTGCGGCATCACGCTTCCGGTACAGAAGCAATCTTATCAATGTAGCACAGGAAACGCCTTTTTCCAGCATGGGGACCGGAGTTTTTTACGTTTCACCGCTTTTCAGATTCTCGAAATCATGCTATCTTATCGCAAAAATCAGGATCAGAATTCATGCCGTTCCATCTGCGCCGCAAACATGTTTACTGGCTCGTCGGGATCACCGCCGCGGCGGTGCGTCTTGCCGTGTTTCTCGCGCTGCGCCGGTCGCCGCTCAGTTGTTTCCACCTGGTCCCCGGCTTGGATATGATGACCCACTGGGAACTGGGACGCCGCCTGGCGGCGGGACTCGGCATCTTCACGCCTTACCGTTTCCTGATCGCCGCCGCCGGCACTCCTCCCATACTGACCGCCTGTCAAATGCTGGGCGGAGTGCTGACTGCCCTCCTCGCCGCCTTCTGTGCCTTCCGGCTGTGGGGCAGCAAAGGGATCGCCCTGGCAGCCGGCCTGCTCGCTGCACTTTATGCGCCGCCGCTGTTGTACGAATGCGTAGCCTTGCAGGAATCTTTGATGGCCCTGCTGGGCATCGCCGCCCTGGCCATGCTGCTGGAAGCACACCGCCGCCGTTTTTCTCCCGGGGCACTCGCGGTTGCGGGGATGGCACTGGGACTGACCGGGTTGGGACGTCCCTCCGCACTGCCGTTCCTCGCAGCAGGGCTGTGCTGGCTGACTTTCACGCCACGCCGTCGCAGCCCTGGTTTCCGCAAACGGGTCGGCTTTCTGGTGTGCGGCATGCTGATTGTCTGGCTGCCGGTAATCGGCTGGAACTGGCATCGGGCGAAATGGCCGCTCCCGTTTTACGGCAATAACTTTTCCTATCTGTTGTCCGTAGCGCAAACACCGTCCCTGACCGATTGGAGTCAGGCTCAAAACGGAGAAACCCACACCGGTCCGAACCGCTTCAGCCCGGTACGCACGGCAATCGGGTTCCTGCACAAAATTCCGACGGCACTGAGCCCCCGGGAAATCCCGGATAATCTCAACTACCATTTTCTCCGACGGCATTTTTCACCGCTTGCCGCCCTCCCCGATCCGGTAGTGGTCATTCCGGCGGCGCTGGCAGGTCTGGTGCTCCTGTTGATCGCCGCCTGCCGGGGCAAGAGACGCGACTGGCTGATCATCGGCTATCTGCTTACCATGGGGCTCTGCATGACCGCTTATTATCCGACCGGACGGTATCGGCTGGTTCTGTATCCGGCATTGGCCATATGTGCGGTTTATCCGTTTTATCACATGCTTCGCGGATCTCGTCGGGACCGCCTGATGGCGGGAATCGTTACCATCGTGCTCTGTCTGATATCGTGGGGGCTCATGCCCCCTGCCCCACGCCGGGCCGCGGACTCAACCGCCTGGGCGCTGGCGCTGGAAAAAATGCCGAATCCACCGGAATCGCCGCTGCTTTATCATCTGGAGGCCTATTCCGGAAATCGCCGTGATCCCGCCTATTTAGTACGGGCGATCACCCCGCTGCTGACAGCCGGACAATATGCGGCGGCAGAAAACGTGCTGAAATACTTCGAAGGCGCTCCCGTGTGGCGCGACTATTACGCCGCCTTGCTGGCGTTGCCCACCGGACATCCGGAGGAAACGGAACAGCTGCTGCGCCGGATTCCTCCCGACGCCCTGCCGGAAATGCAAGTTCAGCGCTGGTATTTTCTGGCGGAAAGTCTGCGACGGCAGGGCCGGTACGACGAAGCCGCCGCCGCCGCGCGCCGGGGCCTGGCCGCCCACCCCACAGCAGCGCAGCGCCACCTGCTGGAACAGTTGCTCAAGGCTCCAGAAACGCCGCCGTCGTCTCCGGTTGCTCCGCCTCCAGATGGCGCCCGAGAAAACGATAGGCCGCCAGCAGCGATTCCGCCGTCGGGCGATGTCCGCTCGCGTGATTGAAAAAGCCCAGATTCTCCTCCGCCCCTGCCGCGGCATACCGTTTCCGCGCCGGGGCCAGAAATTCCCAGCTCGCTTCGTTGTCAAACTCTCCGGCAATCAGAAAGAACGGCAGCGGGCAACGCGCCGCCAGCATCTGCCAGTGTTCCAAACCCTGTTGCCGCAGTGCCTCGACCCGTTCCGCGCCCCAGTACCAGGGATCACTCCAGTTGGTCTGTTCCCAGCCGATACCGAAATCACTGCCGACCACCGCCTTCACCCGTTCGTCCAGGCATCCGGCATAAAACGCCATCTTCCCCCCCAGCGAATGCCCCATTATGCCGATCCGATCAGCATCAACCATGGGCTGCCGCGCCAGAAACTCCACCGCCAGCCGGGTATCCGCGGCCAGTTTGCCCGTCCCGGTCCAATGGGGGAAACGACGCTGCAACTCCGCCGCCGCAGCGCGCCACCACAGGAAGTCCTGTCGTCCGCCGCACCCCTCCGGACAGGGGACCAGATGAAACGGATAGGCATCACAGGCCACCACCACATATCCCAGGCGCACCAGATGCAATGCGAAAAACGTGGTCTCCTTTTCCCGCGGCAGCCTCTTGCCGGTTGCCAGATCATAGCCGCACATACCATCCGGAGAGTAAAAAGGCGTTACCACCGCCGGGCGTTTGCCGCTCATTCCGTGCGGCGTCATCAGCAGAATCTGCTGCCGGGTCTTCTGCCCGGTCCGCTGCCAGTAAAATTCTCCGTGAAATTCCGGAAAATCCGCCTTCCGCACCCATTCCGTTTCCGGTGTAAACGGCAACTCACCGGATTCCCCCAGCGCGCGGCGCCAGCGTTCCATCATTTCAGGTTCCACCACGGGAAAAGTCTTCATTTTCGTACCTTTTTTCCGGGCTTGCGTCGGACCGCGTAACCGAAATGCCCGATGCACCGCCCCAATTCATAATAATGTCCATGCACGTAAGCCAGCATGCCGAAGCGCTCCAGATCCAACCGCCCATCGGCGGTCAGAAGTGCCTCCGCAGCCTGCACCGCCAGCACTTCCGCAAGAAACAGATGATGCGTCCCCAGCTCCAGAATCTGCCGCACCCGGCATTCCAGTGCCAGCGGGCACTCGCCCACCACCGGTGCGGCGACCTTGGTACCGGGAACGGCGGTCAAGCCCCGCTCGGCGAATTTATCATGGTCCCGTCCGGAAACCACGCCGCACCAATCCACCGTTTCCGCCAGATCCGCTCCGGGAAGATTCACCGTAAACTCGCCGCTCTCCCGGATCAGCGCATACGAATACCGTTCCGGCCGCAAAGCAATCGACACCATCGGCGGACGGCTGCACGCCACCCCGGTCCAGGCAATCGTGATCAGATTCGGGCGGACCTCCGGTGTCCCGCCGCACTCGACCAGCACCGCCGGCACGGGTGCCAGCTGCGTGCTGCCGGGCCAGACGACCTTCTTTCTCAATTCACCGGGCATTCAGCTGGCTCTCCCGTCCGAGTTCGCTCCAGATGCCCTCTGTGGTTTCGATGGCAATATCGGTATCCAGCTGGTCCACGCCCTGATCGAGCATGGCGTTCATCGCCTGCAGGAAAACGTTGAAATCAGCAAATTCGATCTTCCGGTTCTCTTCCGGAAAAATCAACCACACCCGGTCATCGCCCGAGCGATAGAAACATCCGCTGCCGCCGTATTCGCCGAAAATCAGGATATCATCCGTTCCTTTCGGGCGCTGCGTCAACGCCGTTTCAAGCGACGGCATGGACAGGGTGCCGAAGAAATCCAGTCCGCCGTCATACCTTTGATAAAACGCGGCCACCGCGGTAGGGATCTTCACCCCGGCGGCATCGGCCAATGCCGAGACGCGTTCCGCCGTCAATCCTTTACCGGCCTGTTCGTAAATATCCGCGCGATACTCCTGCAGCAGCCGGTCGAACTCCTGCAGCCGGGGGCTTTCCGGAACTGCGTTTTTGACCGAAACCACTGCCGGTGCCGGGCTGTCGGGCGACGGGGCCGATTGTTCCGGGCCACAACACCCGGCACTCAACAAGCCAACCATACCGACCACGCCGGCGGTACACCGAATCCAATATCTTTTCATTCTCCGATCCTCTCTTGAATTTGTTTTTGATTCTCCTGTGGCGGTCATTAAGATACCACAACGTGGAAATGGTTTCAAATCGGCCGTGGAGAAAAACGTTTTCGGAAGAAAATCGAAAAAAAACAGGAACCGCCCTTTAAAAAAGCGGAAAGAGGACTATATTAGTATTATTCGCGGTGCACCCGTAGCTCAGCTGGATAGAGCGTCTGCCTCCGGAGTAGAAGGTCGTGAGTTCGAATCTCGCCGGGTGTACCAATCTTTATGATTTGTCGAACTTTTTCCCCAACGCGGAATAATCCGAGATGTTCCATCGCCGTAGTCGAGCACCCGCTGGATGTTCGCGTGAATCAAGGTACGCAGATCGTCCGGGGAACAGTTCTTTGCAGCACGCAGAGCATCGCTGAACGTTTTCGTTTGCAGTAAAAGCGTCTTTACCAGTTTGTGAACGTCGTTCCCGAGTCTCTGCTGATTCTGCAACAATTCCTGGCGGCCAGGCAGACCGGATAATTCTTCGTCCAAATCCGCAATCCGCGTGTTCGCCATGTCAATGTCAACGCAACGGTAATAATTGTACTGCCCGCTTTTCACGCTCGCCGGTGTCTTCCGGTGCCCGCAGGTACACTCCACCAGTCCTCCCAGCAAATAGGGGTAACGCTGCGCCTTGGGACGAATATCTGAATTTGAATGAGGGGATTGTTCCTGCACCCGGTCAAATGTCTCCTGCGTAATCAATGCGGAGTGCTTCCCCGGAAAAATTTTCCCGCCGCGGGGAATCATCCCGCAATAAACCGGATTCCGCAGAATCGCAAAAATCCGGGGATGAGAAAGAACATTTCGGTATTTTCGCACAATCGACCAGACCGGAACATTCGGATCCAGGTGCGAATGAAAAACATCCCGGACCATCCCCGCATTTCGTTCGTTGAAGGCCGATCGTCGATATTTTTCCCGGAAATGAATTCATCCGAGCGGTGATCGAATACCTCGCCCCCCATCAAGCGGACATAATCTTCGCAGATTTTGACCTGCATCGGGCTTGTCGTCTATCCCTCAAATCCGGAGCCGCGTTCGCTGACGCGGGCATAAATCAAGTATTTCATCCCCCCGCCCATTGTGCTAAGCTGCGGAAAAATGGTTTGAAGAGTTTGTAAAAACGGGTAACACTTTTCTCTGAAGAAGGAGGAAGGTGTGAAAGGAAAGAAGCACCGGAAAAAGTGCCGAATCGGAATGGTCTCCGCTATTCAGTGGCCGACAAGCTCAAGGCCGTGAAACTCTATTTAGAGGAAGGTTATCAGATCAAAGCCATTGCGCGGGAACTCGGGATCGGGAAACGTTCCCTCGGCAAATGAATCCGGGAATACCGGGCAAAAGGTTCTGGCGCTTTCATATCGATCTCGGCAGCAGAATGAGACTTGAGCCGGCCGTCAAGGTCGGAGCATTTACCGGAGAGGCGGTGGCCGAACATCTCAACTACTTGATGCAAAAACATGAAGCGCCATTTTTCCTGAAGCGGGACAATGGATCAAATCTGAATTCCAGTGAAGTTCTTTCGATTTTGAAAATGTTCGCAGTGATTCCCTTCAACAGTCCGCCGGGATTTCCGCAGTTCAACGGGGTGATGGAGCGAAGCCAGACTTCAGCAGGCGTGACCGGGAAGGTGTTTATCTGGAAATCAAGTGTTTGGCGGAAGGAATTCTGGAGACATTTCCAAGGAAAAAACGACTGAGAAAAGACGCGGGCGTGCATGCATGGAGAATCGCAATACAGCGTTATCTGGAAAGCAAAGAATCCATCAGGCTTTTCCGTGCCGGAAGGAATTTGCATTAATCGGTGGCTTATTCCCGCGTTCATTCCGTCCTTTGGACGGTTCCGGGTTTCCGGATCGCCTTTCTTTGAAAACCGATCCTCCAGCGTCGGTCAATTTTAATCCATCACTCAAATATTCCTTGATTTGCAATCACATTTCTTCATGCTATTTTATTCTTATTGACAGAATATGATGCATTGTTGCATCTTATTGACTGTCAATTTATTAACATGGAGAAAAGTGTTACCTGTTTTTTACTGAAAAACAGAACCATTTATTCTCGCACATGACATATGAGTTTGATACACCATCTGGCAAAAAAAGTATTCGAGATGATTCGAAAGGACATTCATTTAAGGATGATCCGTCTCAAAATAGAGGCCCTCATTTCAATGATGATCAAGGGAGACATTATGATTATGAAAAGTAAATCTACGGCTTTATATACAGAATTAATATGGAATACTGAAGAGTTTAACGATATAAAAAGTAGGAAAATAATATTATGCTCCTCTATTTGGGATGATTTTGTGAATAATAAATATTCATACATAAAAATATTGTATTTTAAGTATTATAATTTTTTCTATTGTAGCAAACGTATTGCGAATTATAAAAAAATTCTAAAAAGTGATTCCTTACCATCTGTTATTAAAAATGCATCAAAAATGTCAGAAGAAGTTAATATTATTTCAACGGATGAGTATGATGTCTATGCGATAGAAGCCATTGTTTTGGCTACGGAGAAATCTTTTAAAGAG
>CASDQW010000071.1 GCA_949282965.1 uncultured Lentisphaeria bacterium
CTCCGAAAGCAAGCTGGCATATCCCAACGTCGGCCTCGGATTGGTGGCGGCTGGAAAATATCTGGGCGGGACGGATGCGGATTTCACCAGACGGGTAACCGGGAACAACCGCCCGAAGATCCTGAAATGTCCCTCCAACCCGAAGGACGGGTGGAATCAGGCGGGAGTGTATAATTTTGCGGATTACATCTATTCCCGCGATCTTTCCAACGTCTCCTGCTGTCTGCCGAGTTTCAACAAACCGCTCGGACGCCTGAAGAACGAAGTGCTTTCTTTTTGCATTTCAGGAGACCGGATGCTGCGCAACGGTGTCGAAGTCGGTAAAATTCCGCCGAATCACAATCGCGGCATTACCGTGGCGCGCGTCGACGGTTCCGCGTCATGGGTGTCGCTCAATACCTACCGCAGCGGCAGCAGTTTCGAGTCGCGGATGGAAAAGATCGACCAGTTGTAACCGGCCCCGGCCAAACGAATGCCAAATGGAGAAAGAATGAAAAAATGTGATTGGAACATCTGCCGTTCGGCGGCAGTGGTTGCGGTGCTGGCACTGTCGTTTGCGGTGCGGGGCGGAGAACTGCTGGATTGCGGGAAAGCAAAGCCGGAGAATGTGATTCTGCACACGCCGGAAAAACGCGGCCAGTCGGTCCGCATCGAATCGCTGGAACAGCGGGACGCTTTGCGGATCGATTGGGATTGCGCGCGTTCCGGTTATTTTGAATTTCAGCTTAAGCCGGGAGTGAAGCTGCCGGAATTCAGGACCGCGCAGATCCGGGTGCGCGCCTTTATCCCGGAGGGCGGCAAGTCGCGGACCTTCAATCTGCGCATTACCGACCGGGAGGGGGAGACGTTCCAGTTCACCCGGCCGCTTGCGGCGGAAGACAGGGGATGGCGGGAGTTTGCCTATCAGATCGACGCCGGGAAACCGAAGGCCGGCAGCTGGGGAAAGAGAGCGAACCGGCGGATCGATTTTCCGGCGAAATTGACCGGTTTCGCCTCGGATTTCAATTCCCGCGAGGGAAAAGGATACCTCGGTATCGGCGCAGTCGAAATTGAGGTGCTGCATTCGGGACTGCCGCTTCAGCCGCAGCTGGAAACCGGGTCGCCGCTTCAGATTCTGACGCCGGAGCGGAAAGAGGCGCCGGGAATTTCGCTGGTCAATCCCCGAAAGGAAAAAGCGGAGGGAGAGCTTTTTTACCGGGTCGCCGACGCATTCGGCGCGGAGCTGGAGAACGCGACGCGGAAAATCACGCTTGCTCCGGGGGGAAAACTGCTGTTCCCGTTGATGAAACCGAAGAAGTTCGGAGTATATTATGTGGATGTCCGGTTCCGGGAGAACGATCCGCAGCTGAAAACGTTTGAAAAGCAGTACCGTTACTGCTATATGCGGCCCGCTGGACCCACGCCGGGGATGGCGAAGGGATTTCTGTTCGGCGTCTGCTCGCATCCGCAGGGGCTGTCCGACCGGGACCTGGAGCTGGAAGCACGGGCCGCCGCGCTGTGCGGCGTCAAAATCATGCGCACGGATATCTACTGGGAACGCATCCAGCCCGCTCCCGGCCGCTGGCTGTTCGGCAGCTTCGACCGGGTGGTGGAGGCGTTCGGGGCGCAGAATATCGAGGTTCAGGCGATCTACTGCTATTTGCCGAAGTGGGCCGTTGCAAAGGAGTGGAAGCCGCTCGCACCGAACTACAAAGGCAAGCCGCGCCCCGATTACGGCCACTGGCGCAGATTCATCCGTGCTTTTGCGGAACATTATCGCGGCAGGTTGCGGTATGTCGAGGTCTGGAATGAACCGGACCATATCGGCTTCGCCAATTTTCCGGTTTCGGAGTATATTGAAATGATGAAAATCGCCTATGCCGAAACCAAAAAGGCCGCGCCGGAGATGAGCGTCCTGACCGGCGGTTATACCGGAATGCCCGGTTCTTCGCCGAAGATGAGGGAGAAGGACCACATGACACGTACCCTGACCGAAGGGAAAGGTTCTTATGATGTCTTGGCGTTTCACGGGCACGGCTCGATGTCGAGCTACCGCAACCAGGTGGACCGGCTGGTGAAGATGCACCGCGACCTCGGCATTGAAGCGCCGTGGTATGCCAACGAAACCGCGATTTCCGCCATTCTGATCGGTGAAATGAAGCAGGCGGAAACCCTGTTTCAGAAGTTTCTGTACAGTTG
>CASDQW010000072.1 GCA_949282965.1 uncultured Lentisphaeria bacterium
CTGGGTCTTGTCCTGCATCCGGCGGAACGCCGAAGAAAAGATGATCCGGTCGAAATCCCGCTGGAACGGCGACCGGTCCTGGGTGATTACCGCCCCGTCGTCGCGCCGCCCGAGGCGCTGCGGCGAAACCAGATTTTTCCACTCCATCATCGCCAGCTCTCCTTCTCCGTTCGCCTATCGGACGTCCAGCCCCAGCAGACCGGCCGCATTGCGGTAGAAGATCTGCTCCTTCGCCGTTTCCGAAAGCGGCAGCGAACGGACGAAATCCACCGCACGTTTCTGATCCAGCCAGGGGCTGTCCGTTCCGAAGAGAATCCGTTCCGCCCCGTGCCGCCGGATCATCCGCACCAGCCGCTCCGCGCCGACATTGAAGTCGCCGATCATCGCCAGATCCAGATAGACGGGCAGTCCGAGCAGTTCCTTTTCCACCTCGTCCCACATATCCATTCCGCCGAGGTGGGCCAGCACCAGCTTCAGTTCCGGAAAACGCCGGTGAAACGCCGCCAGTTCCGCCGGATTGGTCTGGAACGGCGGCGAAAACTTGATGTCGCTGCCCGCGTGGGTCAACACGAAAAGGCCCAGCTGCGCACATTTTTCCCAGACCGGATAAAAACGCTCATCGCTGAACCGGAAATGCTGGTATTCCGGATGCACCTTCACCCCGGGAAATCCCGAGTCGGCGATCCATTCCAGAGCCGTCATCACTTCCGGATCCTCGGGATGAATGGAGCCGAGCATCCGGATCGGCGGCCGGTTTTCCGTCAGCGCCCAGTGGTTGACGCCGCGGCTGTTGCGGGGGGTATTCACCAGCGGCAGCGCCACGGAACAGTCGATTCCCGCCCGCGCCATCGAGGCTTCCAGCCCGGCGCGGGTCCCGTCGGTCGCCGGCTCCAGCAGCCCCTGCACGGAACTCAGCGCGCGTTCCACAATTTTATCCGGATAATAATGAGTATGAAAGTCAATGATCATGGCCGTTCCATGGCTCCTATGATTTCCGAAACCGACCGGCAGCCGTGCCGGTCGAGGTATTCCTCAATGCCCGCGATCACCTTCGGCGCGGCCAGGGGATCGACGAAATTAGCCGTCCCCACCGCCACGGCGGAAGCACCGGCCAGCAGAAACTCCACCGCGTCGGCTCCGTTCATGATGCCGCCCATGCCGATGACCGGCGCAGAAACCGCCCGGGCCGTCTCATAAACCATCCGGACCGCCACCGGCTTGACCGCGGGACCGCTGAGGCCGCCGGTCAGATTGGCGATCCGGGGCCGCCGCGTTTCGATGTCGATCGCCATTCCGGTCAGGGTATTGATCAGCGACACCATGTCGCTGCCGGCATCCACCACCGCCCGGGCGAAGTCGGCGATCCGGGAAACGTTCGGACTGAGCTTGGTGATCAACGGCAGCCGGGTGGAGCGCCGCACCAGCGAAACCACCTCCGCCGCCAGTTTGAGATCGGTGCCGAAAGCCACGCCGCCGGCCTTGACGTTCGGGCAGGAAATGTTGATCTCCAGCGCGGCGATTCCTTCGGACTCCGCGTCGAGACGGGCGGCGACCTCCCCGTATTCGGCCATGGTTTTCCCCCAGATGTTGACGATGACCGTCGCGCCGGTCGTACGCAGAAACGGCAGGTATTCGGCGCCGTGCAGGAATTTTTCCACCCCCGGGCCCTGCAGTCCGATGGCGTTGAGCATGCCGGACGCCACCTCGGCCACCCGCGGCGTCGGATTCCCGGGGGAGGGCTCCATGCGAATGCCCTTGACCACCACCGCCCCGAGGCGGGAAATGTCATAAAATTGATGGTATTCCCGCCCGTAACCGAACGTCCCGGACGCGGTCATCACCGGATTCTTCAGCTTCAGTTTTCCCAGATCGCAGCTCAAATCCGCCATGTTCGCCTCACTCCTTGGTATCCTCTCCGCCAGCGGCGGCGCCTTGTGCCTTTGTTTCTTCATTCTCCAATGATTCACCCCGGGCGATCCGGTCCGCCAACGCCCGGAGATGCTGCAGGTCCAGTTTCCCGCTCCCCAGCAGGGGCAGCCGGTCAATACGGATGAAGTCCTCCGGCTTGGGGATCCACAGATTCGGCAGCTCCTTGTGCCGCAGCCCCGCCAGCAAGTCGTCCGTCCGGAGCGACTCCAGTGTATGGAAAACCAGCAGTTTTTCGCCGCGCCGGGCGTCCGGCACACCGATCACCGCCACCTTGCGTCCATCGCACTCCAGATATTCCGAAATCGCCCGCTCCACCAGTTCGTGCGGCACCATTTCCCCGCCGATCTTGCTGAACCGGGACAGGCGCCCGGTAATGGTCAGATAGCCGTCGGTGCTCATCGCGGCAATGTCTCCGGTCCGGTAGAAATCCCCGTCCATTACCGCCGCCGTCGCCTCCGGATCGTGAAGATAGCCGCGCATCACCAGCCCGCCTTTGACCAGCAGCATGCCCGGCTGGTCCGGGGGCAGTTCCGCTCCGGTCTCCGGATCGACGATCTTGACGTGGATCCCCGGCATGGGGGCGCCGACACTGTCCGGGCGGCCCGCCTGCCGTCCCAGCGACAGAAAAGAGCTGGACAAATTGATCGACACAATCGGCGAAAGTTCGGTACAGCCGTACCCCTCCACGATCGACAGCCCGGTCAAATCGTGGAATTTTCCGGCAATGTCGCTGCGCAGCTTTTCCGCCCCGGTGATCACCAGCCGCAGAGTGCGGAACTGCGCCGCGGTCGCCTTGCGCATGTAATGCTGCAAAAAGGTCGGCGTCGTGATCATCAGCGTAATGCGTTCCTCCTCCACCAGCCGGACCACCTGCGCCGCATCGAGAATGTTGGGCAAATACACCACCCGCGTCCCCGACAGCGCCGGAAAACAGAAACAGACCGTGAAGCCGAAGGCGTGGAACAACGGCAGACTCCCGATGATCCGGTCCTGCGGCGACCAGTTGATGCCGCGCCAGAAAGAGAAGATGTTGCTGTTGATGTTCCGATACGTCAACTCCACGCCCTTCGGCGTTCCGGTGGAGCCGCTGGAGAAGAGCAATACCGCGGTTCGCTGCAGGTCGTAACGCGATTCCGGAGCGTAGCTCCATGCCAGAAACCGCCATGGCAGGAGCGCGGCGGCCAATGTCGTACGCCGTTTCAACCCGGCGCCAATCCCCGCCGCCAGGTCTTCGAGGCAGATCATTTCCGGAGTGGATTCCAGCCCGAGCTTTTCCAGAAATTTCCGGCTGGTCAACGTCAATTTGATGTCCGCCTTCCGCACAGCTTCCCGCATCGCCGCGCCGCCGGCGCTGTAATTCAGAATCGCCGGCGTCCGGTCGGCGTACATCACCCCCAGCACGGCGGCGGCAAGAATGTTGCAGTTCGGCAGCAGAACGCCGACAAAACCTCCGGACGGATTCGGATCCAGCTCCCGGATCCGGCGCGAAAGCACCAGCGCCCGCACCAGCATCTCAAAGTCGCAAAGCTCGCGCGGCGCCTCGAAATCCCGGAACGTCCGCCGCCATGGACGGCGCCGCGCCCGCCGCAGAAATTCCGTATGAATCGGCAATTCTCCGGGGAAAGGCCGCTTCTCGGTATCCGCCCCCATTTCGGAAATCACCTGCCGCAGCTGGAATCCGGTCAGTTCCGGCGAAACCGCCTTTCCCACCGTCACCGTCACCTCGATCGGCATCCGGCGCGGCGGAATGAATTTCAACCGTCCGCGGTCCAGGGTGAACAGCCGCCCCCACAGCATCCCCAGCCGGATCGGAATCACCGGCACTCTCACCCCCTCCGGCAGCAGTTCCCGGATCCCCTCGTGAAAATGCTGAAGCAATCCGTTGTCCGACACCCCGCCTTCGGGAAACACGCATACCGCCTCTCCGGCCCGCAACAGCTCATGCACCTGTTTGAAAAAAGCACGCATGGCCCGCGGATGCCGCGCCGACGGCACCTTCAGAATCCCGAGATAACGAAAGAAAAGACGCAACGGCGCATAACGGAAAAAATCCTCGTGCACCATGAAACGCACCCGCCGCGCGGTCGATCCGAGAATCATCAGTGCATCAAAAAACGCCACATGGTTCGATACCAGCAGCACCGGCCCCTTCCGGGGAATCACCCCATCCCCGTACCGCCGCGCCCGTACCACGGTCAGCCGCAACCCCCACGCCAGCAGTCGGCACAACTGGTCCGGCCGGGCCAGGATCGTGAGCAGAACCGCGACCGCCGCCAGGCACGCCACCATAAACCATGTGCCGTTGAACATTCCTCTTACTTGCTCTTTCCGATGTTTCCGCTGCTCGTCACCGGTCCCGCCGCGGGCGGTTCTTTTTTCCCGGCGGCGATTTCCGCGCTGCGTTCAAATCCCCAATCCAGCAGTTTCCGAACGAAACGGTCCCGGTCGCGGGCGGTCTTAAAGCCGGTGACACACCCCAGCAGCCGCCGCCCGTCCCGCAGGCAGGTGAAGGTCAGACAGAATCCCGCGTCCCGGGTATAACCGGTTTTCAATCCGTCCACTCCGGGCCAGCGCGGACGCACCAGATTGTTGGTATTGGTCAACTCCGTTTTCCCGTTCCGGATGAACGTCTGCTGCGTTGAAGTCCAGCCCAGAATATCCGGATATTCCAGCAACCGTTCCCCCAGAATCACCATGCCCTCGGCGGTACTGAGCGAATTGGCACCGGACTTGTTCGGCAACCCGTTGGGGTTGATGAAATTGGTTCCCGGCATACCCAGCTCCGCCGCCCGCTCGTTCATGCGCCGCACGAAAGCATTCACATCGCCACCACCGGTAAATTCAGCCACCTGCCAGGCGGCGTCGTTGGCGCTTTTGATCGTCATCGCCATCAGCAGTTCCCGCAACGGCAGCGTCTCCCGGGTATCCAGCCAGATAATGCCGGTACGGGCCACTTTGGTGGCGCCGGAAGTGATTTTCACCGGCGTGTCCAGATTCCACTCCGGGTGGTCTTCCAGCGTCTCGAATGCCACCAGCAGTGTCATCATCTTGACCATCGACGCAACCGGGACGCTGCGCTGCGGATCCTTCATCCACAACACCTCGCGGCTCCCGAGATCCACCAGAAAACCACTGGTGGCACCGCGGCTGAGCGGCAGATTCGCCAGATTGCCGTCCACCGCGCTCTCCCGCCGGAACGATGTCCCGAAATTCGGATTGTCCGACAATTTCCGAAACCGGAAGTTCTGCCGCGGCTTCACCGTGATGTTCACCTCCGGTTCAGCGGGTATCCCATCCGTTTTCTCCGGTCCCGCAGGAATGACGAAAAATTTGAAAATCAGCACATGAATCAATGCCACCACCACCAGCAGCAACAGCAGCAGTTTGATTCTGGCGCGCGAAATCTCGTTCATCTGCGCCTTTCCTCCCTACCGGATTCTGGCCATGCGGTTGAGTGCGCTGACCAGCGCGGCCAGTGCCGCCCGGTCGATGTTGGAATGTTCTCCCGCCCCGTAGAACAACCGGGGATCGTCGTCGCGGCGAATCCCGATAAACGCCATGGCCTTGGCGTGCGCACTGTTGCCGAGCGTCCGCTCCGAAAAATCCACCAGCGTGAATTTCGGCACCATGCCCGACTGGTTCAATGCGTTCACCACCGCCGACAACGGTCCGTTCCCCTGTCCGTAGAGCTCCACCGACCGCTCCTCGGTATGCCAGGTGAAATTCACCCCCAGACGTTCGCCGCGGGAAGCGGAAATCCGGGAATAATCGCTCATCCGAAACGGTCCGACCACGTTGACGAAACGCTCCCGGAACAGACGGTGCAGCTCCTGGGAATCGATCTCGCCCCCCTGCTCGTCCATGACTTTCTGAATTTCGGCGCCGATCGACGGATGCATCGCCTTCGGCGGATGGATGCCGAACTCTTTTTCCAGCACATAGACGATCCCGCCCTTGCCGGACTGGCTGTTGATGCGGATGAGTTTCTCATACTGTCTGCCGACATCCGCCGGATCGATGTGCAGATACGGAATCTTCCAGCCCTGGTGGAAAAATTCGCTGATGGCCTCGCGCTGTTCCATCCCCTTGCGGATCGCGTCCTGATGCGATCCGGAGAAGGCGGTGAAGACCAGCTGTCCCGCGTAGGGATGACGCGGATGCACTTCGATGCCGGTATTTTCCTCCACCACCCGGACAATGTCCGGCAGGTGCGAAAAATCCAGCCCCGTCTCCACTCCGCGAGAATGCAGGTTCAACGCCAGCACCGCAATATCGAGATTTCCGGTCCGCTCGCCGTGCCCGAAGATCGTCCCTTCCGCCCGGGTCGCCCCCGCCAGCAGCGCCAATTCGCTTGCGGCAACGGCACAGCCCTGGTCATTGTGGGCGTGAATGCTGATCGTGGTTTCCGCCAGATACGGATAATGCCGGCAGAAGTATTCGATCATGTCCGCGTACTGGTGTGGCGGCCGCCGCTCCACCGTGGCCGGCAGATTCAAAATGAAATCCTCCGGCCGCGACGGGCCCCAGATCTCCTTGACCCGGGCGCACACTTCCAAACAAAAATCAATATCCGTGTCGGTAAATTCCTCGGGCGAAAATTCATAAGCGATGTTTTCCGTCAGGCCTTCCCTTGCGATCGCCTCCTTGACCCAGCGGGTGCCTTCGAGTGCCATTTCCAGGACTTCCTTCCGGTCGCGGCCGAAGACGAAACGCCCGTGCAGATCGGAAGTCGGCACGTAACAATGCACGATCGCCCGACGCACCCCCCGCAATGACTCCAGGGTCCGGTCAATCAAGTGTTTGCGCGCCTGGGTTAGCACTGCGATGCGGACGTCGTCGGGGATCTCCTGTTTTTCGATCAGCCGCCGCACGAAATCGAAATCATCCTGCGACGCGGACGGAAACGACACCTCGATCTCCTTGAATCCGATCCCGGTCAGCATCCGAAAATACTGCAACTTCCGCTCCGGCCCCATCGGAATCGGCAACGCCTGGTTGCCGTCCCGCAAATCCACACTGGCCCACACCGGGGCCTTGACAATATCGCGATCCGGCCATTGCCGGTCTTTCAACTGAACTCGTTCCAAAGGTCGATACTTGGGATTTTTCTCGCTGTTCATTTTTATACCTGAATACTTTCCAAAGCAATTGACATTCATGAATTGAACCGACCGATTGTTCCGTGGCTTCCGGCCGGAAGCCCCCGACGAAGCGGATCACAGATCCGGCTTGAGGCCCATCAGCCGCACTGCCGCGCAGGCAGCGCCGAAGCCGTTATCGATATTGACGACGGTGATTCCCGCGGCACAGGAATTGAGCATTCCCGCCAGCGCCGCCAGACCGCCGAGCGCCATACCGTAGCCGACGCTTGTCGGAACCGCGATCACCGGGCATTTCACCAGGCCTCCCACCACGCTGGGGAGCGCCCCTTCCATGCCTGCAACCACGATACAGGCGTCGGCGCTTCTAAGTCGATCGGCAATGGCAAACAGTCGTTCCAGTCCGGCCACGCCCACGTCGGAGATCAACTCGGCGCCGATGTCGCAGAAGCGCAATGTGTGCAGCGCCTCCCGCGCCGGTCCGGCGTCGGACGTGCCCGCCGCGACCACCAGCACCCTGCCGCGCGGAGCGGGAGACTTTTTCTTCACCATGAAAATACCCGCTACCGGATCAAATTCCCCTTCCGGAAACTCCGCCGCGAGTTTCTCGCCGCGGGCCTGGTCCAGCCGGGTCGCCAGCGCGGCACCGCTGCGGCCGACCATCTCGCGGACAATCGCCGTCAGTTCCTCCGCCCGTTTCCCGGCGCCGTAGATGAATTCCGGCAGACCGCAGCGCCTGTTCCGGGCGTGATCGACCCGGGCGCAGCCGATGTCGGCCACGCCTCCGGCGGCCTGCGCCGCCATCCCCAGCGCGGTGGCGAAATCCAGTTCGCCGGACCGCACCCGGGCAATCAATTCCTCCGCGGTATTCATGGTTTTCTCCAATCAGACAATAAAATTTCCTTTTAAATATAATGTCTGATTCTGGCAACTTCAAGTTGTAATTATATATTAATGACTGTATCCGGCCCCCCGGACGGCAGTGTTTTCGGGGCCATCAATCACAATCCGTGGAGCGTATTCTATGCGGGGAGCCGCTTTTCTCGACCGGGACGGCGTCGTCAATGACGAAGTCCATTATCTGCACGAACCGGAAAAAACCGTCCTTCTGCCCGGCGTCGCCGCCGCCATCAACGAAATCCATCGCCACGGCTGGCTGGTCATCATCGTCACCAATCAGGCCGGCGTCGCCAAAGGATATTACGGCGAATCGGACGTTCACGCCGTTCACCGGCGGCTCCGGGAACTCCTGGCCGCGGAGGGAGCGGCGGTGGACGCCTTTTACTTCTGCCCCCATCACCCGGACCATACCGGCCCCTGCTCCTGCCGGAAACCGGCTCCCGGCATGCTGCGGCGCGCCATGGCGGATTATGACATCGATCCGGCACAGTCCTTCATGGTCGGCGACCGGCTCAGCGACATCGGTGCCGGTCGCGCCGCGGGCTGCAGGGAATCCTATCTGGTCACCACCGGATATGGGGCGCGGACCGTCGCCGAGGAGGATGTTTCCGGCATTCGGGTGGTACCGGATCTTGCGGCGGCAGTCCGTGATTTCTTCGGATGAACATGGTGGCGGCGGCGGGAACGCACGGTAAAACCGTTCGCGGATCCGGTTGCAATCCTGCTGAACGCGGGCTATTGTACCAGGGAACAATTCGGGAGACCAGAACATGACCGCGCTCCGTCAGAAAACCATCGGCAATCCGGAAACGCTCCGCCGGCTCAACCGCCAGAGCATTCTGGCCTTACTGCGCAGCGCCGGGCCGATGTCGCGCACCGAGGTCAGCCGCCGCACCCGGCTGGGCTGGGGCAGCGTGACCAAATACGCCAACGAACTGATCGCGGAAGGCTACATTACCGAGCGGGCCGATCCTGCCGCCGGCTCCGACCGCGGCCGGCCTCCGGGGCTGCTTGAAATGAACAACGACCGCCACCGGCTGATCGGGGTGGAGCTCAACGACCACATCACCCGCATGGTCATTTGCGATTTCTCCGGCAATCCGCTGGCCCTGCACAGTTATCCGACCAACGCGGACGCCCCCGCCGAAGCGATCAACCGAAAACTGATCCGGGAATTGCGCGCCTTCATCAACCGCCACCTGGAGGGACGCCATCTCTTCGCCATCGGCGCCAGCGTCGCCGGCGGCCTCGACTGGGAAGAAGGGATCGTGACCGTCTGTGCCAACATCCCCCATTACCGTCAAGTGCCGTTGGGGCCGATCCTGCAACGGGAATTCGGCTGTCTGGTGCATACGGCGGTCACCATGCGCACGGTGGCGTTCGGCGAACAGGTCATCGGACATGCCGGAGATACCAGAGATTTTCTGGTCGTTTATCTGGGATACGGCATCGGCAGCAGCATCGTCATTGATCACCGGACCTATCCTTATCAGACCCGGGGATGCGACTGCGGGCATTACATCGTGGAGCCGGGCGGCACCCCCTGCGTCTGTGGGATGCGCGGCTGTCTGGAGGCGGAAGCCGGCATTCATGCGCTGCTGGCGCAGCTGCCGGACAGCGACTTTGCGGCGTTTGTGCGGAACGTGCGCAGGGGCGATCCGGAAACGCTTCGGGTACTGAACCGGGCCATCCGGCATATCGCCGAAACCACCGCTGTTTTCATTCAGTTTCATCGTCCGGAGCTGCTGATCCTGCATGGGGAGCTGACCGAACTGGGCCCGCTGCTGCTGAATCCACTGCGGGAACTCATCGCCGCCCGGCTGCCGGAACGGCTGTTCCGACCGGAAAAATTGATCATCAGCGAATTCCAGCAAATCGCCACTCCGGTCGGCGCGGCCGATCTGGTCTGGCGGCGGGAACTGGGAGAAGAACCGGATTGCTTCATCTCCTCCCGTCCCGTCCACCGGTTTCATGCAAAACCGCTTCCGGAAACGGAACGGCTCGGTATGGGCGCAGAGGAGGAGGCTCCATGAACGATTTTCCGCAAAATGACGGGAAACGCCGTCGTCTGTTCGTCGACATCGGGTTTGAACAATGCAACTGCCATGGCGAAAAGATCTGCGGTGATTGCGTCAAAATGAAGCGCATCGCCGGCGGCGACCGGTTCGTCGCAGTCCTCGCCGACGGTCTGGGCCACGGGGTCAAAGCCAACATCATGGCCTCCATGACCGCGGTCATGGCACTGCGCTTCATCGAGGAGGACCGGGATGTGCTGCATTCGGCGGAAGTCATCATGGATACTTTGCCGGTCTGCCGGGAACGCGGCATCAGCTATGCGGCCTTCTCCATCGCCGACATCCGCCCGGACGGGGAAAGCCGGATCATCGAAATGGGCAACCCTCCCGTGCTGCTGCTCCGCGACGGCAAGCCCGTCAAGCTCAATTACCAGGCCGTCGCCGCCCCCCGCCACGCCGGAAACGTCATGCGACTCTACACCTTTCACCCGCGCCCCGGAGACCGTGTCATCTGCTGTTCCGACGGCGTGACGCAGGCCGGAATGGGGACCGACGCCTACCCGATGGGCTGGGGCAGCCGCAACTTCGCCGAATATCTGGAGGAACTTGTGTCCCGCCGGCCGGACATCGCCTCCCGGGAACTTGCGGAACTCACGGTCCGGGAAGCGGTGGCCAAGGAGCCGGAACACCGGGCCCTCGACGACATCAGCTGCTGCTGCGCCTACTTCCGCTATCCGCGCCGGATGCTGCTCTTCACCGGCCCACCCTTCCACCGGGACCGCGACGCCGAGTGCGCGAAATTATTAAAGGAGTTTGAAGGCGTCAAGGTCATCTGCGGCGGCACGACCGCGGCCATCATCGGCCGGGAGTGGGGCGTCAAATCGGAAACCGACCTCTCCACCGTCGGCGGCGACCTGCCGCCGGTGGCGCGCATGCCGGGCGTGGATCTGGTCACCGAAGGCATCTTCACACTGACCCGGACCATGCGTTATCTGGAGCGCAACGAACTGGCGCTGCACGATGATGCGGCTTCCCGCCTCGGCAAACTCCTGCTCAGCTGCGACCGGATCGAGTTCCTCGTGGGCACGCGGATCAACGAGGCGCATCAGGATCCCAATCTGCCGGTGGAGCTGGAGCTGCGCCGCACGATCGTTCGCCGGCTTTCGGACCTGCTGCGGAACCGCTACCTGCGCGAAGTGGACGTCCGATTCATCTGACGCGCCCCGCAGAGGGCGGATCAGCGCGCTTCGGACGGCGTTACCCGTTTCAGCACCTGCATGGTTCCGGGCGGAACCGCGTTGGCTTTGCCCCGGCCGTGTACCGGCATCGGCGCCCGCATGGCGGGGCAGTCGGTGATGCCTCCCAGCGGAATGGACACCGGTGCTTCAAGATCTCCTTCCACGCGGAACAGCAGCCAGTTGCCGTCGGTCTTCACGGCGGACAGTTTCCGACCGTCGCCCAGATCTAGACCTTCCAGCTTTTTCACGCTGTCCGGGTCGATCACCTGATCAAACACCACTTTGCCCCGGCCGTCCGGCGCCAGTTCTCCGGAAACCGCCCGCGGTGCCGAATAGTAGACCGCGTGCCGCACGGAAAATTCATAAAAAGTTGGAAACTGAAACCCCGTTTCCCGGCATTTCCGTTCAAATTCCGCCACCCACTCCGGAGAACGGCGGAACGGCAGCGTCGAAGCGAAATCCCCCTGCACCGCCAGCTGCAGATCGGGATACACCTCCCGGATCGAACGGATGTAGGGACGGTATCCATCCAGATAGGCGGGCGTCTGTTTCTCCGGCATCCAGTCCGGCCAGTGCGACTGAAGAAAATGGAAATCCGGTTGCAGCTCCGCCACCATCCGGGCGCCGTCCTGCGCCTCGAATTCCCGCATCTCCGCCCGCACGGAATCATCTCCGGCAAGCGCGACGGTCCAGGTCCCGAAAATCACTTCCGGATGCTTCCGGCGCAGTCCGCCGTCCCCATCCCAGATCTCCCGGTGAAAATCCACCACCGACTTCACCCGGTACTCCACATAGTCCAGGTAAAGCTCCCGGTTGGTCCGGTAATAGTCCGGAGAATCCGGATCGGTAAAATTCGGAAACCGATCATGCCCGGTCGCCTGCTGAAAATGCCGGACGAAACCGGGACTGATGTCCCCGAACCACGGTTTGGCGCCGGCCGCCAGTTTGCCGGCCCGTGTACCGTAATAGCTTTCGTAAAACACGAATCCGGTAAAAGCATGTCGATCATACAGGTTGCCCAGATATTTTTTCCACCATTCCCGGTATTCGGGATGCACGTAGGAGAAATACCGGTTCGGCCGTTCCACCGTGAACTGCATGCGCCACTCCCGGGATTCCGGACCGAACAGCGAATCCGGCATGAACGTCCCGGGACCGAAAAAGCTCCCCCACACCTGCAGCCCCTCGCGGAGCGCGGCTTCCACCAGTCCCGCGGGCTGAATGTCGCGCTCCTTGATGATGAGAAAAGCACCGTCGTACCCGTTCACCTTCAGTTCGGAAACCAGACTCTCCGCCGAACGGTTCCGGTTGTAGGGAAACCCCAGCGACACCTGAGTCGGCCGCCGCGGCAGTCCGCTCCGAAATTCCCGGAGCGGTTTCCAGCCGTCCTTGAGCCGGTCGAGAGAACGGTTCAGAAGCCGCATCGACCGGATGACGTGCAGGCCCGCCTTCCACGACCAGCCGCCGAGATAGTAGCGTTTCCCACTGCGCGGATCCACGCCTCCGTACCAGACGCCGTGAGGCCCGGGCAGAAGCTCGTAGGTGCGGCGCGCCACCTTTTCGAACAGACGGTAATAGTCCGTTTCCCCCGTCACGTCGTAAAGGCGCAGCAGCATGTTCATTTGTTCCGCCTGAATCCACCAGCGCACCACGTCCACCGGTTCCGCCGCGCCGCCTTTGCCCGGCCCGAAGATTGCCGCCGTGCCGTCCGGAAGAATGCCATACCGGATAATGCCGCCGGAGACTTTTTTCAGCCAGGGGAGCATGGTTTTCGGAGCGATCCGCAGCATTTCCGCCGCTTCCAGCAGATACCACACCAGTTCGGCGTTGTGTCCGTACAGGACCTGCCGGGTCGGCGGTCCGTCAACCTCGACCGGCGTCCAGTCGGCATCCGTCGTCATATAGACGTTTCCCCCCGGATACAGAATGCGGTCCGACGTTAAAATGCCGAACAGTTCGGACAGCCGTTCCCGGACCTTCCCGGTCGGCTCGACGCGCAGCAGCCGGGCCAGCGCCAACGCGGCATGCATATTGCTGCCGATGCTTTTCCGGAGTGTGTCCGGCACGGCGGCGGAGCGTTCCGGCTGTTCAAAATACCCGCCATGCACCGGATCGTGAAACAGCCGGTCGAACTTCGCAAACGTATCCCGCGCCAGGTTCAATGCCCGGTGATCGCTGATTTCTTCGGCCACTTCACTCAGGATGTAAATGGCGTAAATCTGGCTGATCGCCCGCACCTCCGAATTATAAGGCGTTCCGCCTCCATTCACGGAAGTGATGAAAAGACCGGTCTTCGGATCGCGGTATTTCTCCAGAAACGCGAATCCGTGATCGTACTGGCGTCGGATACGCCCCCGCTCCGCCGGATCCGCCGTCCGCGGAATCGCCACCGCGTGGGCGTACAGAATGCGTAACTGCACCAGCAGCGGCTTCCCCGCCTCGGAAGCCGTCGGCGAAGAAGGTTCAGGAGCAATTCTTTTTCCCTCGGCATCGAACCAGGCGTGAAAACCGCCCGCCTCGTCGACCACCTCCAGCGCCGTCCAGAATTTCAAGGTGGCGTTCAGTGTATTCTCGAAAATACGCCTGGCCGAAGGAACGGAAAAATCCGTCGGCGATTCCGCCGCCAACGCCCATGCCGACAACAGGCAACACCCCCCGAACAAAACCCGCAACATATCCTTCCCCTTTCATGACGGATGTCCTCATCCGCAGTAATCATTTCAGCCCGATTTCGATAACGCAAGATAAACCGGCAGCCGGCAATATTCAAATAGCCGACCGTTAAAAGCACAGTCGCCCTTCCGGGATGTGCGACTGCGGCGTTATCTCCAGCTGTTGAAATAATTGTGTTCCAAATCCGTGGTTCCGTCCCGGAACGGATCCGACTCATACGGATTCACCTGGTTCGCCACCGGCGTGGTTACGTGTCCGTCCACCCAGCCGGTGGTAATTGGGCCGCCGTGCCAGGAATGAACCTGTCCATCCTGATTGGTCGTGCTGTATCGCGGCTGTACAATATACCACGTTTTCAATTTATCCGGATTGTCCGAAATCGAGATGCTGTCGGCAAACAGGATCACCGAGCCCGGCTTGCGGATCTGCGTCGTCTTGCGCCAGATCGCCTTGGAGAGTACCGCGCCCTTCGCATCCCGGGCCGCCCGCCCGATATAGCACCAGTTGTAACCGAAACAGGTGTAGTAAAACGGCGACCCGCTGCTGCTGTTCACAAAATCCTGAATCTGCATCTTCCGCCGGATCTGATTCTCCAGACTGACGCCGTTGACATTCAGATACGGAGCTCCGGGACAGACCATGGAACCGGGCGAGGTGAAATACTTTCCCTTGGCCAGACGCGCCGGCCAGACCATCCCGTCGATGTTGTAGGCGGGGTGAAAGTCGTCATTGTCCGCCACGTACAGTGCCATGGACAGCGCTCCCTGCTTGAAGTTGTTGACGCAGGAGGTTCTCCGCGCGGTTTCCCGGGCCTTGTTGAGGCTTGGCAGCAGCATGGCGGCCAGGATTGCGATGATCGCGATCACCACCAGAAGTTCGATCAGCGTAAAACCGACGGACCGCATGGTCGCCGCCCTCCGCCCCCCATGCGGACGGCCCTTGTCGTTTCGAATCATGAAAGGTCGGTGATGGCTCCATTCCCCCCAGTCCCGCAACAACTCTTCTCTCAACATGGCAAAGGCTCCTTTCCGTTGAAGTGCAACTCTGGATTCATATTGATCCGTCATTTTTTCGTCACTTCCATAAGAAATTACTTGTCAACGTGTTCCATCCGTCACAAAGAATGATTTACCGCTTCATTCCAGAAATTATCCCCACCATCAACACACGTTTGTTGATTTCGTCCAAAAAAAATCCGGGAATCGTTTTCCCGTATTCATCCACTTAACATCTGTACGTTCAGGCAGTCGCCCGCACCACCAGACGCGGAACGATCCGGAAAGAGGCCACTTCCCGTTCTTCCAGCAATTCAATCAGCGCCCCCATCAAGCGCCGCCCCAGCTCCAGCAAAGGCTGCCGGATCGTCGTCAACGGATAAGGTAAAAGTCCCGCCAGTTCCAGATCATCGTACCCGATCACCAGCACCTCCCGCCCCGGCGTCAATCCCGCCGACAGCAGCTGGTTGCAGACTTCCAGTGCCCAGTAGTCCATTCCGGTGAACACACCGAGCGGCGCCGCCGCCGTCGGCTGCAGACGGGCCACCGCTTCCAGGATGTTTTCCGGTTCGATCTGCAGATAATCACACCGCCGTTCCCGCAAGGCTGCCTCAAACCCCTCCCGTCGCTTCCGGCTGTCGCCGCAATTGACGAAGTGCCGGCAACCGCGCTCCCACAGCCGTTCCGCCGCCATTCTCCCTCCGGCGCGGTCATCTATGCCGATCGCGGTGATGCCGGGCAGGTCATAATCAGCATAATAGGGGTCGATGGTGATGACTTTTCCACCATTCCGGCGATAAGCGCGCAACTCTTCCCGGTCCAGCATCGGAGTGGGATGGGTGATGATCCCCGAATGCGCGTATTCCGAGGCCTTCCGCCAGAAATCCTCAAACCCCGATTCCCCATACCCGAAATAGAACATGACCGGCAGATTCTCCTGGACCGCCACCTCGGAAATCCCCTGCATCAACTCCCCCACCAGACGATCGTGCACCTGCGGCAGAAACGCCCCCGCCACCAGCGCCCGCCCCCGCCGCAGCGACTGGGCCACCCGGTTCGGCCGATACCGCAGCCGCCGGGCCGACTCCAGAATCCGGCGGCGCATCTCCGGCGACACAAAGGCGTTTTTGTCCGGTTTCGGATTCAGCGCCCGCGAAACAACCGATACTGAAATCCCCAGTTCCCGGGCAATGTCCTTCTGAGTCGTCATGCGCAATAGGGTCTTTCCAATATTATCAACAATCGTTTGTCGGTTTTTATTATAGACTATTTTTTCGCTCAAGTCAAGGCAAGGGCTTGAAAAATAACGGATTTTTCGCCCCGACGCACCGTTCCGGGAAACGGGATGCGGCCATAGCCGGGTGCCTGAAACCGGCACCCGTCAGAAGACGCGCCGCCGACCGCAGACAGGCGGACAAAATCGCGAACGCGCAGCAATCACGCCCCGTTCCCCGACGGCACCGGAAGTTCAGAATTTGATGACGACCGGATCGTGCGAAAAGGAATAAATCGTTGCGGTGGCATCCTTGAAATACAGAACCTGGGTATTGTCGTCATCCGGACTGTACATCTTCTTGAGCGACGGATAGGCGTCCAGCATCGACGCCTTGGCTTCCCGCCGGTCGTCGTTGACCAGCGTTCCGGAAATGCGGATCCATTCGTCGCCCTTCATCGCGCATATTTCCGTTTTTCCGTTGATGTCGAGCTGTTTGGACACGTTTTTCTTCTTGCCGGTCTGGATGTAGAGTTTGCCGTCAAAGATGTGAATCGTCCCGAATGGACGCACCCGGGGCTGATCCCCCTCCACCGTGGCAATGTAATACACTCCGGCATCCTTCAGAAATCGGCAGACGTCTTGCATGGTTCGGCCCCTTTCCTTCCCATCAGGTTGAACAGACGCGGACTGGCATCCGCAAAAATACAATGCGGCGACAACGGCCATGACCGCAGCCAGCATTTTCGTACAACGGGTCATTGTTTCTCCTCCTCTTGTGCTTGTTCTCCGCCAGGGAATGCCACGACGGGAAGGGAACCGCTCCCGATCGGTTCCCCCCTGCTCCCGCTAATATACCGGCAAGCCGGAAAAAATCAATGTCGCCGTTTCCCGGCATATCCGGCAGGTCCCGTCTCTTCCGGCATTTAGAAAATTCTCCGCCGGCGGCCATCGGTCCCGCCAGACTTGAGGCGGCGGGCAGTGCCGTTCCCTCCCGGCGTTCCCCCATCGCCCGCCCCCCCCGACGGGCGGCATCACCGCCGACCGCAACCGCCCGGCCCCCTCGTGCCCGCAGGACCGTGCCGGAAAACCTTTATTCTCGTTCCGTCTTCGGATGAATCAGATAGAAGCACCCGGCCGCGACGGCACCGCCCGCCAGATTGGCAAGGATGGTCAGCCAGCTGGTGTTCCACGGCGTCAGCTTCATGCAGGCCAGCCCGATCTCGACCGCCGGATTGAAGGCCCCGGAACAAACCGTGCCGCCGACCGCAAAGGCCCCCGCCATGACCGTGCCGCCGATCGCAAGACCGAAATAGGAGTTGTTCGCAGCCTTTTTGAGCGTCGCGACGTTCAACACGACGTATGCCAGCGCAAAGGTGAAGAGAAATTCCGAAAGCACCAGGTCATGAATACGGAAGTTGAACGGCGGCACCGGCTCCAGATTATGTTTGAATTCCATCACCGCCAAGGCACCGACGACACCGCCGAGCACCTGTGAGAACATATAGGGGAGGGCATCGCGTTTCGGCATTGCGCCGCGCAGCAGCACCGCCAGGGTCACCGCCGGATTATAGTGTCCGCCGGAAATGGGACCACCGGCATAAATCATCACCATCAGAATGCCGCCGATCGCCAGCGGGGGAATGACGCCAGAGCCGTTGAGCGTGCTTGTAGACCCGATCGTCAGAATCAGAAAAAAAGTCCCGATGAACTCCACCAGATATTTACGATATGCCATCATTATCCAGAATCCTTTCTACTGGAATCAGTATTCGATAAAAAAACAGCCCCCTCCTTCCAACGCCGGTCCGGCAGGCTTCAGCAGCGTCGCGGGACCGGCTCTTCCGGAGGCGGGCCGGCACTTCCCGCCCGCACCCGAAACAATGGCCACCGGCAATCCGCGTACGGCACGTCCTCCTGCTGCATAAAAACGAAAAAGACCGGCACTCTTTCGGTACAGGGCGACAGCAACACGGTTTCAAGCAGATCGTCCGGATTCGGCCGGCAGGCGATTTCCGTCCGGTGTTCCGTCCGGCAATTGTCGTCGCAACCGGAAAAATGACTGTGGCATGCACAGTTCCAGTCCATTTCATTGAAAATCTGCAGCAGCAGCAGCATGACGA
This sequence comes from uncultured Lentisphaeria bacterium, assembly GCA_949282965.1. Classification (GTDB taxonomy): domain Bacteria; phylum Verrucomicrobiota; class Lentisphaeria; order Victivallales; family Victivallaceae; genus CALXOD01. Next base: position 18,186 of record CASDQW010000072.1, read on the forward strand.
TCGTCAGGCCCGCCCGCAGACGACGGCATTGGGTTCTCCGGCGATTCAAGATATTCCGCTCCTCCCTCATCGCGGCGATGGCCATATGGCAGTGGCCATCCCTCCATTTACCGGAAACGATACACCTTGAAGCAAAAAAATACAAATGCTTCTCTTTTTGGGAAAGCCCTTCGACTGGCAAAATAGTGAATTGATGCTATTTTTATTGGATGCCTGACAGGAAGGTTGGAGTTTTCTCGAAACGGTGCGCGGACGCCGCCGGCTCCGGCCATCGATTCGTTCCCGGCAGGAAATCAGGCCGTTACCGGCCAATGAGAGACAATCATGGAAAAACATCAAGCGAAAACCGGATTCAACGGCAGACAATTTGCGCTCTGGATCATCGCACTGGTACTGGGCGGAGGGCTGGGCACCCTGGGATGCGGCTGGCTGAACGAGTTTTTCAATTTCATCGCCGCGGTTTACACCCGTTTGTTCCAGTTCATCGCCGTGCCGACGATCGCGCTGGCAGTAACCACTACGCTGGCTCTGCTCGGAACCAGAAAAAACACCGGTCGGATTTTTCTGCACACCATCACGTATACTTTGCTTACCACGGTGGCGGCGGCCCTGGTCAGCCTCCTGCTTTTCAAAGTGATCGAACCGGGAAATCTCCCGGCGGAGATCATTCAGCAGGGGAATGCCACTGTCCCGGAAAATCTGGAAACGCTCTCTTACTATCAACATATTCTTTCCGTGGTGCCCAACAATATTCTGGCACCGTTTTCTTCCGGGAACGTTTTGAGCATCCTGCTGGTGGCCGTCGCCACCGGTCTGGTGCTGGCTTTGAAAAAAGAGTCGGAAAACATTCAAATCCTGCTGAAGGGAATCATCGGCATGCAGGAAGTGCTGTTTACCCTGATCCGGGGACTGGTCTGGACACTGCCGCTGGGGATCGTGGCCTTTGCCGCGCAGCTTTCCGCACAGGTTTCGGCGGGGTTCATCATCGGTTCTCTGGGCAAATATGTGGCAGTGGTACTGGGAGGAAATTTGATTCAGTTTCTGATCGTGCTGCCTTTGTTTTTGCTGTTTCGCGGGATCAATCCCCTCAGGGTCTTCCGCTGCATGCTGCCTGCGGTGCTGATGGCCCTCTTCACCAAAAGTTCCGCGGCGACGCTGCCGGTAACGGTGGAATCCGCGGAAAATAATTTGAAGGCCAGAAAGGAAGTGGCGCGTTTCGTCCTGCCGATCTGCTGCACGATCAACATGAACGGCTGCGCGGCGTTCATTCTGGTAACGTCGCTTTTCGTCATGCAGAACGGCGGCTGGGCCTTGAGTTTGCCGACGGTCCTGTTGTGGCTTCTCATTTCGGTGATTTCCGCGATCGGCAACGCCGGGGTGCCGATGGGGTGTTATTTTCTGACGCTTTCGCTGATGTCCGGCATTCAGGCGCCCATCGGCATTCTGGGCATCATTTTGCCGATTTACACGGTAATCGACATGGTGGAAACCGCGGAAAACGTCTGGTCCGACTCCTGCGTCTGCGCGATGGTGGACAAATCCATGCGGGCCGGAGACCCTCCCGCGTCGGAATGTTGACCGCGCCTGCGCCTTATCCGCCCTCCGTACAAGGAGACGGGAAATGCAACTTCAGCCGACATCGCTGAATGTACGCCACCGCAACGCGGGCCACTATTCGAAGTTCATGGCCGCAAACTGCTTTTCATAATGTCTCGGCATGACGTCATCAAAAACAATCTTTTCTACCAGTTCCCAGTTCGCCCTGTATTCTGCGATACACGCCTGTAATTCCTTTTCGGAAGTTATTTTCCAATCGAATGGGATATAAACGTACATATTGTTTCCGGTAAAACTCATAAGGCTGTAGGGCTTCCCGCGCAATGAAGCATAACATTTTTCCGCAAACGCCCCCTCTTCCAGCACCGCGGCATTCGCATCCTGCCTTGAACCGGACGTCGAGTAAATCCAGAGCGCCTCGCCTTCGTTCTTGAACAAACTGAAATTCGAGGGAACCGGTTTACTGGCGAGATCCGTTAGAAAAAACCTTGCCGGCGTTATTTTTTCCAGATGCCGCCCCCATTTTTTCGGTAAAAGAAGCCAGCTATCGGCAAATTGAAGCGGCAGAAAACAACGAAATAAAAGTCCTTCTGACATAATATAAATCGTCGCATGTCTTCCGCCCTGCACGACATATCGTTTGCCGATCTTTTCCACTTTTTTGCTCAGCACGCCGTAACTCACATGACTGCACTGCAAGGTTGCCCCCTGTTTTTCCAGCGTAAAAATCCGACGTGGAATCGAGCGTTCCAGATAAAAAGCGTTGACCTGAGGCTCGAAGAGCAGGGAGGCCCGGCATTGTTTATCGTCCCACAAGCCGGGATCCCGGCATTGCATGCCGAACTCACGGGCGACCTGATCGGTGGCTTCACGAATCACCGCCTGTTTCCTCTCACTGAGGTGCAGCTGGCACTGCCAGAGGATGAAAAACAAAACAAACGGTTCCCAGAACAACATATCATCGATAAAATCACTCCAGGAGACAGGTTTCAACACCCATATCACAAAAAAAAGCACAACGACAGCCGCCGTGATCATCAACAGGTACGTCGTTTTCCGCATGGAAAGATATTTTTCAAACGAGGATTTCGCTGAATCCACGGTCCCTTTCTCCCGATCAGACGTTGTGTTCAAAACTAGGGCGCCCAACATTCCTCAATTTATTATATTTTCCCATACACTTGATTGCAAATACCGTGCCCTTCGAAATGCTGCAAAAAATAGAAAGTTCCCCCCCGAATCATGGAGTAAGCAGCCTGCACACCGGCTGAAAACAAGACCCGACCGAAAAATCACCAGCATACCGCTCATTTATCGGCGACATAACACCTTATGGAGAAAAATGAGTGGTGTGGGAAACGCGGAAGAAGTGCTTCCCATTTTTTGGCGGCTGCTGCGTAATGCCGCCCTCGAAAAAAAAGGGAGACGTTGCAGTTGTTTGACACGATTCTATTCGCAGTTTTTCCATTGCTTCTGTAAAGTGTTTCCAGCCGAATACATAGCCATCCGGCAACCCTTTTTTCGTAGTCGTTCAGCAACCTGCACCATTCGGGCAACCAACTGGCTGACACCACGTTCAACCGCCTCAGAGCGAGGCGTTTTTCCGCTCAAATACGCCGTCCTTCTTTACGTCCATGACGCAGATAATGCACCAGCGGATTGTAACCGCATGCTTCCACATCCGAGTTTTTCAACAGGTACAGTTTTAAATCAAATGCCGCTGACGGGTCATACCCCTGACGCCAGCCGTAACAACAGAAATGATACAGCGGCGTCATGGTCCAGGAACGGCTCAGTTCCCCCTTGCCGCGCAGGTAATAAGAACCATCAAACATCCGACTGCCCGCAATCACATCCAAATCGAACAGCAAGCGGGCCGTCCGTCGAGGCCGCAGCAGCATGCCGAACATCGGCGGC
>CASDQW010000073.1 GCA_949282965.1 uncultured Lentisphaeria bacterium
TCCGAACGGAGGAATTTCACCGTGAATTCATTATCGACGCAGGCGATCACAATGGAACCGTCGCGCGCTTCGAGGCTGCGGTCAACGACAAGGATATCACCCGGGCGGATTCCCGCTCCCGTCATGGAGTCGCCCGCGGCGCGGACAAAAAAGGTCGCGGCCGGCCGGTGAACCAGCAGTTCGTTCAAATCCAGCGGCGACTCGACATACTGTTCCGCCGGTGACGGAAATCCCGCCGCGACAGGTGTTGCCATCAGAGGGGGCGGGGTGCCGCATTCCGTTTGTTTCGCTGTTGTCTTTTGGGGCATTGTGCGTTTACTTTTCCAGATTTCTTTTATGCGTAAGATAGCACTGCGGAACAGGGATTGCTAGGGGAAAATGCCCCCTCGACAAAGGGATGCATTACAACTTCTCGGATCCTGGCAAACAAAATACCTCGTAATGTATTTTTCACAAAAAACACGCTGTCAAAAGTTACTTAAACAGCTGAATCTCAAGAACCCCTTTCAAACATTTTCCAATAGCGACAGCCCCATATGCATTCTCGCCAATAGCAACAGCCCCCATCGCCGTCCAAAGCCCAATGGCAAGTCCCCCCAAAGCAACGCCGCCAGAAAGAGCAGTTCCTCCCATCGCAAACAACACCCCGACAGCCAATCCTCCCAAGGAGGCCACTCCAATTCCCACACTGCCCAAAGCAATTACCCCCATCGCAACACATCCTAATGCCAATCCCCCCTTGGCAATTTTGCCCAAGGCTACAACTCCAACAGCATGATCTCCGATTGCAAAAATCCCTTTTGCTTTACCCTGTTTTTCATTTCGCTCCAGATCAGGTCCTATCGCAATATCATATAACGGCCATGATCCTATCATAGTCGAAGATCTCTTTCTCATAAAATATCCCTTTTTTTGTTTTTTCACCGGTGGATGTTTGTATGAGAGCTACTATAACATTGCGAAACTCATATTTCAAACATTGCAATCCCAAGGTATTTTCTTGTATGTACTGACATACGAAAAAGTCAAATATAGTCGGAATGAGCCATACACCGTTCCTTCTGAAGAAAACATAAAATATACTACTGTAAAATTTTTGCTGCAATTCTAATACAACGGCCAATTTTTTTATCATAAAACACGCTAAAAATTATTTGCGTCAACTACTTTTTCATAAGACGGAAGCGGATCCAGCAGCAGTACAGAAGCCAATCGTTGCTTATTCGTCTATTTTTCTAAAAGATCAGAGTTGCTTTGTCTGCCAATCAAGCAGACATTGATGGTGTCTTTCAGATTTACCTTTCTTCAAATCACACTGTGCATTTTCAGCGATTACGACTATAATTATACAAAAAAACATTCGTCTATCAAGCCACCGCGCTCCCGGCCTTATCCCCCCGGTGCCCAAAAAAAGAGGGTCTTCACTGGAATTTGTGGGTAAGTCGGCGTGAGATACATCAGAACCCGCCGTCAGTCAAGCGTCAATCCGGCATAATCGCTCCTGTTGGTCGCTTTTATTCCGTTTGTCGTTTGACAGCCGCCAGAACCTGATGAGAATACGGCTATTGCCGGTTCGGAAAGAAAAAATGACTTTTTTCATCCGAACCATTGAATAAAAATGGCGCATGGCGTAATATTTTTGTGACAAAACAACATATTACGAGGAGCCATGCGCCTTAAAACTATACTCAACCACGGTCTGACTTTCAAATGCTTTTGCATTGGAAAGTCAGAATTTAACGATAAGAAAGATTCCATCATCGTGGAAATCAAGGCTCGAACCAATAGCAAGCCAGTTTGCAGTATTTGCGGCACTGCCTCGCCCGGCTACGATTCATTGCCGGAACGTTTATTTGAGTTTGTCCCGATGTGGGGATGGCGTGTCTTCTTGCGTTATGCGATGCGCCGAGTCAGTTGTCCACAATGCAAGCGCGTTGTGGTTGAAGCTGTTCCGTGGTGCGACGGAAAAAATCATTTCACCAACCATTATGCCGCGTTCCTTGCTGCCTGGGCAAAAGAACTTTCATGGAAAAGCGTGGCGGAACATTTCCATTCTTCGTGGCAAACGGTCTGTTCTGCCGTTGAATGGGTGGTTAATTATGGATTAACGCATCGAAAAATAGATTCTGTGACCGCACTGGGCGTTGATGAAATCGCATGGCACAGAGGACACAACTATCTGACACTGGTTTACCAAATTGATCCCGGTGCCCGCCGATTGCTTTGGATTGGAGAAAATCGCACGCAAGAAACCATGAACTCATTCTTTGACGACATGGCGAGGTTGAAAACGAATTTTTCAGCTCAGATAAGGGTAATCTGTTCGGATATGTGGAAACCGTACTTGAAGATCATAGCCAAACATTTGCCACAAGCAATCAACGTGCTTGACCGCTTTCATATCATGCAGAAATTTGGCAAGGCTCTCGATAAAGTTCGGACGGAAGAGGCTAAACGTTTGCGTCAAGCAAAGCAACCGCCGCTTCTGTCCAAAAGTCGTTGGTGTTTTTTGAAACGCCGGGAAAACTTGACGGTAAAGCAAGGATTCAAACTCAATGAACTATTAAAAATGAACTTGCGGACGGTAAAAGCATACCTGTTGCGAGAACAATTTCAAAAGTTTTGGGAATATCGTTCGCCGGGATGGGCGGGGCGATTTCTTGACCAGTGGTGTCACGCCGCAACTTTCAGTCGGATTGAACCAATGAAAGACCTGGCGAAAATGCTGACCGCCCATCGACCTTTGATATTGAATTATTTCAGGGCAAAAAAGCAGTTCAACAGTGGGATCGTCGAGGGGTTGAACAGGAAAATAAATCTGACTATCAGAAAATCATTCGGGTTTCGGACGCTCAAAATTGCAAAAGTGTGCTTATATCACCAGCTGGGCGAACTACCGGAACCGGAGTTCGCCCACAAATTCTGGTGAAGAGGCAAAAAAGAGCGGCGGAAAAATCCGCCGCTCCCGGCATCCATTCTGTCCCCGGATCAGATGCATTCCAGCTTCAGCGCGTCATCGCCGCGCGTCACCTTCAGCACCATCCCTTCCGACAGTTTGCCTTCCAGTATCAACCGCGATACCGGTGTTTCCAGCAACCGGATCACCGCCCGCTTCAGAGGACGCGCCCCGAAGGACGGATCGTACCCGTCTTCCGCGATGAATTCCTTCGCCGCCTGGTCGATTTCGAACCCGATGTTCTGATCGCGCAACCGGGACGCGAAACGACGCAGCTGAATGTCCACAATCGCCACCATGTGCCGTTTGTCCAGCCCGTGAAAGATCAGCGTTTCATCCACCCGGTTCAGAAATTCCGGACGGAAATGACGCCGCAACTCCACCATCAGCTGATCACGCAACTCATCGGCATTGCCCTTGTGAGCCAGAATTAGGTCGCTGCCGAGGTTGCTGGTCATAATGATGATCGTGTTCTTGAACGACACCGTGCGCCCCTGGGAATCCGTCACGATCCCGTCTTCGAGAATCTGCAGCAGAATGTTGAACACATCCGGATGCGCCTTCTCGATTTCGTCGAACAGCACCACCGAATAAGGCCGCCGCCGAACCGCTTCGGTCAACTGGCCGCCTTCTTCGTACCCCACGTATCCGGGAGGTGCGCCAACCAGACGCGACACGCTGAATTTTTCCATATATTCCGACATGTCGATCCGCACCATCGCGCGTTCGTCGTCGAACAGGTCTTCGGCCAGCGCCCGCGCCAGTTCGGTTTTCCCGACCCCGGTCGGCCCCAGAAAGATGAACGAGGCAATCGGGCGTTTCGGATCCTGCAGCCCGGCCCGGGCCCGCAGAACCGCGTCCGCAACCGCGGTGACGGCTTCCTCCTGACCGACTACCCGTTCATGCAGTTTGTCGCCGAGCGCGAGCAGTTTGAGCTTTTCGCTCTGCACGAGCTTGCTGACCGGAATGTGCGTCCAGCGGCTGACGATAGCCGCAATGTCTTCGTCATCCACCTCTTCCTTGAGCATCCGGGTGCCGTTGTCGTTACGAATCGCCTCTTCAGCCTCGCGAATCTGTTTTTCAATGCCGGGGATCACGCCGTGACGCAGTTTCGCCGCTTCTTCCAGCTGATATTCCCGTTCGGCCTTTTCCAATTTGGTACGGGCCACGTCAAGCGATTCACGCAAAGCACGAAGATCGCTGATCGCCTTCTTTTCGTTTTCCCAGCGGGCGCGCAGTTCCTTGCCGGCGCTCTTGAGTTCGGCCGCCTCGGCTTCAAGCGCTTCCCGCCGCTTGACGGAAGCGGGATCCTTTTCCTTTTTCAGGCCGGTGATCTCGATTTCCAGCTGCATGACGCGCCGTTCGTTTTCGTCCAGTTCGACCGGCGAACTGTCAATTTCAGTCCGCAACGCGGCGGCGGCTTCGTCCACCAGGTCGATGGCCTTGTCCGGCAGGAAACGGTCGGCAATGTACTTATCCGAAAGCACCGCGGCGGCGACCAGCGCACTGTCTCGCAGCTTCACCCCATGGTGAATTTCATACCGTTCCTTCAGACCGCGCAGGATCGAAATCGTATCTTCCACCGAAGGCGGATTGACCATCACCGACTGGAAACGACGTTCCAGTGCGGCGTCCTTTTCGATATACTTGCGGTATTCGTCCAGCGTGGTGGCCCCGATGCAATGCAGCTCTCCGCGCGCCAGCATCGGCTTGAGCAGGTTGCCGGCGTCCATCGCGCCTTCGGCGGCTCCGGCGCCGACGACGGTATGCAGTTCGTCGATAAAGAGAATGATTTTCCCTTCGGACTCGGTCACTTCCTTCAGCACCGCTTTCAGTCGCTCTTCAAATTCGCCCCGGAACTTGGCCCCGGCAATCAGAGCTCCCATATCCAGTGCGACCAGCTGCCGGTCCTTGAGGTTTTCCGGAACGTCGCCGCGGACAATCCGGCGGGCCAGACCTTCGACGATGGCGGTTTTCCCGACCCCCGGCTCCCCGATCAACACAGGGTTGTTCTTGGTACGGCGGGAAAGAATCTGGATCACGCGCCGGATTTCCTCGTCACGGCCGATCACCGGGTCGATTTTGTCCTGCATGGCCAGCCGGGTCAGGTCGCGGGCGTACTTCTTGAGCGCCTCGAACGTGTTTTCCGGATCGGCGGAGGTAACGCGCTGATTGCCGCGAATCTGTTTAAGCGCCTCCAGAATCCGGTCGGCGGTAATCCCGGCGGATTCCAGCAACGCGGCGCCTTCTCCGCCGTCCGCGGCGATGGCCAGAAACAGGTGTTCGACGCTGACGAACTCATCGCCCATATTTTCCGCCTGTTTGGCGGCGTCCACCAGCAGCCGGCTGAATTCACGAGAGTTGTACACTTCGCTCTGGCCGGTAACTTTGGGCAGCTTTCGAAGCGCCTCATCCACTTTGGCGGTAAAAAGCTTGCGGCTGACGCCGAGTCGTTCCAGCAGCGACACGGCCAGCCCGTCGTCAGGCTTGAGCAGCGCCGCCAGCACGTGAATGTTTTTCAATTCGGTATTGCCGTTTTCCGTGGCCAGCATATAGGCGGTGTTCAACGCCTCCCGGGTACGGTTGGTAAATTTTTCAGTGTTCATAAAATGTTCCTCCCTTTCGCTGAAGTATATTTATTTCGAAGTTTAAGGTAGCAAAAGGCATGCCAAAATGCTATCTTATCAATATGAATTTTATGAAAAAAAATCGATTTATTTTCCATTGCGCCCGTATTCTGCGCCGTTTCTGGCTTCCGGCAGCTGCGGGCTTGCTGCTGCTCGGCTCCGGTATCCGCTGGGTGCTGACGATCCTCGCCGAACCGGCCGAGCTGGTTGCCGTTTATCGGGAAGTCGCCCTGCCGGGCTTGCCGGAAGAACAAGACGGGCTCAAAATCGCCGTCCTCTCCGACCTGCACCTGCGCCCTGCCCTGCTTCGGACCGATCTGCTGCCCCGGGCGGCGGCACTGATTGCCCGGAAACGGCCGGATCTGATTCTGCTGGTGGGGGATTATTACAATCGGTATTCCCTGTTCGGCAATCTCTCCATGCCGGAAATCACCCGGGAGCTGCGGCGATTTCATCTGCTTCCCGGACGAACGTTCGCCGTCACCGGAAACCATGACACCACTGCCATGAACAAAGGCTTGCGCGAAGCCATCCAACATACCGGAATCCGTCTGCTGGAGTACGAAAACACCACTCTTATTCTGCGTGGTCGGCCGCTGCAGCTGGCTGGAATCAATGACTTTCACACCGATCCGGCCTGTCTGGCCCGGGCGTTCGCCGGGCTGGACCGAAGCCGGCCGATTCTGCTGTTGGCGCACAATCCGGAATTGTTCGTCATGCCGGACAACGTGGCGGACCTGACCATCAGCGGTCATACCCACGGCGGTCAAATTCGCCTGCCTCTGGTCGGAGCCAATTACCTGCCGCGCCGGGCGGAGCAGTTCTTTGACCGGGGGCTTTTCCGTAAACAGGATGGGCGACAGCTTGTCGTCACCAGCGGGCTGGGGACCAGTCTGCTGCCGGCCCGCTGGAATTGTCCGCCGGAGGTGCTGTTTCTGACGCTGCACCCGGCGCCGGAGCAAAAAAAAACCGCGCCCCCCCGCCCGGAGGCGGGGGAACGCGGTTCAGGAAAAACTCCTCTTCATAACCGGTGAATCAGGCGGTTTCCACCTTCACCTTATGCACTTTGGCCGATTCGGTCTTGGGCATGGACAGATCCAGCACACCGTGCTGGAAGCGGGCGGAAATCCTGCCGCTGTCAATGTCATCGGACAACTGGAACGAACGGCTGTAGCGAACCGGACGCCCACGCCAGGTGAACGGACTGCTCGCCGTGACCTTGAGGATCCGGTTGTTCACATCGATATCCACCTGATCCGGTTCCACGCCCGGAATGTCCAGCAGGACCCGCACACCATTGGCCTGTTCGATCACATCGCAGGCCGGAGTATGAATAACCGGTTCCACCGGAACAGCCTGCGTCACATCTTTTTCATCTTTTCTTTCCATATCCATAATCATCCTCCTCTCTCCCGATGCTGTTACTTGCCAACCGTGACTTTGATGGTCTGCGGCTTGGGTTCTTCTTCGCGCGGCAGCGTCACCGTCAATACGCCGTTGACATATTTGGCCGCGACCTTGTCGGGGGTCACCCGGCCGGGCAACTTGATGGTTTCCTCAATATGATCCGACGAGCGTTCCCGATGAATGAAGCGTTCGCCGTCTTCCAGCGCGGTGCTGTACTTTTCACCGCGAATGGTCAGGAAATCACCGATGACTTCGGCATCGATCTTTTCCGGATCAAAACCGGGCATCATCACTTTGACCACATAAGCGTCTTTTTCTTCATCGACGGTCATGCGCGGCAACGCCGACGGATGAATTTCCCGGGTGTTGTCCCCGAAGAAATCCAGCAGATTCATCAGGTCGCGGGGAAGATCAATCCCCACACTGCCCCACCAGGATTGCGGAACGAGTCCATAACGATTGTTGCTTCTCATGATACCACCTCCTCATGGTTTTCCCGGAAAGTTGCTTACCGTTACCCTGCGCCAGCACGTTGCGCTCGTCGCTTCGCGTCAGCCCCGGGCCCCGGGGGCCTGCTGTGCAGGTCCGCTGCTTGCCGGGAGCCCCGCTCTCCAGTGTTTCGGGCGGCTTTGCCGTCCTCGCATCAGCGAGCAGGGTTGTTTGTTTATATTTTTTATGGTTACGTCGTTGATTAACTTTTTCCTCCGGCCCCAGCGCCCTGCCATGCCGGTCCGCTGCCTGCCGGGGGCCCCGCTCTCCAGTGCTCCGGGCGGCTCCGCCGTCCTCACCCTGCAGGCAGGATCACTACTCTTGTTTCCGCTTTCGGATCCTCTCTTCCGATCGCACCTTTTTTGAAAGCAGAAACCATGCCAAAACTGATCCGGCGCATCTTTCCCTTGGAGCAGTGAGACGGATTGACGCGACGCCGCGCCAAAAAGTCCCGCCCGCGTGACAGTTGTTACCGCAAACCGCCGCCGGAACCTTTTTTCGAAATTTGCAAACCGCCGCCGCCGCGGATACATTAATGTGATTGCAACCCCATGGAGAAAACGCCATCATGCATATCGGAAACCGGATTCTCTGTCCCCACTGCGGGGAACCCATCATCGTCAAAACCCGTGCCGTCAGAACTGACGACTGGAAAAGCACCGGCCAGGAATATTTCTGCATGTTCTGCTCCCGTTCCCTCGGCCCCGTCCGAACCAATGGGACGGAAGACGCGGGAAACCATTGCGCCGCCGACAAGCTGGCCGCATTGCTGGAAACCGCTCCGCCCACGCCGGCGATCCGACTGGACGGCGGCGGCGAATCCCGGGCGCATTTCTGCCGGGACTGCGCCGAATTCATCGCACATCCCTTTCTCTCGCGGTGCCAGCGGCATGGACGCGACGCTGACCCGATGGGCGATTGTCCCGATTTCACCCCGAAAGCGGCGGATGCCGCCGCCGCCGAAACCGCCACTCAGGAAACCCAACCATGATTTCATCCATTTTCAAAAATCGCGAGGAGCGTTGCGCGGCTTTCGCCCAAGCGGATCTGTATCCGGTCCTGTCTTCTGAATTCACGCTCGGACGCCCGGTCGAGGAAGTTTTCGCCGCTGTCGTGCGCGGCGGAGCCCGGCTGGTCCAGCTCCGGGAAAAAAACCGCGGCAAACGCTTCCTGTATGAACTGGCTGTTGCCTGCCGCCCGCTGGCCAATGAATTCGGCGTACTGCTCCTGATCGACGACCATGTAGACGTGGCGCTGGCCGCCGGAGCCGACGGGGTCCACCTCGGTCAGGAGGATCTGCCGCTCGCGGCTGCCCGGAGCATCGCCCCGGAACTGCTGATCGGCAATTCCACTCACAATTTGGCCGAAGCCCTGGCTGCCGCCCCCGCCGGAGCCGACTACATCAACATTGGACCGATTTATCCGACCGGCACCAAACAGGTTTCCTGCGGCGCCCTCGGGGTGGAGGCCATCCGCGAAATCGCGCCCCGCGCCGGTCTGCCGTTCACGGTGATGGGCGGGATCAAAGCCCGCCATATAGCGGAACTGCGCGCCGCCGGAGCGCGCCGGATCGCCATGGTAACCGAAATTACCGCCGCGCCGGATATTGAAAAGAAAGTGCGGGAGCTGCGGGCATTGATGATTGACAACCGGTCATGATGGCGGTATATTTTCAGATTGAATAATTTTCAGAATCAATCGGCTTTCAATGATGACAGCCATGAAGGAGATGCAAGCAAATGGCGGAAAAAACCTACAAGATCGCCGTTCTTCCCGGAGACGGCACCGGTCCGGAAGTTGTGGCGGAAGGCATGAAAGTACTCAACGCCGCGGCGAAGAAATTCGGTTTCCAGCTGGAATCCGACACCTTTGACTGGGGCGGCGAACGCTATCTGGCCACCGGCAGCGTCCTGCCGGAAGACGCGGCTGAAACGCTCAAGAAATACGATGCCGTTTTCCTCGGCGCGATCGGCCATCCGAAAGTCAAACCGGGCGTGCTGGAAAAAGGCATTCTGCTGAAACTGCGCTTCGATCTGGACCAGTACATCAATTTGCGTCCGGTCAAACTCTATCCCGGGGTGGAAACTCCGCTGGCCAACAAGGGACCGGAAGACATCGACTACGTCGTCGTCCGGGAAAACGTCGGCGACGTCTATTGCGGCATCGGCGGCACCTCGCAGCAGGGCACGAAACAGGAAGTGGCGGTCCAGGAAATGGTCTACAGCTATTTTCAGGTGGAACGCTGCCTGCGGTTCGCCTTCGAGGAAGCCCGCCGGCGTCACAGCAAGGACAAACCGTGGCGCGGCCTCTCCGCGGAAGACATCGCCGCCGGCAAGATCGCCCAGGTGACGCTCTGCGGTAAAACCAACGTTTTGACCTATGTGTTCGGGCTGTGGGAACGGGTGTTCCATGAAGTCGCCACCGATTATCCCGACATCAAGACCGCCTACTGCCATGTGGACGCCACGTGCATGTGGATGATCAAGAATCCGGAATGGTTCGACGTGCTGGTCACCAGCAACATGTTCGGCGATATCATCACCGACCTGGCCGCAATGACCCAGGGCGGTATGGGCACCGCCGCCGGCGGGAACATCAATCCGGAAGGCGTCAGCATGTTCGAGCCGATCGGAGGATCCGCCCCGAAATACACCGGACTCGGCGTGATCAACCCGCTCGCCGCCATCGGCGCCGGTGCCATGATGCTGGACTTCCTTGGTGAAAAAGAGGCCGCCGCCGCCATCGAGCGCAGCATCGCCTACGTCACCGGAAACAAGCTCAAATCCGTGGCCGCCGGCAAAATGGGTTATTCCACCTCCGAGGTCGGTGATCTCGTCGTCGAAAACCTCTGAGACGCCCTCTGATGGCTTCCTTTTCGACATACCTGAAAAGGAGTCCCGACCATTGCCGCTCCGGCGGCAATGGCTATCTTTTTGCAGCGGAACCGCGCACGTCTTTTTTCATTCTGGCGTCCCGCCAGGAGGAAAAGACGCATTTCCGCCAGGCGCTGGACGGCATGCGGCAATCCGTTCCGGAAAATCTGCTGAAGAACTCCCGTTCAGTCCGGGCCGTCATACAGGACGGCCTGTTCATGAAATATTATCGACCGCGCGGCCCGCTGCATGGTCTGAAGCGCCTGTTTCAGCTGCCGCGACCCTTCCGCTGCCTGGCCGGAGCGCTGCATCTGCAGCGGCTGGGAATTCCAACGCCGGAGGTGCTCTGGGCGGAGCGGCGAAGAGAAGGATTGCTGACGATCCACGAATACCTGATCACCGCGCCGCTGCCCGCGGAAGCGATGTCTGTCTCCCGACTGGTTGAAACCAGTCCGGAACTCCTTTCGCAACCGCTTCTGAAAGCCCTGGCGGAACTGACTGCTGCGCTGCATGACAGCGGCATGGAACACGGCGACTTGAGCCTGCGCAATCTTTATTTGCTGAACGCCGGAGACGCCGCTGTCGCCCCCGTTCCGGGAGTGATCGATCTGGACGGCTGCCGATTTTACCGTAACGGAGTGCCGCAACGGCAGCGCTGCCGGGAAGCCGCCCGGATTCTATCATCTTACCTGCGCTGCCGCCGGGCGGGGAATCTACCGGAACCGGAATATTCAGAACTCGCCCGCGGCTTCGTTGAACCGTATGAAACCAGAACCGGAATCCGGCTCGACGCCGCATTGCTGCGACAGCGAACCGAATACCTGACCAATCGGATCCGAAAAGCATGACCCTCACGCCCCCTTCCGAAACCTGGCTGCTGTGGCGAGATGCCGCCCGCGCACCGGCCTGCAACATGGCCATCGACGACCTGCTTCTGGAAACGTTGCCGGAACGGCCGCTGCCGCTGCTGCGTCTCTACCGCTGGGACCGGCCCGCGGCGACGATCGGGCGCGCGCAGCGTTTTCCGGAGGAGCTGACCGGAACGTATGAAGTGGTCCGGCGCCCTACCGGCGGCGGCGTGGTGTTTCACGATGCGGACCTGACGTACACCATCGTTCTTCCCGCGGGCCACTGGATCGTCCGGCAGAACCGGCAGGAGAGTTACCGGATCATTCACGAGGCACTGCAAAGCGCCCTGACCATGCCGGCCCGGTTGCAGGAATCCGAAAGCAAGAACGTCGACCGCAGCACGATGCGCTGTTTCGTATCGCCCAGCCGGTATGATGTGATGGCCCCGGACGGCGGCAAATACGCCGGAGCCGCCCAGCGGAGAACCCGGAACGGGCTGCTGCATCAGGGCAGCATTCAACTGAGCGCGGTACAGGGCAGACGGGAGCTGCTGGAGGAAATGCTGCCCGTCGCGCTCGCCCGTCAATTCAACCTCAACTGGCAAGTCTGGACGCCGGAACCGGCATGGCTCCGGCGCGCGGCCGGCCTGGCCGCGGAACAATATGCCGGAAACGCTTGGAATCGAGAAAAATATGCCGGAAGATCCTGAAAAACTCAAAGCACTTCTTTCCGTGCCGTTCACGGAAGACCGTCTGCTGCTGGAAGCTCTGACCCACCGTTCCTACGCAGTGGAACACAACCTTGACTATGACAACCAGCGTCTGGAATTTCTGGGTGACGCAGTGCTGGAAATCGTGTTGACCGAACACCTCTTCCGGCGTTATCCGAAATCGGCGGAAGGAGACCTGACCCGGATGCGTTCGGGGCTGGTCCGGGAATCGGCCCTGGCCGCGCTCGCCCGCAGAATCGAACTCGGCCGCTTCCTGCGCATCGGGCGCGGCGAACAGGAGTGCGGCGGCGCCGAACGGGAATCCACGCTGGCGGATCTCTTTGAAGCCGTACTGGGGGCGTTTTATCTGGGAGCGGGATTCGATGCGGTCCGTGCCTTCATTCTGCCGCTGGTCGAAGCGGAATTCCCGGATCCCCGCCGCCTGCTGGTGGAAATCAATCCCAAAGGCGCCCTGCAGGAACTTTCCCAGAGCCGCTGGGGCGAACAGCCGCAATATGTGGTGACGCACGTATCCGGACCGGAACACCAGCCCACCTACGAAGTGGAAGTCCATCTGCACGGATTCGTCGCCATCGGACGGGCCGCCGGACGGCGCGCCGCGGAAACCCGGGCGGCGCAGTTGCTCCTGAATCACCTGACCCGGGAGGATGAAACCCCATGAATTCCGAAATCCGTCTGCCCGGCCTGATTCTGTCGGGCGAAAACAGTGCCATGCGGCTATCGGCACTCCTGCCCGCCGCCGGGCCGATTCTGATCGTCAGTACCCGCAGTCACGCGGAATGGGCCCGGCACACCTTCCTGAACGAGCCCCGGAAAGGATTGCTGCTGACCGGGTTCCAACCGGAGCTGCCGCTGGCGGATGCGGACCGGGTTCTGGCGGAAGGACGGCGGCTCGGCGCGAAATCGGTCGTGGCCGTCGGCGGAGGCAGCGTCATGGACCTGGGAAAAACCGTCGCCGCATTGCTGCCCCTGGAAGGGACGACGGCTGATTATTTTTACAATCGCCGGTCGATTCCGGGAAAAGGCGTCTTTTTCGCCGCCTTGCCGACCACCGCCGGAACCGGAGCGGAAATGACCTCCAATGCGGTTCTGCGCGACCCGGAAACCGGCGTCAAACAATCTTTGCGACATCCGGCCATGATGGCTGACGTGGCCGTTTCGGACCCGTGTCTCACCTGGGGGTGTCCGCCGAAGCTCACTGCCGCCTCCGGTTTCGACGCCCTGACTCAGGCGGTGGAATCGGTGCTGTCCAACCGGGCCACCGCCTGCACCCGCGCCCTGGCCGGAGCCGCCGTGCACATGCTTCTGACCGCCCTCCCCGGCGCCATGCGTGATGAACATCCGGCCCGGGCCATGGCGGCGGAAGGTTCCATGATGACCGGAATGGCGTTCGCTCAGTCCGGACTGGGCGCCGTGCACGGTCTGGCTCATCCTTTGGGCAGTCTTCTGCATGTCCCTCACGGCGTCTGCTGCGCCATCCTGCTTCCGGCGATTCTGCGGCACAACCGCGCCTGTCTCGGCCTCCTGCCCGGGGGCGACCGTCCGGACGCCTTCATCGCCCGGATCGAAGAACTGCGCCGGGAACTGGGGCTGCCGGATTCATTCCGGAGTTTCGGCCTGAATGCCGCCCATTATCCGTTCATCCTGCGCCATTGCCGATCGGGCAGCATGAAATGCAATCCGATCCCGCTTGCCGATGAGGAAATTCTGCGCATCCTGGAGAATCTGGCATGAATAACCATCCCCCGTCCATGATCGTACTGGGACCCAACCCGGCCTGGCAGAAAGTGCTGTTCTTCGACCACTTCCAGCCCGGCGGCATCAACCGGGCGCAACTCCGACTGGCGTTTCCTTCCGGCAAAGGCGTCAACTTCTGCCGGGCAGCCCGGTGTCATGGCGGCGCGACCACCCGGCTGCTGCAATTCGCCGGCGGCGAAACCGGTCGCCGGATCATTGCCGAACTGCAAACGGAAAACATAGCGCATCATACTGTTCCCGTTGCCGTTTCCACCCGGGTCTGCACCACCTGCGTCTGCCGCAAAAGCGGCGCCATCACCGAAATCATCGAACCATCGGAAGCCGCTCCCCCCGACGCCGTGAACCAGATGCTGGAACATCTGCGGCACCACATCGCCACCTGCGACCTGGTCGCCTTGTGCGGCACCCTGCCCTCGGGAACGGATCCCGTCCTGTACGAACAGGCGGCCCGCCTGACCGCCGACGCCGGTAAACCATTGCTGGCGGACTGCTGGGAACCCCTCGACCGGATCCTCACCGCCGGTGGCAGCGTCTTCCTGAAAATCAATCAGGACGAACTGGCAGCCCTGACCGGAGAACACGATCTCAAACAGGCTTTGCGCCGCTTATCACAACGCCGGTCGCCGCAACTCATCGCCATCACCGCCGGAGCCGCCGATGCCTGGCTTCTGGAAAACCATACCCTTTACCGGTACCGGCTGCCGCATCTGGCGGAAGTGGTCAACTCCATCGGCAGCGGCGACACCGCCAGCGCGGTCTTCGGAGCGGAACTGCTTGCCGGCAAGCCTCCGCGGAAAGCCTTCGCGCTGGCACTCGGCGCGGCGATGGCCAACTGTCGGAGTCCGCGCTGCGGCGATTTTGAACCGGAAGTGGCGCGCCTCTTTACGGACAACATCGAAATTACGGAAGAATTTTTCTGACAACCCCAAAGGAATCATCCATGAAAGACACCATCGGAACAGCATTGACGAGTTCCGCCACCCGGGTCCTTTTCTGCGGTGCCGGAGAACTCGGCAAAGAAGTGATCATCGCCATGCAGCGGCTCGGCGTGGAGGTCGTGGCGGTGGACCGTTACGCCAACGCCCCCGGCATGCAGGTGGCGCATCGCTCCCACGTCATCAATATGCTCGACGGAGCGCAGCTGCGCGCCGTGGTGGAGCAGGAAAAACCCGATTACATCGTACCCGAAGTGGAGGCCATCGCCACCGACACTCTCCTGGAACTGGAAAAGGAAGGCTACCACGTCATTCCCACCGCCCGCGCCACCCGGCTGACCATGAACCGCGAAGGCATCCGCCGTCTGGCCGCCGAAGAGCTGGGGCTGCCGACCTCCCCCTCCCGCTTCGCCGCCGACTATCCGGAATTCCGGGCCGCGGTCGAAGCCATCGGCCTGCCCTGTGTGGTCAAGCCGATCATGAGTTCCTCCGGCCACGGCCAGAGCGTCATCCGCAGCGCCGACGACGTGGAAAAAGCCTGGAAAATCGCCCAGGAAGGCGGCCGCGCCGGCGCCGGAAAGGTCATCGTCGAAGGCTTTGTTCAGTTTGACTACGAAATCACCCTGCTGACCGTCCGCCATGTGGACGGCGTCTCATTCCTTCAGCCGATCGGCCATCATCAGGTGGACGGCGATTACCAGGAGTCCTGGCAGCCGCAGCCGATGACGCCCACGGCTATGGCCGAAGCACAGCGGATTGCCGGAGCGATTACCGGGGCGCTGGGCGGACGTGGAATTTTCGGAGTCGAACTCTTCGTGCGCGGCGACGAGGTCATCTTCAGTGAAGTCAGTCCCCGCCCGCACGACACCGGCATGGTTACGATGATTTCCCAGGATCTTTCCGAATTTGACCTTCACGCGCGGGCGGTGCTGGGATTGCCCATTCCGAGCATTACCTTTTACGGGCCCTCCGCCTCCAAAGCCATTGTGGCGGACGGCCATTCCGACCGGGTGTCCTTCGGTAATCTGGCGGAAGTGCTGGCGGAGCCGGAGACGAATCTGCGTTTGTTCGGCAAACCCGTGCTGAACGGCCATCGCCGACTGGGCGTGCTCCTCGCCCGGGGAAACGATGTGGAAGATGCCGTCGCCAAAGTCATGCGGATGCGGGAAAAACTTGACGTCATTCTCTGATCATTCCCCCGTGCCGATCAGGCCGTTCTTCTGGTCGCTGCGGCGGCAGCGGCGTTTCGACTTCTGCCGCCGCGGCTACTTCCTTTACTACTACAGTTGCACCGGAGGACACGACGAAAATGCCCTGCCGGTCATCCGGGCCCGGCATCATCGGAAACGGTTGCGCCCTCCGGATTCCTGGGTCGCAGAGCTGGCGGCAGACGTGCTGCGGGATCATTTCTACAACAATCTGCCGCTGGCCTCCGGTCCGCTGGAAGGGGCGTTGCTCCGGCGCTGCCGGCGGTTCCTGCATGCCTGGATCAGCGGCGCGGCGGAAGCGGATCACTCCCTGCCGCTGCCTCAACTGCCCGAAGGCCCGCTCTGGCCCGCCATCCGCCGGCTGGAGCAACAGCTCCGGGACGCGATCCGTTCACCGGGAATGACCGCCTTGCTGGAAGAGCTGAGCCGGATTCCGTTCCCGGCCCGGGTGCCGCTGCCGTTGCCTCTGACCATTCACCTGAACCGGCTGACGGTTTACGGGGCGCCGACCCTCCTGTTCCTGTGCGACGGCAAGCCGGAATTTCTCGAACTCTGCCGGGAACTGCCTTCCCCGGAAGACGCGGATGTCCGGACATTGATTCACCGTTATCATGCATGGGAGTGCTTGAAAATTCCGCCGGACAGGGTATGTTCCCGTTATATCCGTTTCCGGGATGGTGCAGCCGACGGCGGCGAAACCGTCGGCAACCCGGCGGCGGCCATCGACCGCATTCTGAACGGTGCGGCGGCCATGGCGGAATACCTGTTGCCGGACGGTTCGGTACGGGAAGAAGACTTCCCGCCCCGGCAGGAAGATTGCGGCCGCTGCATTTTCGCGGAAGACTGCAAAAAACAATGGAAAAAATGAATCATATTCCCTACAACATTGTACTGGTGCATCCGGAAATTCCCCAGAATACCGGCGGGATCGGCCGCCTGTGTGTATCAACCGGAACGCGGTTGCACCTGATTCGCCCACTGGGGTTCTCGCTGGATGACAAATACGTCCGCCGCGCGGGCATGGATTACTGGGCGCATCTCGACTTGAGCATTTACGACAGCTGGGAAGAATTCCTGGCACGCAATCCGGGAGCGGAAATGTTTTTTCTCTCCACGCACGGAACGCGGAGCTACTGGGATACGGAGTATCGCCCCGGCTGCTATCTGGTTTTCGGGCGGGAGTCCTCGGGATTGCCGCGGGAGTTTTACGAACGTTACCCGGAACGGTTGCGGCTGATCCCGATGGAGGGGAAATTCCACCGCAGCCTGAATCTGGCCAACAGCGCCGCCATCGCTTTGTACGAAGCGCTTCGGCAGGCGCACCTGAACGCATGACAATGGAGGTGAGGACATGGGGGAATTATTGAAACTGCTGTTTCTCCTGCTGCTGGGAGCGGCCGGATTGATTCTGCTGATCTCGATCGGTCTGTTTCTGCTGCCGTTCCTGCTGCTGGGAGTGATTCTGTATCTGCTGTTCAACGGGTCCGCCGTCCGGATCCGCCATGTGCGCGTCGCCCCGCCGCCACCGCCACGCCCGGACGCGGAATCCGCGGCGACGCCGCCGCCGGCCGGAGAAGACATCATTGACGTCACCGCCGTGGAAGTGCCGGGGGAAACCTCCCGCCTCGCGGCACCACCGGACAATCGCTGAAAAAACACGAATCATTTTCGCATATTTCAGGTAGTTTCCGGAGGAAGCGCTTGTAAAATGACAGAACCGGAACTATCGTAAGGGAATTATCGAAATCCGGTCTCACACAAGGAAATGTATGGCTCAGACTCCCCTGTACGTGTCCGCGGAGGAAGCGGTCCGTTGCATCCGTTCCGGCGACGAACTCCATCTGGGCAGCGTCTCCGGGGTGCCGAAGCTGCTGGTACGGGCGCTTTGCGAACGGGGACGGCGCGGAGAATTGCGCCAGATCACGCTGCGGCATATTCTGACCGGACCGACGGAGGACTATTCCGGACCGGAATTTGAGGGCATCTTCCAATCCGACTCCTTTTTCATCGGCGACAACGTCCGGCACAACGTCAATCAGGGATATGCGGACTACATTCCGATTTCGCTTTCGGAAACCCCGGGGCTGTACCGCGGCGGCTACCTGCGCTGCGACGCGGCTCTGATTCAGGTTTCGGAGCCGGACGAAAACGGCATGGTGTCGCTCGGTACCGGAGTGGACACCACACTGGCCGCAGTCCAGTGCGCCGGAAAAGTTCTGGCCGTCATGAATCCCCATATGCCCCACACGCTGGGAGACGCGCTGATCCCGCTGGAAAAACTCGATTGCGTCGTCCGGGACGACTCCCCCATCGACACCACCCCGCCGGCCCATCCGAGCCCGGTGGAAATCGCCATCGGCCGCCACTGCGCCGACCTGGTCGAGGACGGGGCCTGCCTGCAGCTCGGCATCGGAGCGATTCCCAATGCGGTGCTGTCGCAGCTGGCCGGACACCGGGATCTCGGCATTCATTCGGAAATGTTTTCCGACGGCGTTCTCGATCTGGTCGAACGCGGCGTCATCACCGGCAAACACAAGATGATCGATCGCGGCAAACTGGTGGTTACCTTTCTGGCCGGATCCCGGCATCTGTACAATTTCGTGGACCGCAACCCGATGGTGCTCATGAAGGACGCCGCCTACACCAATGACCCGTTCATCATCTCCCGCAATCCGAAGGTAACTGCGATCAATTCCGCATTGCAGGTGGACCTGACCGGGCAGATCTGCGCGGACTCCCTCGGCACGCGGATGTATTCCGGCGTGGGCGGCCAGCTCGATTTCATCTACGGTTCCTTCCGCTCGCCGGGCGGCAAGGCGATTATCGCCCTGGCCTCCACCACCGGCAAAGGCATCAGTAAAATCGTCCCGACCCTCACCCCCGGCGCGGGTGTGGTCACCCCCCGCAACCTCATTCATTATCTCGTAACCGAGTACGGTGCGGTCGAACTTTACGGAAAATCCCTCCAGGAACGCGCCCGGCTCATCATCAGCATCGCCCACCCGGACCACCGGGAAGCACTGGAAAGAGCCGCCTTCGAACGCTTCGGCCCCCACTTCCGCAACCGGTACTCAGCGTAATCGGAAGTCAAAAACCCGCATTTCCAGAAAACCCGTTCCCGGCAGTCGCAACGTCGCCGGAGGCCGGACGATTTCCGCCTTGGCCAGCAATTCCCGCAGTGCCGGATTGCTGAGGCGGCGGTACTGGTTCGACACCGACACCACCAGGGAAAACTCCCGGCAGGATTCCCGCTGCAACAGCTTCAGCAACTCCGCCAGCGCGGCATCGTCCGCCACGTACAGCCACCGTTTCTCTTCAAACAGTCGGGGCGTCTGCATCGGCAGGAAATATACGTCGCTGACCACCACCGGACCGGTTTCCTCCCGTAGAAACGACGAAAGCCGCGTACTGTTCTCCTTCATCGTCCGCAGCGCCCCCCAGCCGCAGAGTTGAATCCCGACCGACAGCATCAGCAGCACCGCCAGCAACCGGAAGGCGCGCATCCGCCGCGCAGCGTAGAGTGCCGGCCACACCGCCAACGGCAGCAGCAGAAGAAAATGCCGCGGTCCCCAGATGATGCCCAGATCCCGGCTGGTCAACAGCGGCGGCACCAGCACCGCATAAATCGTCAGCACCATCGTAATCAGTCCCGCCATGCCCCGGCGACAACGCCACAACGGCCGGAGATTCAGCAGAATCAGCAACAGAAACGGCTGGGAACTCCACACCCCTACCGTCAGAATCGATGACAGAACCGGTTCCGGTTCCCGCCTCAACCGCCATCCGGCCACGGCCCAGAGCACCGCCGCAATCCCGCCGAGCGCCGACTTGAGCCTCCCTCCCTGCCGGAACCGCCGGAATCCGATTCCGGCAGCGACCGCCGCCACGACCAACAGCATCAATCCCGTCTGCAGCCAGGTCCCGTACGGGTCAGAGATTCCCCGGAAACTGAACCAGTAATAAAAATAGTTTCCCAGCTGTTCTCCGATCCGGCTCCACAGCGATTCACCGCCGACGGCATTGTGCTGATGGTACAGCGCTCCATGCAGGCCCAGCACATGCCCGCTGTCCCAGTACTGCCAGAGCCAGAGCGGCGATGCCGCCAGTGCAAACACGCCCCACAAAGCGAGGGTCGACCGTATTTTCCGTTCCCGCACCCACAGGGCAACTCCGAGCGCCGCCGCCAGGAAGTATCCTTCCGGGCGAATCCACAACATGCCTCCCAGCACCACTCCGGCCCAGCGGATCCTGCCGTCCACCGCCAACAGCAGCGCCACCGTGGCAACGGCCACCGACAAGGTCATTTCCCAGAAGGTCCAGCTGTAAAACGCCATCGGCGTGGCAAATACCGCCGCCGCGATCCAGAGCGGCGGCCACCAGCCGTCCGCCTCCTTCTCCCGTGTACTCCGATACCACAACAGCCAGCCGACCGCCGCGGTGCCGAAAATCGACGGCAGATACAGTCCGATATAACCGAACCATCGGAACAACCACGCACACGCCACCGGGAAAAACACCGGAAAAATCGATTGAAATCCCCCCTCCTCCCGGGGCAGAAAATGAAATCCTCCGGTCGGGAAAAACGCCCGGTCCTCCGCCGGCACCGTCAACGTCGCCGAACCGCTGCGCAGAAATTCCCGCATCACCATGAATTTATTGCCGCCGTCGGTAATCCAGAAGGCTTCCCGGCAAAACAGGAACAGGCCGCCGAACAGCACCAGCACAAGTCCGGCAAAAACGATCAGGCCCCGGACACGGCCCGCGGCGGATGGAATCAGTGATTTCATGCCAGTAAAAATACTCGTCTCACAGCGGAAAATCAAGACCGGAAGGACGTGTCGCAGCCTTTTTCCGCTGGCATTCCCTCCGGACCGGTGGTATATTCCCTTTGTCGCAGAAAATTCAACCCGAACCGAGGCTTTTCAAGATTATGAAACTCGCATCCCGTTTCGAACACATGCTGCTCGCCATTCTCGACGAGCTGATCGACCGTTACGACCTGCATCCCGACTACCACTTTATCGACACCAAACTGGATCTGCTGACCGGACGCGATTTTGGTCCGGAAGATGCCTGGTATCAGCGCCGGGAAACCATCTATCCGTGGATTCAGGGACGCGCCCTCGAAGCGCTGGCCGGGCACT
>CASDQW010000074.1 GCA_949282965.1 uncultured Lentisphaeria bacterium
GCCAATGCCGAAAATTCCGCCGCGGGAAACGGCCAGACCGCGCGCTGCCTGCAGGAGATGGCGGATGTAGTCGACGTGTTCACGGCCGGAGACCATGTCTGGGATCAGAAAGGCTTTGAAAGCGAAATCAAAACACTGCCGAATTTCGTCCGGCCGGCCAATCTTTCCAACCGCCAGCCGGGACGGGGATTCGGAGTCTTCCGCAATCCCGCCGGCGGTGATATCGCCGTCATCAGCCTGCTCGGCAAAGTATTTATGCGCGACAGCGCCTATTGTCCGTTCGAAACGGTCGATCGCATTCTACAGGAACTGCCTGGCACCGTAAAAAGCGTCATCGTGGATTTTCACGCCGAAGCCACCAGCGAAAAACTGGCCATGGCCTACTTCCTGGAAGGCCGTGTTACCGCCGTGCTGGGCACTCATACCCACGTCCCGACTGCCGACGCCCGGATCCTGCCCGGCGGCACCGCCGCACAAACTGACGTCGGCATGGTTGGAGCCGCCCGATCTGTCCTCGGCCGTGAGGTCGGAGATGTGCTGTACAAATTCACAACCGGTATGCCGGGACGGCTGAATGTAGTGGAAAAAGGTGTCATCCGTCTGGATGCCGCCGTCATCACCTACGATCACCTGACCGGACGGGCGAGTGCCATCCGGCCGTTTTCACGGGAATTTGCCGTCTGAACCATTTTTATAAACCATCAGGAGAATAAACAATGAATCATATTCCGGAAATCGACTGGACCAGAGTCGACGCCCTGATTGAACTGGCTATTAATGAGGACCTGGATGGGGCCGGAGACGTGACCACACTGGCGGTAGTACCTGCGGACAAGCGCGCCCGGGCGGTATTGCGCTGCAAACAGCAGGATATGGTGGTAGCTGGTCAGGAGGTGGCGGAACGGGTGTTTGCCCGACTGGATCCTCTGGCCACCTACCAGGTACTCAAACCCGACGGCTGTTGCTGTGCGAAGGGAGAAATCATTGCAGAAGTAACCGGTTCGGCTCAGTCGTTGCTGACGGCGGAGCGGACCGCCTTGAATTTTCTCCAGCGGCTGTGCGGGATTGCTACCGTGTCGGCCCGTTACGCGGCGGCGCTGAAGGACAGTGCAACCGTCGTGCTGGACACTCGGAAAACCACCCCGGGATTCCGAAATCTGGAAAAATACGCCGTGGCCGTCGGTGGTGCGACGAATCACCGCATTGGGTTGTTTGACCGGGCCATGATCAAGGACAATCACCGGGAACTGGCCGCGATGGAAGGTCCCGGGGGGATCGCCCGCTCGGTAGCGCGGGTCCGGCACGCCTACCCCGATCTGGAAATCGAAGTAGAGGCTGATCGGCTGGAAGAGGTCCGGGAAGCAGCGGACGCGGGAGCCGATTACATTCTGCTGGACAACATGACCGACGAGATGATGGCCGAAGCCGTGAAAATCAATGCCGGACGCGCCCGACTGGAGGCTTCCGGGGGTATCACGCTTGAACGACTGCCAGCCATCGGCAAAATCGGTGTGGATTTCGTCTCTGCCGGTGCCTTGACGCACTCGGTGAAAGCCGCGGACATCTCCATGGATATTGTCCCAATGGAAACGGAGGAGTAAAACATGATTGCCCGGCTGCGGGGAGAATTGCTGGAATCCGCCTACACCAACTGCGTCGTCGACGCCGGTGGCGTGGGATATGACGTATCCATTCCGTTGTCCACTTTTGAAAAACTGCCGCAGCCCGGCGGGCGGGTGGATCTGTACATTCATACGCAGGTGCGGGAGGATGCGATCGTGCTGTTCGGCTTTGCCACCCGGGAGGAACGGGAGCTCTTCCGGCAGCTGCTCAATGTGTCCGGCATTGGCGGGAAACTGGCATTGAACGTTTTGAGTACCATGCCGGTGCCGAATTTCTGCGCCGCGATCGCCGCCGGCGACCTGAAACTCCTCAGCCGGATCAGCGGCATCGGCAAGCGGACCGCGGAACGGATGGTGGTGGAATTAAAGGAACGTCTGAACACCCTCGGTGGCGGTGCGCCGACCGCCGCGGATGCGGCGGCAACACCGGCTCTCGCGTCCGCAGCCAACGACGCGGCCCTGGCGCTGGAACAGCTCGGATTCAAACGCGATGCGGTGGACAAGACGCTGCGGCGGCTGCTCGCGGAACTGCCGCCTGAAGAGTGCGGTTGTGAAAATCTGCTGCGCCGGGCCCTGCAGCTTCTGAATTTTTAATACGGAAAGGAATCGTTTTCATGAAACATCTGGCAGGGTATCTGGCCGCGGCGACCGCCGCGCTGCTGCTGCTGGCTTTCGGCTGCGGCGAAAATTCCGACAAGACGGAAAAAATCAAAATCGGTGTCTCCATTCCCAGCGCAGACCATGGCTGGACCGGCGGCGTAGTCTGGCACGCTCAGCGCGCCAAGGAGGAGCTGGAGGCCGCCCATCCGGACGTGGAAGTCTTGATCTCTACGGCCCGTGATGCCGCAGAACAGGTAGACAAGGTGGAAAACCTGCTGGTGCAGGGCATCCGCGCCCTGGTTATTCTGCCGCAGGAGCCGGGCCCGCTGACCGGCGTCTGTGAACAAGTCAAGGCACGGGGAGTCAAACTCGTCGTCGTGGACCGCGGCCTGGAACGAGATATTCAGGATCTCACCATTGCCGGAGACAATGCCGGATTCGGACGTGCCGGAGCGGAAGCCATGGCCGAATTTCTCGGTGGTAAAGGCAAAATTCTAATCATGGAAGGTATTCCCTGTGCGGTCAATTCCGACCGGGTCAACGCTTTTAACGAAGTCATCCGGAAATATCCGGACATCACCGTTCTGGATTCCCAGTCCGCCTACTGGGATCCGGAAAAAGGCCTGAAGCTGATGGAAAACTACCTCCAGAAATACCCTGAAATCGACGCCGTCTGGGTCGGCGACGACGACGTGCTGCTCGGCGCCCTCAAGGCATACGAGGAGTCCGGCCGCAAAGACATCCGCTGTTTCATCGGCGGCGCCGGCGCCAAACGGGTGGTGAAAATGGTGCTGGACGGCAATCCGCTCGTGCCGTTTGACGTCACCTATCCCCCGGGAATGGTGGCCACCGGTATGGAACACGCGCTGGCACTGGCCCGGGGCAAAGCTCTGACGGATCAGAAACGAGTGGTCATTCCGGCTGAAGTCATCAACCGGGATAATGCCGAAAAATTCTACTTCCCCGATTCCATTTTCTGAACCCATGCGCCGAATACCGCTTCACTTTGATGAAGACCCGGCCTATTGCGCGGCGGCGGCACTGGTCTCGGAACTACGCGCGGCGGGGTTCGGCGCCTGGATCGTCGGTGGCGCGGTGCGCGA
>CASDQW010000075.1 GCA_949282965.1 uncultured Lentisphaeria bacterium
CCCGGCGACCCCGCCCGGCTCATCGCCTGTTCCGACCGCGCCCGGCAGATGCTCGGCTGGAAACCGCAGTTCGAAAACGCCGAAGCCATCATCGAATCCGCGTGGAAGTGGCAGCTTGCCCATCCGCAGGGATATGCGGACTGACCGCCCATGCCGAAGGAGTGGCACGAACTCGGTCCGTTCACGGTCTTCGATCTGGAAACTACCGGCATGAGCGCGGTCAATGACCGCATCGTCGAAATCGCCGCACTCCGGGTGGAACGCGACGGGACAATCAGCCGATTTCACTCGCTGGTCCACCCCGGGTGTCCGATTCCTCCGGCGGCCACCCGGGTGCATCATATTGACGATGCCATGGTGGCCGAAGCACCGAAATTCGTCAGGATCGCCCGGGATTTTCTCCATTTTGCCGAAGGAAGCGTCCTGGTCGCGCACAACGCACGCTTCGACCTGGCCTTCCTCCAGGAAAGCCTCGCCCGCTGCGGCATGCCGCTCTGGCGGGGCGACACCATGGATTCCCTCCGGCTGATTCGCAAGACCCATCCGGGCCTGCCCTCCTACAGCCTCCAGAATCTGCGAAAAATTTTCATGCTGGAAGATTCCATCGACGGCATGCAGGCTCACCGCTCCGCCGCCGATGTGGAGTGGACGGTGCAGATCCTGAAAATCAGTTTGAACAGCCTGCTCCACCGCCCCGACGGAAAGGAATGAAATACAGCGCCAGCGCCCCCAGCAACGCCAGTGCCGTCAACGCCAGCGCCGCCTCGTGCAGGGGCGGTACGGCCAGCAGCTCATACTGCCCGGGCGGCAGTTTCAAGATGAAATGTTCGTCAACTTCAAATGCCCGACGGCCGGGAAACAGCCGCCGTCCCGCGCCGTCCCGCCAATAACTGCCGGGATTGACATTGACCAGCACCGCCGTATTCCGATCGGTGTGCAGCATCAGCCGATTCGGTGACCATTCCACCCCCGTCACCCCCTGATTCGGTGAAAAAAATTCCCCACCGTAAGCCGGGTGCGAGGCGCTGAGCCGGCGGTTTCGATACTGCATGCTGTAGCCCATCAACGGTTCGTAGCTGAACAACTGCGCCAAATTGGCCCGTACCGACGCGTAACGGCCGTATTCCGGGCGGTTGACGGTCCGGATCGGATCGCCGGACTCCCTGGCCGCCGCCAGCACACCTGGCTCGGTCACACCAACTCGCGCGAACCAGGTCACCCACGCGTTGACCGTCAGCCCCACCGCCGACAACGTCAGCAACACCGGAATCCAGCGTCGCCGGGCACAACGCAGCCGCCAGAGCAGATCCCAGCCCGACGCCGCCCCCAGTGCCAGAAAACACATCGCCGGCAGCCGCCAACGGGTAATCCCGAAATAACTTGTAAACGGCGGAATTTCCCGCAGCCACCATCCCGGCAACCAGCGGCATGCGGAATCCAGCGTCAGAACGGAACAGAGGACGAACAGCGTATGATGCCATTTCCACCCCCGCCGGAGCGAGAGAACCCAGCCCGCCAATGCCACCGGCCCGACGTAACACCCCAGCTCCAGCCACGACCAGTATTGCGGCAGTACCTCCGGCCACGGCGCGCCGGTGGTCTGCCCCGGCACCCCGAGCGCCAACAGGTATTTCCAGAAGGAAATGGAAACACGCATGTCCATCGCCCGCGGAAATTCCCGGATAAGATCCAGCGTCAATACCAGCCGATACCCTCCAACCGCCAGAAGCGTACACCCCGCCAGCGCCCAGTTCCAATAGAACTCCCGCCGCCGTCCGCAGCGCAGCCATTCCCGCACCCACAACCCCAGCAGGATCACCGCGATTGAGAGCGACACGTAATGCAGCGAATGATTGATCAGCATGCCTGCGGCAACCCCGAAACCGACCGCCGCCTTCCGGCTTTCCGCCGCCTGCGGCAGCAACCACAACAGCCACGGCAGAAAACTTACCGCGGTCATCACCGTGTGGCCCGCGGCCAGGTGCAGCAGCAGTCCCCCCGACAGCGCGAACACCACCGCCCCCCAGGCCCGGATAAAACCGGTCCGTACCCAGGCTCCCAGCAGCAGCCACATGCCCGCCGCACCGAACAACAAATACCCCAGCATCGCCAGCCGGACGCCGTTCCAGGTACCGAACAGTACGATCAAAGGGGTTTCCAGGGCGAACACCGGCAGCTGGGGATTGGCGAACAACGGCGTTCCCCCGAAGTGCCAGGGATGCCAGAAGGGAAACTGCCCGTATTCGATCACGGACTTGCGCACCGCTTCGTAGAAACTGAGAAACATGTCGTAATCGGGCGTCAGCGCAGAAAACAACGCCAGCGGCAAGCCCCCCAGCAACGTCACCGCCAGCACCGTCATCAGCCATTTCCGGGAATCGTCGTGTTTCACGGCACCACTCTCCGTCCGTAACGCCGGCCAATGCGATCAGCCGCTTCCATCGCTCCGGTTTCCCGCAGTCTTCCGTACAGACGGGCCGCCAGATCCGTACAGCCGATCCGGTCCTGCTGCAGACCGTTCAGCAAAGTCTCCGCCTCATCCAACCGGTCCAGCAAAATCAGCAAGGCCACCACACTGCGCCGCTCTCCGGCCGGCCGCATGGACCGGGGAGATTGCCAGGTAAGGATCACCCCCAGCCCCAGCAGCAGCACCGCCGTCCAGAACCATCCCCTCCGCTTTTCCCGCCACAACCGCGCCAGAAACACCAGGCCGCCTCCGGCCAGCACGCAAACCGGTCCCATCACCGGCACTCGGAAACGGTAGAAGAAGGTGAAAAACAACATGCTCCCGGCATACGCCGCAATCAGCAGCAGCGTCAGCCGCACCCCCCGTCTCCGGAAAAATCCCGCTCCGCCGCACAACGCCAGCAGCAGCAGACTATTTGCCGGCACCGCGAAAACCCGCAGAAACCCCAGCACCTCGGCATGCGCGTAAAAGGACAGACTGTTGGGGATTTCATAATTGCTGAAAAAAGAGCGCACCTGTCCCGGCAGATTCACCGTCATCGACCATACCGTCGCCGCGGCCCCTTCCCGGACCGCGTCCCCGTGATACGCGCCCAGCACGTTCGCCGTATGTCCGGGCACCACGGCGGGCACCCCGTACGCCATCCAGTTGCATCCCAGCACCGGAATCACCATCAACGCCATCCCCGCAAGATACCGGCCCGTCCGTCCCCGCCATCCGACCCGCCGGTACGGCTGAAACAGCAGCAGGAGCAACGGCGCCACCGCCACCGCCGCAAACGTTTCCCTGCCGAGAATGCCGATTCCCGCCGCCGCCCCGGCCCAGAACCAGGCGGTCCGGCGCCGCCGGCGCCCGGCGCGCAGCAGCAGCCAGAGCTGAGCCAGAAACACCACGCCCAGAGGCGCCGCCCGCAGGAACTCCAGCCCGATCAACAGCGCCGGACCGTAAAAACAGTACAGCAGCGCCCCCAGCTGCGCCCCGGCAAATCCGAAGCGCAATCTGCGTCCGATCCGATATACCAGCACCGGTGCCAGGGCCGCAAACGCCGCCTGCAATATGCGCATCACCGTCAGATTCCCCCCTGCCGGCCAGGAGAGCAGCGCCAGAAACAGCGTGTATACCGGGGAATACATGTATCCGGGCTCCGGCAGATGTCCGTGCGCCAACCCCAGTGCCGCCTGCAACATCGTCAACTGATCCGTTCCCGGCTGCGGCGTCCCCAGCAGGGAGCTTTCCCGCGCCAGCCACAGCAGCCAGAGCGAACAGAAAAGATAAAAGCCATACACATACCATCCGAAGTACCGATTCAAATGGCGGGGCGGATTGTATGGAAGAGTTGTCATGATACGCAATATAACGTCGCAACCGTCGCTGCGCAACCCCATTCCGACGGGAAAAAGTCAGAACCATGTCTTGCACCTGAGTCGGACCTACAGTATATTGTGGCGCAGAAAACATTGAGATCATTCCCAATACAGGAGAATCTGTTGCATGCAGTTCCGAATCCGTGGTTTTTGTCTGTTGCCGGCCGTCCTCTGTCTGATTTTTTCCGGATGTGATCCGAAACCGGTTCCGACCGCCGCCCCGCCGGAGGTGGAAGTTCTGCCCGCCGCCGTAGGGCCGGTCCGGGAAAACATCACCGCCATCGGCGAAACCAAGGCGGATGAAAAAGTTGAACTGGTGGCCCGGGTGGAAGGCTTTCTGAAAAAGCGCAATTTCAAGGAAGGCCAGCCCGTCAAGAAAGGCGATCTCCTTTTTGAAATCGAACCGGAAATATATGAAGCGGAAGTCAAAGCCGCTCAGGCCGGTCTGGATAAAAGCCTTGCCGCCCGGAAGAATGCCGATACCGATTACCAGCGCCAGAGCAAACTGGCCAAGGACGATGCCACCAGCGGTCGCGCCTACGACAACGCCGCCTCTCGAAAAATGGAGGCCGACGCCGAGGTGGAAGCCGCCGAAGCCGCATTGGCCAAAGCCAAGCAAAACCTCTCCTATACCAAAATCTACGCGCCTTTCGACGGCTGGGTCGGGCTCGCTCCGATTTCGGAAGGCAATCTGGTCGGCCGCGCCAGCGGCCCCCTCGCCTCCATCGTGCGGACGAATCCGATGCGTGTGGAATTTGTCCTCAACGAAATGGACCTGCTCACCCTGCTCCGCAGCAAGGAAAAAGGACGGGCCAGACCCGAAGTCCGCGTGCAGCTGTACACGCAGGACGGTCGGGAATACGATGCGGAAGGCAAAATCTCCTTCTGGGACAACCGGATTGATCCCGATTCCGGCACGCTCCGGCTTCAGGCGGTGTTTCCGAATCCGGACGGGAAACTGATTCCCGGGATGTTCACCCGGATCCGGCTCTCTCCGCCGAAACCGCGCGAAGCACTGCTGCTGCCGCTCTCCGCCGTCATGACCGATCAGGCGGGGGATTACGTTTATATCGTGGACAAGGACGGCATCGTCCGCCGGCGCACGCTGAAAACCGGCTACCGGGACGAAACCCATGTCGTCGTAACCGAAAACCTCGCCCCCGGAGAGCAGGTCATCGTCAACGGCATTCAGAAAGTCCGCCCCGGCGCGAAAGCAAAAGCCGTCCCGGTAAAAGCACCGACGGCATCCCCCGCCACCACCGCACCGGAAAAACCAGCGGCCCAAGCCGGAACCGCCCCCGCCCCCACCGCCGCCGGAAACGCCGTCCCCGCGGATGCGCCCCGCCGGTAAACACGGAGCGAAGTTATGATCAGTCGTTTTTTCATTGAACGTCCACGGTTCGCCTTCGTCATTTCCATTGTCATCACACTGGCCGGTCTGGTGGCGATTTTCTCGCTGCCGGTGGCGCAGTATCCCAATATCACGCCGTCCCAGGTGTCCGTCTCCACCACCTACCCCGGCGCCGACGCGCAGACCGTTCAGGAAACAGTCATCCAGCCGCTGGAAGCCCAGATCAACGGCGTCAAGGACATGCTGTACATCTCCTCCAACGCCACCGACACCGGGGCGGCGACCATCACGGTCACCTTCGGCATCGGCACCGACGGCAATGTCAACACCGTCAACACCCAGAACCGCGTCAACTGGGCCAGCGCCCAGCTGCCGGAAGAGGTGCGCCGCCAGAGCGTCATCGTCAAGGAAAAATCCAGCAACATGCTTCAGGTGCTCGCGGTCTATTCCCCGAACGGCACCTATGATTCGCTGTTTCTGAGCAACTACGCCACGATCAATCTCAAGGATGAATTCTCCCGCATCCCCGGCGTCGGCGACGTCCAGATTCTCGGGGAACTGAAATACGCCATGCGCATCTGGCTCAATCCGGACAAGCTGGCTTATCTCAAGCTGACTGTGGAGGATGTAACCGCCGCGATCAAGGCGCAGAACGTGCAGGTTTCC
Source organism: uncultured Lentisphaeria bacterium (assembly GCA_949282965.1). Lineage (GTDB taxonomy): Bacteria > Verrucomicrobiota > Lentisphaeria > Victivallales > Victivallaceae > CALXOD01. Next base: position 5,849 of record CASDQW010000075.1, read on the forward strand.
GCCGGCGCCATCGGGGATGCCCCGACCGACGACCGGCAGGCGTTCCGGTATTCACTCCAGACCCAGGGGCGGATGGAAGACGTTGCCGAATTTGAAAACATCGTCATCCGCTCCACCCCGGACGGACAGCAGATCAAACTCAAAGACGTCGCCCGGGTGGAACTCGGCGCCGAAAGCTACGCCTCCAGCGGCAGCTATAACGGCAAACCCGCGGCGCTTCTCGCCATTTACCAGCTCAACGACGCCAACGGCCTCAACATCGCCAATGCGGTACGGGAACGGCTGGCGGAACTCAGTCCCTATTTCCCGGAGGATCTGGACGTGGCGGTACCGTTCGATACGACCGAATTCATCACCGCCTCGATCGAAGAAGTGGTCGTAACGCTGCTTGAAGCGGTGCTGCTGGTGATTCTGATCACTTATCTCTTTTTGCAGGACTGGCGTTCGACGCTGGTGCCGACGCTGGCGATCCCGGTGTCGCTGATCGGGACGTTTGCGGTGCTGCTGGTGATTGGATTTTCCATCAACCTGATCACGCTGTTCGGTCTGATTCTCGCCATCGGCGTGGTGGTGGACGACGCCATCGTCGTGATCGAAAACGTCAACCGCCTGATGGAGGAGGAGGGCCTGGCGCCGAAGGCGGCGGCCATCAAATCCATGGAACAGGTAACCGGCCCGGTCATCGCCACGACGCTGGTGCTGCTGGCGATGTTCATTCCGGTCTGTTTTCTGCCGGGCATCACGGGGGAAATGTACCGGCAGTTCGGGATCACCATTTCCGTGGCGGTGCTGATTTCCAGCATCAACGCCCTGACGCTGAGTCCGGCGCTGAGCGCGATCCTGCTGCGCCCGCTGGATACGCACCGGCGGAAGTTCTTTCTGTTCCGCTGGTTTGATGCCGGATTCGAAAAACTGACCGCGGGTTATATCCGGGTGGTTTCGCCGATTATCCGCCGGGCCTTTCTGATGCTGCTGTGCTATGCGGGGCTGGGGTATTTGTGCTTTGCGCTGTACAACCATCTGCCGACGGGTTTCATTCCCGACGAGGACCAGGGGAAAATTTTCGTCAACGTTCAGCTGCCCGACGCCGCCTCGCTGGCCCGGACCCGGGCCGTCACCGAAAAACTCATCGCCATCGGACAGAAAACACCGGGCGTCCGGGAAGTTCTGGCGGTACCGGGATACAGTATTCTGAGCGGATCACAGGCCTCCAACAACGCACTGCTGATTTATTCGCTGGCGCCGTGGAGCGAACGGACCGCGCCGGAACTGCAGCAGGATCGGATCCTGCAGCGGCTGTCCCGGGAATTCGCCGCGATTTCCGAAGCTTCGGTTGCGGCCTTCGGCATGCCGCCGATTCAGGGGATCGGCACCACCGGCGGCTTTGCTTTCGTGCTGGAGGACACGACCGGAACCCATCCGGAACGGCTGCAGGAGGGCATTGACCGGATCTGTGCCGAAGCGCGCAAACGGCCGGAGCTGATGGGGGTGTTCTCCACCTTCCGGGCGGGGGTACCGCAGATGTATCTGCAGGTCGACCGGGAAAAGTCGCTGAAAATGGGGGTCTCTCTCTCCAGCCTGAACGCCGCGCTGCAGGGACTGACCGGCTATACCTACATCAACGACTTCAACAAATTCGGCAAGGTGTACAAGGTGGAAATCCAGGCGGATGCCGCCTACCGCTCCGATGTCCGCGCGGTGCGCAGAATGTATGTCCGCAGCGACAAGGGCGTCATGGTGCCGCTCGGCACTCTGGTTTCGATCGGGCAGCGGCTGGCGCCGCAGTATCTCAACCGGTACAACCTGTATTCCTCGGCCACGATCAACGGCATGAACCGTCCCGGGTACAGCAGCGGACAGGCGATGAAGGCGATGGAGGAGATCGCTTCCGAACACCTCCCGCCGGGCATGAAATACGAGTGGACGGACATGTCGTATCAGGAACAGATGGCGGCGAAGGGCATCACCGTCGGCGGGGTGACCGTGCCGATGATGGCGGTGATTTTCGCCCTGGCGCTGATCTTCATGTATCTCTTCCTCGTGGCGCAGTATGAAAGCTGGATGCTGCCGGTGGCCGTGCTGCTGGCGGTGCCGATCGCCTTCTTCGGCGCCCTGGTGTCGTTGTATCTGGCGGGGATCGACAACAACATCTATACGCAGGTCGGTTTCGTCCTGCTCTTCGGCATCGCCTGCAAGACGGCGATCCTGATCGTCGAATTCGCCAAGCAGCGTTACGACGAAGGCGTGCCGCTGTACGAGGCGGCGCTTCACGCGGCGAAACTGCGGTTCCGCGCGGTGCTCATGACCGCGGTCTCCTTCATCCTCGGCACGCTGCCGCTGGTGATCGCGGTCGGCGCGGGGGCTTCCAGCCGGCGGTCGCTGGGGACGGCGGTCTTCGGGGGGATGCTGGTGGCGGCGATCGGCGGGACCATCCTGATTCCGGCGTTTTACGTCGTCGTGCAAAAACTGGTGAACTGGACCCGGCGGGACGGCGGCGGCGAACGGTAACGGCATTTCCACGGGAACGTTTTTTCCCGCTGACTGTGGCGGAAAGGCGTTCCCGCAGTTTTTTTCCACTTTGCCTGCTTTTTCTGTTGTAAAATGAACGGCGGCATTTATATTGACCTCAGGTCGCAGAATGGCATGTCAACCCGGAAGGATGTTCCATGGAACCGGTCGCCGGATTTCCTTCGCTCCAATACGCGGCAGGATGTTTTCGCAGACGTTTTTTCGCGGCACTGTTTTTGAGACGCCTGCCCGCCGGGCTTGCCGCGGCGCTGTTCTGCGGCGGCGGCGTTCTGCTCCTGATCCGGCTGTCCGGGGCGACGTTCTCGCATCATCCCGTTGTCCAGTGGGGCATTCCCGTGGTTTTCCCTGCGATCGCCGTACTCCTGACCGGGATCTCCGCGGGGCGCCGCCTGCCCGCCCGTTCCCGTTTCGTCGCCGGTCTGGACGCGGCATCCCGTGCCGGGGGACTTTTCTGTGCCATGGAGGAAACCGCTCCGGGACCGTGGGGGGAATGCCTGCCGCCGGTCCGGGTGCCGGTCTTCCGCCGACCTCCGTTGCGGATCTGGATACCGCCGCTGGCGGGTCTGCTGTTTCTGGGAGGGGCGGAACTGGTGCCGGTGTCGGAGTCGCTGCGGACCGCCGATTACACGCTGGATCTCTCCGCGGAACAGGCGGCGCTGCAGCAGCAGCTGGACGTCCTTGCGGAAGAACGGCTCCTCCCGGAACCCGAGCTGCGGGATTTGCAGAACGCCGTCGAAGATCTGCGGCGGCACGACAACGCGCTGGAGCCGGGGCGCGGTTATGAACTGGCCGACGCGCTGAGCCGCCGGCTCGAACATTTGACGGAGACCCTGCAGCACGATCAGCAGCGCCAGCTGGAGGAACTCCGGTTGCTGGATACCGCGGCCGACCGACTCGCCGCCGGAGCGGACGGCGGCGCCGACCGGGCCGAAGCCCATGCGCAGTTCAACCGGCTGCTGGAACGGCTGGCGGAAGAAAATGAGGGACTCGCCCGGAGCCTGAGCGAATGCGACGCTCCGGACGGCTCCTGTCCGCCGGAAGAAAAACTGCGGCAACTTTCCAAACGGCTCCAGCACAATGCCCGGCTGCTGGAACACCGGCTGTCCCGTCTGAATGAAGCTTGTCGAAGGTCCGGGGCAAGTCCCGCCGCGCAGGAAAGCACAGGCTCCTCCGGCACGGCGAATCCGGACAAGGCGTTGTCCGACTTCCTTGCCGCCCACGCGCCGGAGGCGGCGGAATTGAATGAAGCCGTCTGCAGAGCGACAGCCGGCAGTCCCGGAGGCACAGGCGCCATTCAGCGGGGACGGGCCGACGCGTTTTTGAATTTCACCGGCGAAACCGCGCCGAGCGGAGCCATCCGCAAGGACCTCGCCCTCGAAGGCGGCGCCTCGACGGACGACGACACGCTGCTGGCCCGCTTCGCCGCCGCGCCGCAGACCGGGGACATCCCGCAAGCCGCTCCGGCGCCCGGGCGATTGGAAGCCGCGCCCGGCGCCGTCCGGAAGAGCGGCCGCCCCGTGCATCCCGAACACCGTACCGCCGTCCGGCGGTATTTTCAACAACCTTCACAGCCCCGGGGGAACCCTTGATATGACCTCATCCGAATTGCTGACACCCGAAGAACTGCGCCCGGTCCGCCAGTGCGCCGACGAAGTCCTCGCGGAACTGAACCGGATTCTGCTGGGCCACGAAGAAGCCCACCGGCTGCTGCTGATCGGCATCCTGAGCCGGGGCCACGTCCTGCTCGAAGGCCTCCCCGGCGTCGGCAAAACCGCCCTGGTCAAAGCCCTCGGCGCCCTGCTCCGGCTGGAGTTCAAACGGGTACAGTTCACCCCCGACCTGCTGCCCGGGGACATTCTCGGCGGCAGCATTCTACAGCAGGAGCCGGACGGTTCCCGGCGCATGGTTTTCCAGCCCGGCCCGATCTTCACCAACATCCTGCTGGCCGACGAAATCAACCGCGCCTCCCCCAAAACCCAGTCCGCCATGCTTGAAGCCATGCAGGAACAGGCGGTTACCCTCCTCGGCGAAACCCGACGGCTGCCCGCGCCGTTCTTCGTGCTCGCCTCCCAGAATCCGATCGAACTGGAAGGGACCTACCCGATTCCGGAGGCGCAGCTGGACCGTTTTCTCTTCAAGCTGGAAATCTCCGGCGTCGACGCCGATGCCCTGACCCGCATCATCACCGAACGCCGCCGGGGTGAACCACCGCCGCCGCGCCGCAGTCTCGAACGCGCCGAACTGGACGCGCTCTTCCACGCGATGGACCGGATTTATCTCAGCGAAGCGGTGGCGCGCTACATCGCCCGGCTGGTCGCCGCCGGCCACCCCGGAGCACCGGAGGCCCTGCCCGAAATCAACCGGTTCGTCGCCTTCGGCGCGTCGCCGCGCGCAGCGATCGCGCTGGCCGAATCAGCCCGGGGAGCGGCCCTGCTCGCCGGACGCCCGACCGTGGGCTTCGAGGATGTGCAGAGCGTCGCCGCCGCGGTGCTGAACCACCGGCTGATCCTCAATTATCAGGCGAAACTGGAGAAAGTAACCAGTTTCGATCTCGTCCGGATGCTGCTGGAGCGGATCGATCCGGCAGGCATCGACTGGCCGGAAGGAACAAAGCCCATTCGTGGAGACCAATCATGAATCGCTTCACATACCTGCTCCTCCTTTGGGCGGCGATTGTCCTGCCGTTTCTGCCGCTGGCGGCGGAGGATTTCGGTCCGGTCTCCATTCAAAAGATACCGCCGGCTTTCCCCCACATGGCCAGTAACTCGGCATCGCCGTTCTGCGACTATGAGATATATAATCGGGACACGGCTCCGGCGGAAGTCCGCCTGGAAGTTCAACTCTACATTCCATTCCGCCCTTCACTGCCACAGTCTGCCGTCATTACCCGGGT
>CASDQW010000076.1 GCA_949282965.1 uncultured Lentisphaeria bacterium
GGTGGTGTTCGTACATGGGCTCATGTCCAATGCGCGGACCTGGGTGCAGATGGTCAATACTCTTCAGAATGATCCCGTGATTCGCCGCCATTACCAGTTCTGGGGATTTTCCTACTCCAGCGGTAATCCGGTGCTGTTTTCGGCGTACATGTTGCGGCGGGAGCTGGATCTGGCGGTGGCGCGCAACACCCGTCCGGGCGAACCCAACCGCCTCCGGGACATGGTGCTGGTCGGGCACAGCATGGGAGGTCTGCTGACCCGGGCGCTGGTGACGACGTCGGACCGGGACACTCTGGAGCGCGTTTTCGGCGTGAAGCTGGAGGAACTGGAGGCGGAACTCGGAGAAGAGGAGCGCCAACGGCTGGATGAGATTCTGCTGTTTTCCGCCCGGCCCTACATCAGCCGCGCGGTATTCATCGCGGTGCCGCATCAAGGAGCGGAGCTGGCGACGTCGTGGATCGGACGTTTCGGAGCCGCGTTGATTGAATTGCCGCATCAACTGATCCGGACTTCCCGGGCCGTTCTGGAGGCGGTGGCGCGGCGGCGGAACGCCACGGCCGAGCAACAGCTCCGCGTCGCCACCGGGATAGACAACCTGAATCCGGGAAACGATACGCTGCTGCTGCTCAATGCGTTGCCGTGGAAACCCGGCATGCCGTACCATTCCATCATCGGCAACCGGGAAAAAGAACGGACCCCAGGCGGCAGTGACGGGATTGTTCCTTATTCCAGCTCCCATCTGGATGGGGCCGCCAGCGAGCTGGTGGTGAAATCGGGTCACAGCGTTCAGCAGCAGCCGTCGGCGATTCTGGAGCTGCGCCGGAGTCTGCTGGAGCATCTGCGCACTCTGGACCGGGGCGAAACGGCGAATCGGGAACAGCCGGCCGCTTCCGGCGTCAGCCGACCGTGATTTCCCGGGTCCCCTCCTGCGGCAGATGGCGGATGGTGATCCGCAGCGTGCCGGGAGGGAGAATGTCGGCGATCCGTTCCGGCCATTCCACCAGAGAGTAATCGCCGTTTCCGGTCAGGTACTCGTCGACGCCGAAGGCCAGCGCCGAGGCGGAATTTGCGATGCGGTAGAGATCCAGATGGTAAAACCAGCCGCCCTGCGGACGCGGATACTCCTGAATGATGGTGTAGGTGGGACTGGATACCGGTTCAGTGATTCCGAGCGCCCGGGCGAAACCGCGGGCGAAGACGGTTTTTCCCGCGCCGAGGTCGCCGAAAAGGGCGATGACGGCGCCGTGCGGATGCGCCGCGGCGATTTCGGCGGCGAAATTTTCGGTTTCCTGTTCAGAGTGGCTGATGCGCTTATCGATGGACATATCCGGTCCTTTCCTGTTTCATCCAATCATTGCCTTCGGGGTCGCATACCTTCAGTCCGTTTCCGGCGGCAAGTATTCTGCCGATCCGGGTGACGGGGGCGAAATGTTCCGGCCAGGCCGCGGTCAGCGCCGAACTCCGGTCGGGAGAGACGGTGAAGAGCAGTTCATAATCCTCGCCGTCGCAGAGCGCGTTCCGGGGGAGCGCGTTCCGGCGCAGCGGCAGCCGCGCGGCGTCGATTTCCACACAGACGCCGGAGGCTTCCGCCAGCCGCGCGGCGTCCAGCAGCAGGCCGTCACTGAGATCGAGCGCACACCGGGAGATCCCGTGCTCCGCCAGAAACCGGCCTTCCTCAAGACGCGGTTGGAAAGTCAGATGATGACCGCTCTCCAGCGAATTTCCCAATGTTCCGGTGACCCATAGCTCGTCCCCCGGCACGGCATTGCGCCGAAGAAGAAGGGCCTGATTCGCCGCCGGTGCGCCGAGAATGGTCAGCGTAGCGACTTCGCCGCGGCAGGTGTGCGGCAGGGCTGCCAGATCGCCGCCGACCAGCAGCACGCCGTATGCCGCTGCTTCCCGGGCGACGGCACGGGAGAAGCGCAGCAGCCAATCGTCGTCGCGCCCGCCGGCGGCCAGCGTCAGCAGCGCCCAGCGCGGTATGCCGCCCATGGCGGCGATATCGCTCAAATTGCGTTTCAGCAGTTTGGCTCCGGCCGCTTCCGGCGCGGTACGGTCAGCGTGATAATGAACGTCGCCGATCAGCTGATCGACGGCGGCAAGCAGCTGTTCGCCACCGCCGACGTCGAGGACGGCACAATCGTCTCCCGGCCCGACGGGGACGGAGGCGGCGGCCGGCAGTTCCGGCAGCAAAGTATTCAAAATGTGCAATTCGTTCATGAGTCAATCCGTCGCGGCCGTACCCGGAAAAATCGGCTGCGCGACACGATATGCCGGCCGCATTCCCATTCTCAACGGTTCCGCGTTGCGTTTTATAAAAATAACCGCAAAATGCAAAAAAGAAAGCGGCGGGACTTTTATTTGGGGAAAAACGGGCTATTTTAGATAATATGAAACCATTGATATTCAGCATCGGTTGTCTGCTGCTGCTGCTGTCCGGCTGTGGCCGGAAAAGCACGAACGAGACCCCGCCCACGGAACGGAACCGCCTGGTGATCCGGATGTTTCACAGTATGAGCAAGGGCGAGTCCGCGGCGGCGGCGGAGCAGGCACAGAAATTACGGGCACTGGATCCCGGGAACGCGTATCTGACCACGATCATGGATACGCAGCGCGGCAACGCCCTGATTCGCGAGGCGCAGGCGCGTCTGGATGCCGGAGAACCGGAAGCGGCCATGGAGCTGTTGGAAGAAGGACGCAAAACGATGCCGCTGCATGCGGGACTCGGGCGCGAAATTCTCCGGCTGCAGCAGCTGGCGGCGCTTCAGACCGCGGTGAAAGCCTATAAAGGCGCGACCGGTCTGGCCGAGCGGAGCGCGACACTGACGGAACTGGAACGCGTTGCAACACGGGTGAATCACCCGGCATTGACCGCGGAATTGAAGCGGCAGCGGGCCGCGCTCACGGCGGAAATCGCCGCGGAGGTCAAACGGCGGGAGGCCGCCGCCCGGGCCCGGGCGGCGCAGGAAGCGGCCCGGGAAAAGGGGGGCGATGCCCCGGCAAAGGCCGCCGAAGCATCAGCGCCGGAAGCCACGGTGCAACCATAATCCGCCCAGATCGCCAATCACCGGGGGAAAAACGGATGAAAAGAAGCTTCCTGAAATGGTTTTTTCCCGTCCTGCTCCTGTTGACGGTGGCGGACGGCACCACGCTGGCGGCGGAAGGTCTTCCGGAAATTCTCGTGTCTTTCGAGGGAGGAACCATCACCCGGGAGCAGATGGTGAAACGGGTTCATCAAAACGATCCGGCGGTGAAGGAGAATTCCGGCGGATTCCGCGTACTGCTGCGCCAGTATGTGGACGAGGAATTGTACCGGATCGCTTTGCGGCGATATCTGCGGGAAGCCGGATTTCCGCCTTCGGCCGAGATGGCGTATGCCTGTCTCCAGCAACTGTACCGCGCCTGGCCCAAACCCATGAAACGGCCGTCGGATGCGGAATTGAAAAAAAACGCCGCCGATCCGGACTTGCAGCTGCTGCTGGCGGGTCTGAGGTATTTGCGCCAGACGAAGCCGGAGACTCTGCACGTTACCGAGACGCAGATGGAGGATTTTTATCGGGAACAGCAGGACCTTTTCCGCCGTCCGGCTTCGGTGCAGGCGGAGGTGTTGCGCACTGCGCCGACTCCCGCGGGACGGACGGCCATCACGGCGGCGGCGGCACGGATTCTTCAGGGAGAGGATTTCAGCCGGGTGGCGGCGGATACGCCGGAGCGGCTGGACACGCCGATCCCGGAGGAGACGATTGCCCGGCTTGGTGCCGGACTGAAGGAGGGAGCTGTCGGCAAGGTGACGGAACTGCCTTCCGGCTATGTGCTGATACGGGTGGTCCGGCATGTTCCGGAAGGGTATTATTCCCTGGCGGAAGCGCGGGGGTATATTCAACAGGAACTGGTGGCGCTCCGGGCGGCGAAGGAGCTGCATCGGATCGTCGCCAGTCAGCTGCCGGAAATGAAGGTGCAATACCATTTCTGAGGTACGCCGGCAACAGGATGAAGGAGCACGGAATGGACGGAATGGGGTTTCTGGAATTGGTCCGGCGCCGTTACAGCTGCCGGTCCTATCGACTGGATCCGGTGCCGGAGGAGGCGCTGGCACGCTGCGTTGAGGCGTTACGGCTGGCGCCGTCCGCCTGCAACCGGCAGCCGTGGCGGGTGGTGCTGGCGACGGAGCCGGAGGTGCGCCGCCGGCTTGCCGAAGAGGCGCTGCTGCCCGGCATTGCCATGCCGTGGGTGGTGCAGGCGCCGGTGATTGCGGCGCTTTCGGTGCGCCGGGACTGGCTGACGCACCGGGTGGCACCCTGGTTTTCCGGGGTGCGTTACGATCTGCTGGATCCGGGCATCGCCGGCGAACATCTGGTGCTCGCGGCGGCGGCGGAAGGATTGGGCAGCTGCTGGATCGGGTGGATTCAGCCGCGCGCGGTGCGCCGTATTCTGAATTTGCCGGGGACGTTTAAGCCGCTGGCGCTGATCACGCTCGGATATCCGGCGGCGGAACCGGAAACGCGTTCCACCCGGTTGCCGGTCGAAGACATCTGCCGCCGAAACCGCTGGGAATAAGAAAAATTCCGGTTCGGCGGAACGAATGCCGCACTCCGCCATCCGTCGCGCCCGCCGTCCCGTGGATCAGGCAAATTCCCGGCGCAGTTCCGAATAGGTGCCGTTTTCGATGGCGGCGCGGATCCGGCGCATCAGCTTCAGAAAGTAATGGATGTTGTGCAGCGTGACCAGCCGTACGCCGAGGATTTCCCCGACGTTGAACAAATGGCGGATGTAGGCCCGGGTGAAATTTCTGCAGGCATAGCATTCGCAGTCCGGGTCGATCGGCGTGAAATCCTCGGCGTAACGGCCCGCCTTGACCGGGATGGTGGTCGTGCCGACGAAGGCGCTGCCGTGTCGTCCCAGCCGGGTCGGCATCACGCAGTCGAACATGTCTACTCCGCGCGCCACGGCCTCCACGATCTGTCTGGGGGTGCCGACTCCCATCAGGTAACGCGGTTTTTCCGCCGGCATTTCCGGAACGGTGTAATCCAGACATTCGAACATGGCTTCCTCCGGTTCTCCCACCGAAAGACCGCCGATGGAATATCCGTCGAAGTCGATGCCCGCCAGCTCCCGCGCGGAGTGAATCCGCAAATCCCGGTACAGCGACCCCTGCACGATTCCGAACCGCAGCTGCCCCGGATTCAGTTCCTGTTCGAAGGACATGCGTTCCCAGCGCAGGGTCATGCGCAGCGACTTCTCCGCCTGCGCGAAGGTCGCCGGATACGGGGTGCATTCATCGAACGCCATGACGATGTCCGAATCCAGCACCCGCTGAATGTGCATTGATTCCACCGGTCCCAGAAAAAAGCGGCTGCCGTCGATATGGGAGGCGAATTTAACGCCGTCCGGAGTGATTTTGCGCAGTTTCGCCAGGCTGAACACCTGGAAGCCGCCGCTGTCGGTCAGCAGCGAACGGCGCCAGTTGCTGAAACGATGCAGGCCGCCGGCCCGTCCGATGATTTCCAGTCCCGGGCGGAGAAAGAGGTGATAGGTGTTGCCGAGAATGATTTCCGCGCCCAGTTCCTCCATTTCCCGGGGCGTCATGGCTTTGACCGTCCCGCGGGTGCCCACCGGCATGAACACCGGGGTTTCCACAGTGCCGTGACGGGTGGTCAGGCGGCCGCGGCGGGCCCCGGTTTCAGGGCACCGCCGGTAGATTTCAAAACAGGATGTCATAGGTTCTGTACCATATCTTAATAAAACTCACGGAAAACAGGACGCCGGCCCGGGACGGCTTGGCACCGTGCTTCCGGCCGACGTTCCGAAAAAAACTCCGCCCGCAGGCAGGAGATCAATGCTCCACGAGCATGGCTTCAAACAACTGATCCGCCGCCTCGCCCCGGCCCAGCGCCGCCGCCACCTCCGCCGCAAACCGGAAGGCCGCGCCGGGGCCGCGTCCGGTTACCACCCGGTCGCCGCGTTCGGTGGGATGGCCGCTCGGCTTGCGCACGCCGAATTCCGATTCAAACCCCGGATAGGCGGTGAACCGGCAGTGTTCCAGCAACCCCGCCTTGGCCAGTACGATCGGCGCGGCGCAGATGGCCGCTACCACGCCGCCGCCGCGGTGAACCTGCTGCAGAAAGGAGATGACCGCCGGATTGTCCCGCAGATGGGCGCTGCCGGGCATGCCGCCGGGGAGGACGGCGGCGGCGTAATTTTCCGGCCGGGCGGCGGCGAGAGCGCCTTCCATTTTCAAAGTCATGCCGTGAGCGCCGGTTACTTCCGGCTGATTGTCCGCGGCGAGCAGCTCCACTTCAAAATTCAGCCGGCGCAGCACGTCGGCGACAATGACCGCTTCCGCTTCTTCGAAACCTTCGGCAAACAGCATGGCGATTTTTCCGGCCATAATCGTCTCCTTCCTGTTTTTATGATCGGGATTCCGTGCTATAATACTGCAAAACGGGGAATTTGCCAATCATGATGGAACATAATTTGCAACATTTCCTCCAGTATCTGGTGTCTGAGCGCGGTCTGGCCCGGCATTCGGTGGAGGCCTACCGTTCCGATCTGGAGGATTTCATCGACTATCTGCGGACCCGCGGCATAAGTTCGTTCACCGAAGTGGACCGGTCGATGCTGGTCGACTATCTCGGCGACTGCCGCGACGCCGGCATGGAGACCGCCACCGTTGCCCGGCGCCTGGTGTCGATCAAATTGCTGTTCCGGTTTCTCACCGATGAGAAGCTGCTGGAACGGGACGAGAGCCGGGTGATGGATTCGCCGAAACTGTGGCGGATTCTGCCGGATTTTCTGTCGACGGAGGAGGTGTCGGCGTTGATCGGGGTCTTTTCCGACCGTTCCGGGGATGCGCTGGAACTGCGCAACCGTGCGATCCTGGAGTTGCTGTATTCTTCAGGCCTGCGGGTGTCGGAAATCGCTTCGCTGCCGCTCTCCGCGGTGGATTTCGATACGGAAATCGTCCGGGTGACCGGCAAGGGCTCCAAAACGCGCGTGGTGCCGGTGGGGAAAGTCGCCCTGCAGCTGCTCCGCCGTTATCTGGAGTCGGCGCGGCCGGAGCTGGCGGAGAAAAATCCGCGGGCTGCCGAACTCTTCCTCTCCCGGAACGGCCGCCGCCTGGATCGGGAACGAATCTGGGGAATCGTCAAGGAGGCGGCGCTTCTGGCGGGCATTTCCAAGAACGTCCACCCGCACACGCTGCGCCACTCCTTCGCCAGCCACCTGCTGGAAAACGGCGCCGATTTGCGCGTCATTCAGGAAATGCTCGGCCACGCCGACATCTCCACCACCGAAATCTACACGCACATCGACAAATCGCGTCTCGCGGCGATTCACCGGAAATTCCATCCGCGCTCCTGACCGCCGCCTGAATCGGAAGCTGAGGAATACACAGACAGCATGGCGAACACACTGTACGATCTGTTTGGAGTGGCGCGGGATTGTGATTTCGCCACGCTGAAAAAGGCGTATTACGCCCGGGCGAAACGCTGCCATCCGGACCTGTACGGCAATTCCGCGGCGAAAACCGAGGAGTTCAAGGTGCTGGTCGCCGCTTTCAACACCCTGTCCGATCCGGAACTGCGGCGGCGGTATGACCTGCAGCTGGCTGCTTCGGAACTGCCTGCGGCGGGGCATGATACCCTGCTGGGATCGGAGGCGGACGACATTCTGGAGGAGTTGATCGTCGGTAACAACGCGCCTCCGGAAACGTCGCTGGCGACGCTGATGGCGGATCTGGCCAAGACCGAGGTGTTCGTGACCTTTCGCGAGGGACGGGATCATTACGAGCACGGGCGGATGCGTTCGGCGGAACATTGCTTCTACTATGTGGTGGGCCGTTCGCCGGGAAACATCCTGTATCGAATTTTTCTGGCGCGGGCGCACGCGGCGCGGCGGCGCTACCGGCTGGCGTTTCGCGAGTACCGGGTGGCGCTGGAGCTGGGACGTCTGCGGGAACCGCCGCTCGCGATGGAGCGGATTCGGCAGGAATATGAGCGGTTGTACCGGCGGCGGCATCCGCTTTTTCACTGGATTTTCGGATTGTTCCGACCAGAGCCGGCGCGGTTCTGCGAAGACGCTTCGGAAGCCATGGTGCGGCAGCTGAACCGAAGCATCGCCGCCCAGCTCCGGAAAATGGAACGGGAAAATACACGCCGATTGGAATAACCGCCGCCGCCATGCTATATTACCTCCCGTAAAACATGAGGATGCAACCAAGAGGAGGACCATGGGGCTTTTCAACCGTTCTTACATGCGCCGGGAATATCCGGGGGCGCCGCAGTCCGGCGACGGCATGGCGATGATCTGGCGCCTGATCGGCGTCAATGTGGCGATTTTTCTGCTGGTGCTGATGGTGCCGCAGTGGAGAGAAGAATTGATGCTGACGTCCGAGGGCATGCGCCGGGGACAGATTTACCGGCTGGTGACGGCAGCGTTTCTGCATCTGGATTTCATACATATCCTGTTGAACATGTGGGGTCTGTATCTTTTTGGAACGCTGGCTGCACCGTATCTCGGGGCGGGGCGGACGCTGTGGCTGTATCTGATCGGGGGGATCTCGGGGAATGTGCTGTTTCTGATATTCAACTGGAACAGTTTTTATGCGCTGCTTGGTGCCAGCGGCGCGGTTTACGCCATTACCATCGCCGCGGCGATGCTGGAGCCGAACCGGCGTTTCGTGCTCATTCTGATGCCGATGTTTCCGCTCAAAACCAGCACCATGGTGGTCTGCTTTACCATCATTGAAATCATCAGCCAGCTTGGCGGCCTGCAGGGACAGGTGGCGCATCTGGCGCACCTCGGCGGGTTTCTCGGCGGATACGTGTATTTGAAGGCGTTGCGGAATTTGCCGATTGCCTGGGATCCGCTGCGGGCCTGGACGGGGGGCGGCCGGGCGGCGGAAGCCCGCCGGAGCGGCCGGGTGGAATACCGTCCGGGGGATTGGAGCCGCCCGGACGTGAATATTTCCGTGGATGGCTCCACGCCGGTGCCACAGCGGGAGGTGGACCGGCTGCTGGACAAGATTTCCGAAAGCGGTATCAACAGTCTGACGCCCGAAGAACTGGCTACGCTGCGGCGGGTCCGGGAACAGATGAAGCGGCAGGGACGGTGAAAAGTGGGGGAGATTCTCGGCACGTCGTGGTTTGATTATGAGTTGCCGGAAGAGCTGATCGCTCAGCATCCGACGGAACGGCGGGATGGTTCGCGGTTAATGGTGCTGGATCGGGTTTCCGGAGAGACGGAGATTCACCCGTTTCACGATATCGTACAGTATCTGGAGCCGGGCGACGTGCTGGTCTGCAACGATACCCGGGTACTGCGCGGACGTATGTTCGCCCGCAAAAACGGGGTGCCGGACGGTGCCCGGTTCGAACTGTTGCTGGTGGCGGCGCTGGATCCGTCGGGACGACGGTGGAAGGCGTTGCTCAAACCCGGGAAACGGGCAATCCCCGGTACGCGTGCCGTGCTGCTGGAGCACGACGGGGCGATCAATGACCGGGGAGATGACTTTACGGTGCTCGGCCGCTGTGACGACGAGGCATTCGAGATTGAGTTCGGGCAGGGGGATCCGGAAGAGCTGCAGCGCCGTTACGGGCACGTGCCGCTGCCGCCTTATATCCGGCGCGGCGATGAGGCCGCCGATTCGGAACGGTATCAGACGGTGTTCGCGCGGCATCCGGGAGCGGTGGCAGCGCCGACCGCGGGACTGCACTTCACTCCGGAAATTCTGGAGGAACTGCGCCGGAAGGGGGTTCGGATTGCGGCGGTTACCCTGCACGTCGGGCCGGGGACGTTCAAACCGGTTTCCGTGGAAGATGTCTCCCGGCACCGGATGCATTCGGAGGAATATTTCCTGACGGAGGAGACGGCGGCGCTGGTCAACGAAGCCCATGCCGCGGGGCGGCGGGTGCTGGCAGTGGGGACCACCTCGGTCCGGGTACTGGAAAGCTGCGCGCGGGAGGACGGCACGGTTCTGCCCGGACATGGTCATACCGAACTGTTCCTTTATCCGCCGTACCGGCCCCGGGCGGTGGACCGGCTGCTGACCAACTTTCATTTACCGAAGAGTACGCTGCTGATGCTGGTTTCGACCTTTGCCGACCGGGAGAAGGTACTGGCGGCCTACGATCGCGCCATCCGGGAGCGAATGCGCTTCTACAGTTACGGGGACTGCATGCTGCTGAAGTGAAAGGACGCATGAAACGCAATTCGGTTCTGCATTGGCTGCTGGGTGGGGCGGTTCTTCTGGCTGTCGGCGGCTGCATCGGTGGGGGCGGCGGGGCGGCGTCCTCGCCGGATGAATCGGTTTTGTCCGGGGAGCGGGCCAGGGAACTTGCCGAAAGAAATCTGCTGGACGTGCGCGTGGACGAACATTTGCAGTCTCTGGCCCGGGAACATGAGCATCAGGATGTGTTGCTGTCCGTTCCGGGGCGGATTCGGGAGCGGCAGTCCGGAAGCGGGGATGCCGTTGAGGCTGCGGCGGGAGCGCGCCGGGCGCTGGAAATGGCGCTGGCGTACCAGCATCAGCTGCTTTCTCCAGGAGAAGACACCGGCGCGGAACTGGCCCGGGCACGTTGCCGCCGGCTGCTGGCACTGGAATGCGACGAGGTTGTCGCCGGGGTGGTTTCGCTGGAAAAACAGCGGGCGATCCTGGCAGACGGGCGGACGGATGCGGGCTTTGCCGGAGAGCTGGAGCGGGAATCGGCCGCCGTGGATCAGGCGCTGGTGGAGAAATATATGGAATTGCGCACCCTGATCGGGTTGCCGCCGGGAACGGAGCTGAAGCTGGAAGCATCACCGATGCCGCTGGTTGCGGTGCCGGAGGCGGAGCAGTTGGAAGTGGCGCTTTCCCTGCGTCCGGAATTTGCAAATTCTCCGGTGTCTCCGGGGGAACTGGCTGCCGCAGCGCGGCATCTGGCGGAACGCCTGCCGCCGGAGAGTGAAGATCCGGTGCTGCTCGGATGGCGTTGTACGGAGATGCTGCTGCGGCTGCCGCGGCAGCTGGCGGAACGCTCTCTGGCGGAACAACAGACTGCGCCGGTAACGCGTTACGTGCTGGCGGCGCTGGCGCTGGACCGGCAGCTGGTGCTGGA
This sequence comes from uncultured Lentisphaeria bacterium, assembly GCA_949282965.1. Classification (GTDB taxonomy): domain Bacteria; phylum Verrucomicrobiota; class Lentisphaeria; order Victivallales; family Victivallaceae; genus CALXOD01. Next base: position 11,094 of record CASDQW010000076.1, read on the forward strand.
TCGACAGGAAGTGTCGCGCTGCCGCCGGGCGGAGGAACTGGCCGCGGCGGGTCCGGAAACGGATACGGCGGTCCGGTTGGAACGGGAACGGGTGGCGCTGACATTGCGTCAGGCGGAATTGCGTCTGGCGGCCGATCTCGGGTTGTCGCCGGGAACAGGCCGGGTGGCGGTGCCGCCGCCCGGAACGATGTCGCCGGAGACGGAACGGGCGGTGGAGTTGCTGTTGCGGATATCAGGCCGTTGAAAAAATAGAGTTCAGATGGGAAAGGAAACGGGAAGATGATGGAGTCGGGACTGGTGTCGATTTCGTTTCGCAAGCTGTCGGTGCGGGAGATCGTGGAATTGTGCGTCCGCAGCGGCCTGAAACTGATCGAATGGGGAGGCGATGTGCATGTTCCACCCGGTGATCGCGCGGCGGTGGAAATGGCGACGGCACTGATGGCGGATCACGGTTTGCGTTGTTCCTCCTACGGGTCCTATTACCGGGCTGGTACGCCGGATCGTCCTCCCTTTGAAAAGATTGTCGAAACGGCAGGGGCGCTGGGCGCGCCGACCATCCGGGTATGGGCGGGCAATACGGGGTCGGCGGAGACGGATCCCGCGCAACGCGACGCGGTGGTGGCCGATTTGTATCAATGCTGCCGTCTGGCGGCGGCGGCGGGTATGACGGTGACGACTGAGTTTCATGGCAAAACGCTGACTGACACCAACGAATCGGCCGAGCTGTTGTTCAAGGAAGTCGGGGATCCGCAGCTGCGTTCCGGCTGGCAGCCGGCGGTGGGGCAGTCGTTTGACTACCGGATGGCGGGGTTGCGGACGATGTTGCCGGTACTGACGACGCTGCACGTTTTTCAATGGAATGATCCGACGGTACGGCGGCCTCTGGCGGAAGGCGCGGCGGACTGGCGGCGGTATTTGCGGACGGTGGCGGATTCGGGTGGGGATCACGCGGCGCTGCTGGAGTTCTTCATGGACGATTCCCCGGAACAATGCGTGGCCGATGCCGCGACGCTGAACAGTTGGCTGGCGGAACTCTGACGGTGGAATGGCGCATTCGCGTCTATCGCCCCGGTGATGAGACGGCGGTGTCGCAGTTGGCGGCGAGTTGTTTTGACGAAGCGCTGCGGCCGTATTACGAGGAAGACGGCTGCCGGTTGTTTTTTGCCTACATCGCGCCGGGGGAAATCGCCGCGCGGCAGTCGCACGGGGCGCAGTTGTTCCTGGCGGAAACGGCGGAAGGTGCGCTGGCCGGTTTTCTCGAGATGCGCCATTTTTGTCATATTTCCATGCTGTTTACCGGGAAGGCGTTTCGCCGCATGGGCGTGGCCCGGAAATTGATCGACCGGGTGACGCCGCTGGCGGTCCGGATGCACGGAAAGGATTTCGGCGGGCTGACGCTGCTGGCGGTTCCGGGCGCGGTATCGGTGTACCGGAAACTGGGATTTCTGGAAGATGGCCCCGAACAGAAGGCCTGCGGCGTGCGCTTTGTGCCGATGCGGCGCCGGGACGGCGACGAGACGGCCGGGGCCGGGGAGCATGATGGAAAAATACGATGACGATGCCCTCGGAGAACGCTTCCGGCGCTATGCGGAAGGCTTTCTCGGAGGCGGAGAGGAATTCGACCGTTCGATCCGGCTGAAAATCGATCATTCGTTCCGGGTGCGGGCGGAGGCGGCGGCGCTTGCCGCCGCCGAAGGTTTTTCTCCGGCGGCCGCCCGGTTGACCGACATGGCCGCGATGCTGCATGATTTCGGCAGATTCGAGCAGTTCCGCCGGTTCCGGACCTTTCACGACGCGGTCAGCGTCGATCACGGACAGCTCGGAGCCCGACTGCTGGTGACAAACCGTTTCCCGACAGGAAGGACGCCTGCGGAACGGGGAATCGTGCTGGCGGCCGTGCGCTGGCATAATGCACCGACGCTGCCGCCGGGCCTGACCGGTACCGCACGCCAGGTGGCGGCGGCCGTCCGGGACGCGGACAAACTGGATATTCTGCCGATCCTGCTCGACTATCTGGGGCACCCCGACAATCGCGCCGTGGTCTGGAATCTGGCGGACAGTACCGAGCTGACGCCCGCGGTTCGGGAGCGGCTGCTGCGGAAGGAGCCGCCGTTTTACCGGGATTTCCGCAATTCAGCGGATTTTGTGGTGTCCAAACTGGGGTGGGTATACGATCTGCAATATGACCATTCCCGGGCCGAATTTGCGCGGCGCGATTATCTCGGCCGGCTGCGGCGGTATCTGCCGGATACCGCGGAGATTGCGGAAATTTTCGAACTCGTGTCAAAAGAGCTTGAGTCTCGAGAGAAGCGGTAGTATATTATGAAATGCGCCGCACGGGAGGGCGTTTCGTGCACGAGGCGGTTACAGAACAGGACGGAAATCGGGAAACGGGACAGTCGAGATGAATTTATTTACCGCAAAATGGCCGTTTTACATCAGCGGACCGCTGCTGGCGCTGCTGATGGTACTGTCCCTGTACATTTTCGATGACGTGATCGGCCTGGGTGACGCGTTGACCGTGGCCACCGAATATTGCGGCGGCGCCGTGACGGAACAGCAGTTCGGGGATCCGCCGCCGCTGGACTGGCAGCTGGGGCTGCTGGTGGGGCTGTTCATCGGGGCGCTGGTCGGGGCGTTGATGGGGAACAAGTTCAAGCCGGAACTGATGGCCGAAGGCGGAGGTTCGTTTACCGTCAAGACGCTGCGGACCGTCGGCTGCGGCATGGGCGGCGGGTTTCTGGTGATGCTGGGCATTCAGCTGGCCGGCGATTCGGTATTTGGGCAGATCAGCGCCGCGATGCAGCTTTCCGGCGGGGCGTGGGTGTTTCTGATCGCCATGACGGTAACCGGCTGCGCACTGGCGATTCTGCTGGAGCGGCGCGGTGAAGGCGGCGCATCCGGCAAAGGCGCGTCCGGCAAGGCTGCGGCGAAAGGGAAATGAAGTCATGCATCCGCTTGATCTTTCGGACAATTATAAACTGGCGGCGGCGATCATCGTCGGCATGGCATTCGGTTTTGTCTTCATCAAGAGCGATCTGGCCTGGCCGAAGAGTCTGCTGGAGGCGTTCCGCCTGCGCAACGGGCGGATCATCAAAACCGTGTTGCTGACACTGGCGGCGGGGGCGGTGCTGTTCTACTGCGCCCGTCGGCTTGGACTGGCGGAGGTCCGGGTGCGGCCCTCCTATTTCTGGGGGTCGCTGCTGGGCGGCGTCATTGCCGGAATCGGCATGGTGCTGTGCGCCATGACGCCGATGACGGCACTGTCGTGTCTGGCGACGGGGCGGTTTTACGCCATCTGGCCGATCGTGGGCATGCTGCTGGCGCTGCCGGCGGTGCGGCTGGTGTCGGAACAGTTGTCGCGTTCGATATACCGCTGGAGCGAACCGATGAGCGCACCGTGGGAGCCGTCGGTGTTCTGGGCGGTGGATAATCCGGCGCTGTATGCGGCGGGGATTTTGATTGTGCTGTTGCTGCTGGTGCATTTTACGGTGGGGGATCCGGAGGAGTGAGTGTGCCGGGGCAATCGCAGGTGGAAGCAATTCGGTTGACGGTTAGGTAAAAACCTGAATATGGGAGAGTGTTAGAATGGGAAAAACATTGGCGCAGAAAATTTTCGATGCGCATCGCGTGGATACGCCGGCGCCGGGAGTGGCGGTGTTGGCGCTGGACCGGGTGTTCTGTCATGAAATCACCACTCCGATCGCACTGAACGATCTGGTGGCCAAGGGCAAGGACCGGGTGTTCGACCCGTCCCGGATCAAGGCGGTGATCGACCATGTGACCCCCGCGAAGGATTCCAAGACCGCCGAACAGGGGAAAACGCTGCGGGACTGGGCGCGCCGCCACGGTATCGCGGATTTCTTCGACATCGGTGAAAACGGGGTCTGTCATGCGATATTTCCGGAAAAGGGCTTTGTGCGGCCCGGTTTTACGGTGATCATGGGGGATTCGCACACCTGCACGCACGGTGCGTTTGGCGCGTTTGCGGCGGGAGTCGGTACCACCGATTTGGAAGTGGGCATTCTCAAAGGTGTCTGCTCCATGCGTGATCCGGAAACGATCAAGATCAACGTGACCGGCAAACTCCGTCCCGGCGTCTTCGCCAAGGACGTGATTCTCGCCATCATCAAGAAGCTGACGGTCAACGGCGCGACCGACAAGGTCATCGAATTCGCCGGGCCGGTGGTGGACGGGTTCGACATGGATTCGCGCATGACGCTCTGTAACATGGCGATCGAAGCCGGCGGCACCTGCGGCGTCTGCTACCCGGATATGACGACGGTGGAATACCTCTGGCCGTTCATCCGCGAGGAATTTGCCGACAAGGCGGCGGCGCTGGCCGAATACTCGAAATGGCGTCCGGACGAAGATGCCGAATACGCCGCGGTCATTGACTTCTGTGTCGATGATCTGGAGCCGCAGGTGACGCACGGCTACAAGCCGGATCAGGTGAAAAACGTCAGCGAGATGGCCGGGACTCCGGTCAATCAGGTCTATATCGGTTCCTGTACGAACGGACGGCTGGGGGATTTGCGGATTGCCGCCGGAGTGTTGAAGGGGCACCGGATTCATCCGAATGTGCGCGGCATTGTGTCGCCCGCGACGCCGAAGATCTATTCGCAGGCGCTGGAAGAAGGGCTGATCAAGATTTTCATGGACGCCGGTTTCTGCGTGACCAATCCGACCTGCGGTGCGTGCCTCGGGATGAGCAACGGTGTCCTGGCCAAAGGCGAGGTCTGCGCTTCGACCACCAACCGAAATTTCAACGGGCGCATGGGCAAGGGCGGCATGGTGCATTTGATGAGTCCGGCGACCGCGGCGGCGACCGCCATTGCCGGGGTGATCACCAATTCGCCGCTGTTCCACAAGTAATTCCGGAGAGTTCCGTATCATGAAAAACTTCAATGGCAAAATTCTGTTTCTCGACCGTTCGGACATCAATACCGATGAAATCATTCCGGCGAAATACCTGACCGAATTGACCAAGGAGGCGCTCCGGCCGTACTGTCTGGAAGACCTGGCGCTGCCCGGTTTCGAACCCCGCCGGGACGTGGCGGACAAGGCGGTGATCGTGACCCGCGCCAATTTCGGCTGCGGCTCGTCCCGCGAACACGCGCCGTGGGTGCTGGAATGCAACGGGATCAATCTGGTGATCGCGGAGAACTTCGCCCGGATTTTCCGGCAGAACATGTTCAACTGCGGCTGCATGGCCGTGTCGCTGGCGCCGGAGACGATCGATGAGATTTTCACTGTGTTTGCCGCGACCGGGGCGGAATGCGTGACCGATCTGGAACGGATGACTTTTACCATCAGCAACGGGAAGGAATCCCGGGTCTATCCCTTTACCGTCGGGAGTTTCGACCTGGAGCTGGTGAAGGCCGGCGGCTGGGTGGATTACGCGGATAAAAAATATTGAGAGCGGCAACAGGAGAGACGGAGGCGCAAAGATGATTCACGTGATTGCCAGAATCGGCGTCAAGCCGGGACGGATGGAAGAGTTCCTGCGGATTTTCAAGGCCAATGTGCCCGCGGTACTGGCCGAGGACGGATGCCATGGCTACGTTCCCTGTCTGGATTTCGACACCGGGCTGCCGGCGCAGGGCGGCGCCGACCCGAATGTGATGACTGTGCTGGAATGCTGGGAAAGCCTGGATCACCTGAAACGCCATCTGGCCTCGCCGCATATGAAAGCCTATGGCGAAGCGGTGGCCGACCTCCGTACCGATACGGTGCTGACGGTGGTGGAACCGGCTTGAGTCGCCGCCAACGCCTCCGGGAAAGGGGGCGGAGCGAAGGATTATGAGTCTGATTCTTGGAATAGAAAGCAGTTGCGACGAGACCGCCGCCGCCGTGGTGCGCGACGGGTATGAAGTGCTGTCCAGCGCGGTGGCGTCGCAGATCGCCAAACATGCCGCACACGGCGGCGTGGTGCCGGAGCTGGCGGCGCGGGAACACCTGACCGCGCTGAATCCGGTGCTGGAGGAAGCGCTGCGGACCGCCGGCGTGACCATGCGTGAAGTGGACGCGGTGGCGGTCACCCAGGGGCCGGGATTGATTCCGGCGCTGCTGGTCGGTCTCAATTTTGCCAAAGGGTTGGCGCTTGGATACGGGAAGCCGTTGATTGCGGTCAATCACTTCATTGCACACATTTACGCCGCGTTTCTGGAGTCCGGGCACGGCGTTCTGGAAAATCCGGAATCCTATCCGCTGCTGGCATTGGTGGTTTCCGGGGGACATACCTCGCTTTTGCTGATTGCCGCGAACGGCGAGGCGCGCCAGCTCGGCTGCACGCTGGACGATGCGGCGGGAGAGGCGCTGGACAAGGCGGCGAAACTGCTGGGGCTGGGCTATCCCGGGGGCCCGGTGATGCAGAAGACGGCTGAAGGCGGGGACGCCGGACGGTTTGACTTTCCGCGGCCCCTGACCGGAGGGGCGGGCAAGGCGCTGGCGCCGGAGCACCGGTACGATTTCAGTTTCAGCGGGGTGAAAACGGCTTTGCTGTATCATGTCCGGCGCGAGGCGGAGCGGAACGGCGGAACATTTCCGGAGTCGCTGTTGAAGGACACGGCGGCCAGTTATCAGGAGGCGGTTGTGGACGTGCTGGTGCGCAAGACTTTGCTGGCAGCGCAGGATTTTCAGGTTCGCGGGATCGTGGTTTCCGGCGGAGTGGCCTGCAATGCGGTCTTGCGCGAACGCTTCCGGCAGCAGACTCCGCAGGGAATTCGCCTGCATCTGGCCGAACGGCGGCACTGCACCGACAATGCGGCGATGGTGGCCGGATGCGGCTGGCACTTTTTCCGGCGCGGTGAATTTGCCGGACTGGACATCGATTCCTTCGCCCGGCTGCCGCGGATTACCCGGGTGCCGTTTGTGTGAGGAGAATGCGGGGGGCGGTCATGATGATGAAGCGTGCGCGCTGTATTTTGTTTGATCTGGACGGGACGCTGGTGGATTCTTTGCCGGACATTGCGCTTGCGGTCAACCGGATGCGGGAATCGTTCGCACTGCCGCCGCTGCCGGAGGCGACGATTTCCGGATTGGTCGGCAGCGGCATCGCGACGCTGGTCCGGCGGGCGACGGCGGGTGAAAAGGTGGAGCCGGACACGGCCCTGCGGCGGACCCGCGATTTTTATCAGGCGCATCCGGTGGAGAAGTCCCGGGCGTATCCCGGTGTACCGGAAGGATTGCGGCGGCTGCGGGAATGCGGATTCCGACTGGGCGTGGTGACCAACAAGCCCCGGGAAATTGCGGAAGCCGCACTGTGCAAACTGGATTTGATGGCGACGCTGGAGGCGGTCGTCGGGGATGACGGTCGACATGAACTGAAACCGGCACCGGACGGCTGTCTGCGGCTGCTGACCCAGTTTGACGCTGTGCCGGAAGAGAGCTGGATGGTGGGCGACCACTGGACCGATCTGGAGGCGGGGCGCCGGGCGGGGATGCGCCGGGCGCTGGCGCGCTGGGGGGTCGGCGATCCCCGGGAAGAGACATGGGATTTTGCCGCGGCGGATTTCAGGACGCTGACGGCGTATTTGGAGCAGACATTACAAGAGGAAGGCAGGACAGCATGAAGGATTGGGTGGAACGCAATCGGGCTTATACGCTGATCGACGGTGCGGACCGTTTTTCCATTGATTTTGCCGGAATGAACTTCACGGAGAAGGATCTTGACGCCTTGTCCGGGCGGTTTGCCGCGGCGGCCGAAGAGATGCGCAAGCTGGAAGCGGGCGCGGTGAAGAATCCGGATGAAAACCGCAAGGTGACGCATTTCACCGACCGGGCGGGGTATGTGCGCAGTGAATTGTTTTACGCGGTGGAGGCCTTTGTCGAAGACGTGCACAGCGGTGCGCTGACCGGGAGCACCGGGAAACGGTTTGACGCCGTGGTGGTGAACGGCATCGGCGGTTCCGCGCTCGGGCCGCAGCTGCTGCAGTTCGCGTTGAACGGGCCTTACTGGAATGAGCTTTCGGCTGCCCGCCGCCGCCGTTATCTGAAGATTTATTTCCTGGACAATACCGACTCCGGCGGACTGACCGACCTCATCGCGGTCATGGATCCGGAAAGCACGCTGCATCTGACGATTTCCAAATCCGGGGGCACGCAGGAGACGAAAAACAACCTGACCGCACTGGAAAACCTGTATCGCGACCGTCATCTTGATTTTTCCCGCCATGCGGCGGCCATCACCATGCGCGGCAGCGAACTCGACCGCAAGGCCCGCGGCGAAAAATGGCTCCGGGTTTTCGAAATGGCCGAATCCATCGGCGGCCGCACCAGCGAAACCAGCATTGTCGGACATCTGCCCGCCGCATTGACCGGAATTGACTTCCGGGAATTTCTCGGCGGCGCCTGCCGGATGGACGAATGGACCCGTACGGCCGATGCCCGCCGGAATCCGGCCGCCATGCTGGCGGCGATGTGGTATATCGCGGGCGGCGGCAAAGGGGACCGCAATATGGTGATCGTGCCTTATTCCGACCGGTTGATCCTGCTGTCCCGCTACTTGCAGCAGCTGGTGATGGAAAGCCTGGGCAAGGAGCTGGATCTGGACGGCAAAGTGGTGCATCAGGGGCTGACCGTTTTCGGGAACAAAGGCGGCACCGATGCGCACGCCTTCATCCAGCAGCTGAACGACGGCCGGGATGACTTTTTCATTACGTTCATCGAAGTGTTGCAGGACGCCACGGTGTTTCCGCTGGGGGACGGCATTGCGATGGGCGATTACCTGCACGGATTCATGGTGGGGCTCAGCGCGGCGCTGCGCAGCAAAAAGCGTCAGGTGATCACGATTCAGATCGACCGGATCGGCGCGGCGGAGCTGGGGATGCTGATTGCACTTTATGAACGTGCTGTCGCGATTTATGCGGAGTTCATCCACATCAACGCTTTCCACCAGCCCGGGGTGCAGGCCTACAAGCGGGCGGCGGGAGCGGTGCTGCAGCTCCGCGGAGAATTGTTCCGCAAACTGAGTGAGATGGGCGCGGTGGACGGCACCGCCGTGGAGATCGCCGAACGGGTCGGCATGGCCGACGATGCCGTGGAAATCGGCGGACTGCTGGACAAGGCCGCTTTGAACAGCGACCGGGTCCGGCGCCGTTACGACGACGCGCGCGGCGAATGGGTGTACGCGGTGCGGTGAATCTGCTGCTGATCACGCCGGAAGATCTGGTTGGGCCGGACGTCGCGGAAATCGGCGGCCGGCGCTTCCGGCATGTGATGGATGTGTTGAAGCTGACGGAGCGCTCCGGCTGCTGCCGGGCGGGGATGTTGGGGGGCCGGGTCGGCAGGGCGGAGATGCTTGCCGTGGATTATGACGCGGAACGGATGCGGCTGCGACTGCACTGGATGGCGGAGCCGCCGCCGCCGTTGCCGGTAATTCTGATAGCGGCACTGCCGCGCCCGAAGACTTTCCGCAAGGTGCTGCACGGGGCGGTGACGCTGGGAGTAAAGCGCCTCATTTTCATTCATGCGTTTAAAGTGGATCGCAGTTACTGGTCGAGTCCGGTGATCGGGGAAAAGGCCTTGCGGGAGGAGCTGCTTCAGGCGCTGGAACAGGCCGGCGACACGGTGTTGCCGGTGGTGGAATTCCGGAAGCGGTTCAAGCCGTTTGTCGAGGATGAATTTCCGGCGCTCTGTGCCGGGCGGCGGGCATGTGTGGCCCACCCGGGGGCGGCGGAAGCGTGCATACCGTCGACGGAACCGTTGACGCTCTGCATCGGGCCGGAGGGCGGTTTCACCGAATATGAAGTGGCGCTGTTGTGCGCGAACGGCGCACGGGCGGTGACGCTGGGGCCGCGGATTCTCCGTACCGAAGTGGCGGTGCCGGTGCTCCTGACGCGTTTGTGCCTTGCATAGAGAAGCCGAATCAGATAGAAAAAAGTGCGAAAATCATGCCGTTGCCGGCCGAAGCGGCGTTGTGGCGGCGGACGAAGCCGGAGAGAAATCGGAGAAGGATATCATGCACAGTATTTTTGATTTTTCGCAGGATCGGGCATTGGTGGCGCCGTCGCTGCTGGCGGCGGATTTCGGCCGGCTGGACGAGGAGGTGAACCGGGTGGCGGCGGCGGGGGCGGACTGGCTGCATCTGGACGTCATGGACGGACACATGGTCCCGAATATTTCCTTCGGACCGCCGGTGATTTCGGCATTGCGGCCGAAACACGAGCTGCTGTTCGACACGCATTTGATGATTGCTCATCCGGCCCGTTACGCGGAGGCCTTTGCCGCCGCCGGGGCGGATCATCTGACGTTTCATCTGGAAAGCGATGACGACCCCATGGCGGCGATCACAGCGATTCGCGCCGTCGGCTGTTCCGTCGGAATCTCCATCAAACCCGGCACTCCGGCATCGGCGCTGACCCCCTGGCTGGACCGGATTGACCTCGTACTGGTGATGACGGTCGAACCCGGGTTCGGGGGACAGCGGTTCATGGCGGATGTCATGCCCAAGGTTCGGGAGCTGCACGCGATGATCACGGCCCGGTCGCTGCCGGTGCTGATTGAAGTGGACGGCGGAATCGACCGTACCACTGCTCCGATCGCCCGGGCGGCGGGCGCGGGGGTGCTGGTGGCCGGCACCAGCGTTTTCCGAGCCGCCGACGGCGCGGCGGCCGCAATCGCCGCATTGAAGGACGACGCCGGAGTCCGGGCATGACGGTGCCTTATGCTCTGGAAGTGACGGACGGCGTGGTGACCCGCATCCGGCTCGGAGTGAATGCCGCGGAAGCGGCCGAGTCCCGGAAACGGTATGCGAAGCTGCATCAGCTGCTTGAAGAAGTGCGTTCCGGCAGACGGCCGGTTGCGGACTTTCCCGCCGCACCGCTGCCGGGCGGTTTTGCGGGGCGGGTGATTGCCGCGTTGATGGAACTGCCGCGCGGACGTCTGACTTCCTACGGAGAACTGGCCCGCCGCTGCGGCGCACCGGGGGCGGCGCGGGCAGTGGGCCGTGCGCTCGCCGGCAATCCTCTGCCGCTGCTGTATCCCTGTCACCGGGTAGGACGTGCCGACGGGTCTCCCGGCGGTTTCATGGGATCGACGGCTCCGGAACAGGTGGCGCTGAAACTGGTGCTGCTGCGCGAGGAACAGGATCAGTAAGTCAGGTAGGCGGCGGCTTTCCGCTGGTAGGCGCCGGCGATGCGCAGCCCGTCCAGGGACGTGAGCCGGTGGATCTGCCGCGCCTGCAGGATGCGGTCGACCGCGACCGGGCCGAGTCCCGGCACCCGCAGGAGCGCTTCCGCATCGGCCCGGTTGGCGTTTACGGGGAAAAATTCCGGATGCCGGGCAGCCCAGATCTGCTTGGGGTCCGCCGCCAGCGAAAGGTTGCCGTCTTCTCCGAATTCCATCTCCTCCGGCGCAAAGCGGTAACGCCGCAGCAGCCAGTCCACCTGGTACAGCCGATGTTCCCGGGTCAGGCGGTCTTCCGGAGCCAGGGTGAAATCGCGTTCTCCGGGAATGCTTCCGGTCCCCAGTCCGGGCTGGTAGGCGGAAAAATAGATCCGTTGGAAACGCAGCCGGTTATAGATGCCGTCCATATATCGGACGATTTCCCGGTCGGTTTCGTCAGACGCGCCGACGATGAACTGGGTGGTGCAGCGCACCCGGGCGAAAGGTCCCCCCCGGGCGGTCTGGCGCGCCAGATAACGCAGCGGCGCGATGATGTCCCGGTCGAAATTTTTCCGGTCCGAAAGCTGTTCGAAATGGCGGCGTCCGGGCACTTCAATATTGAGCGATACCGCGCTGGAATAACGGAGCGCCTCCTCCATGGCGGCTTCGGAGGCGCCGGGAATGATTTTCAAATGGATGTAACCCCGATAGCGGTGTTTGCGGCGCAGGATCTCGGCGGCGGCGATCAGCCGGCCCATGGTGCGGTCGGGACTGCCGCAGACGCCGGAACTGAGAAACAGCCCGAGCAGCCACTGTCGTTCGTGGTGGCGCAGAAAGAGCCGCACGGCCTCTTCCGGAGTGAGCGAACAGCGTTCGGCATTGGCATCGCCGCGCAGGGGGCAATATTTGCAGTCGTTGACACAGCAGTTGGACAGCAATGTTTTAAACATGATGCCCCGTCCTCCCGCCGCCAGCGGCACGGGGTACAGCCAGCGGCTTCCATCCCGGGTGCGTTTGCGGTGTTCGTGGGTGCCGGAACCGCAGGCGCAGGCGAGGTCGTACTGGGAATCGGTGGAAAGTATCTGCAGTCTGGTCAACGGGTCCATGATATCGTGCGTTCCGGTGAAATGATCAGAAAAAATATAACACCGTTCCGACGAAAGAAAAGATCTTTTCTTTTTTTTTGATCAACTGTCTTCGGACGGAGGCGGCACCCGCCCGTCGTCGGCATCGTCTCTGGCCATGGTGCGAAGCGTCCGATTCAACGCGACCAGATCCCGCATTCCTCCCCACAGAAACCAGACGGTGGTCACCATCACCACGGCCAGAATCAGAAACACCACCCAGCGCCACCAGACCAGCCACTGCGCATTGGTGGTGTGGCAACACTGGCCGATGATCGTGCCGGTCAGAAAGGCGCCGAACCAGAAAACCGCCCAGCCGATCTTGAAAAAATAAATGAATTTGTCGCCCCGGGTGAATTCCGGGCCGATGCCCAGCCGTTCCTGCCAGGTGCGGTGAGCCACGCGCTTTTCGGATGGGTTTTCCCGATGCAGCATCCGGTTCAGATCGAATGGCTTCCGGCAGGTCAGAAGCGATACGACCACATACAGTGTCAGCGCCGCGAGCGAGGCAAAAAAAGTAACCTGCATGCCGTTGAACGGACAGGTTTCGCCCCAGTGTTCGGGAAGCCACGGCAGATCGTTCCAGAAGGTTTTCGCGATGATGCCGGCGAGCGCCAGCAGTCCCCCCGCGATCATCGCGGTCCAGGCCCCCGCGGCGGTCCCCCGCTTCCAGTATAAGCCGCCGATGATGACCGCTCCGGCGCCGCCGGTATATACCGCCCCGGTGATTGCCAGATACATCAGAATGAAATCACGCAGTGGGAAAAACAAGCTGAAGAGCACACTCAGCAGCCCCATGACGAAGATGGCGAGCCGCAGCATCCGGAGATGCGTTGCCGTATCGAAGGCTCTGCCCCGCAGGGGGATGAGGATATCCTGCACGAAAATACTTCCCCACGAGTGAATGCAGGTGTCGTCGGTCGATACCGCCGCCGAAATGATCACCACCACAAACAATCCCGCCAGCCCGACCGGCAGCATCTGGGAAAGCGCTTCCGGCACCAGCATCTGAGTCCGGGTCTGGAGGTCGGGATACCGGGCGAGACTGGCCGTTACCCGGGCTGCGGCTTCCGCATACTTCGGGTGATGCATCAGCACCCAGGAGAAGATCGGGATCATCAGAAATCCGAGCAGCGTGGTCTGGCCCCGCCATTCCGCCAGAATGCCGGCCATGCGCGCTTCGTGGGGACTGCGCGCGGCGCTGCTGTAGCCCTGGCCGGATTGCCAGGCCCGGTAGGTGTAGATATTGATCCAGACGCTCATCAGGAAGAAAAAGACGTTGAAGTCCCGGATTTTATCCACGGCCTGATCAAAGGGATTGACCAGGGACATGCCCGGCGGCGCCTGTTCCAGAATACCGGCGACCTCCTGCCAGGGAAATTTCAGAAAGAGGGTCAGTACGACGACCAGCAGCACCAGCATGACCAGCACCCCCTGAAAGAAATCCGATACCATGACCGCAATCTGTCCCCCCTTCAACGTCAGGAAGAGCGCCATGGCCAGCATGACCAGCATGATCAGCAGATAGTTGGAAATGCGGAGCCCGCCGATTTCAAGATAGGCCGGAAAGCCGCAGAACGACAGCAGGAAACGCGCCGTCACCCCCGGAAACACCCCATAGTTGAGCATGCCCGATACCCAGATGACGATTCCGGCGAAGATTCGGAACCTGCGCCCGTAGCGCATTTCAAAGAACTGCGCCAGCGTCATCGCCCGGGTTTCCCGGTAACGGCAGACGACGAATCCCGAGAGCGCCATGATCAGTCCGAGCGGCAGCAGCATCCAGCTCCACCACAACGCCGCAAAGCCGGCCTGGTAGTAACTCTCAAAATAAGCGACAAACGTAATCGCTCCCAGTCCCGCCATGCCCTGGGAGATGCACAGCAAATAGCGTCCGGCACAACGCCCGGCGGAAAGAAAGTCGGCCACATTGCGCACCAGGCCCCCCGCCCAGGCGCCGCTGCCGAGCAGCAGCGCCATGACGGTGATGATGATGATCCAGTCCGGAAGTTGCAGATGCACGCAGGACTACTCCCGTGTTACTCGAATTTTCATCAGGCGCTTTCCCGGGGCACCAGGAAGGGGGCCAGCATTTCGGAACGGACGGGACGGTCGTACAGCAGTTCGACGACGCGGTCCATCAAAATTTCTCCGAGCTGCCGGAACGGTTGTCCGATGGTGGTCAGGGTGATGGGAAGCTGGTCTGTCAGAAAGGCATTGTCATACCCGATGAGCAGCAGATTGCCGCCCACGCGCCACCGGGTGTCCCGGACCGCGCGCATGAGCTGCAGGGCCGCGCTGTCCGAGTGCGCGAAGATGCCGAGCGGGGCGGTTTCGGAAAAATCGTCCGGCCGCCATTGCCGCAATCGCTTCAGCACGCCTTCAAGTTCGTCGGATTCGATCGGTTGTCCCGCCAGCGTCTGCAGGAAGCCGCGGGAACGCAGACCGTCCAGCTGTTCCGCGGGATGGCAGTTCAAAAAGCGACTGCAATGCCGTTCAATCAGGCGTTCAGCGGCGATCCGGCCGCCAAGAACGTTGTCCACTCCCATGATCAGGGCGCCGTCGTATTGAAAGTCGAAATTGTAGGGGGCGATGAACGCGACTTTGCCGCCGTCGGCGATGTATTGGTCGACGGTACCGTGCAGGAGGCGCAGACAGGTGAGGCTGGGATAAGTGATCATGGCCGAGTTGGCGTTGCCGGAGACGTGGCGGAAGAAATTCATGTAACTTTCTTCACTGAATCCGAAAAAGTAGTTGACCGGGAATCCGTGCCGATTCGAGCCTTCGCTGATCCCCATGATCAATTCCGCGATCAGGCTGTTGGCCGTGAGCGGCAGAAAGACGCCGATGTTGGCCGAGCGGCCGCCGCGCGCGAGAAATTCCGCGGACCGATTGCGGCGGTATCCCATTTCCGCGGCTTTTTTCAAAACCAGTTCCCGGGTGGCTTCCGCGACGAAACCGTGTTTGTCCGGCTTGGGATTGAGCACCCGGGAAACGACGGTGAGCGAAACGCCGAGCGCATCGGCGATGTCTTTGAGTTTGACCATGGTTAGAACATTCCTTTCGGTCCGTTGATCCCGCCGCAGGCGACGTGAAGCAGCAGGGCGAAGGTGTGCGCGCGTTCCCGATCCAGCCGACGCCCGGAGAGGGCCTGTTCCAGCTGTTCGGCCAGCGCGGTGTCGCCGACGTTTTGCGCGCCGAGCCGCAGCCAGGCGAGCGTTTGAGGCGTGATCCGGCGCAGGGCTTCCCCCTCCGGAATCAGCGGTCGCAGACGGCGGAAAAGCGCTGCGCGGCCATCGGGATTTTCGATCCAGTACAAAACAGCGAAGACATTGGCCAGGGCGCCGGGATAGAGTCGTTTCCGGTCCATGTGGCCGGCGGCGAATTCAAAAAAGTTTTCCTCCGGTTTCCAGAAGGTGGCCAGAGACGTGTCCAGCTGCCGGGTCCATTCGCGCCAGGGGGCGGGATCTCCCCCGAGGAGCTTCTCCAGTTTGGCACAGGCGATCAGGCCGTACCAGACTTCGAGATTGTCCATCAGGTATTTGATTTTGTAATCGCGTTTGGCGAAGGTCAGGCCGTCCGGCTGGCGGACCTCTTCCGCCGCCCGCATGGCCCGGCGCAGGTGAGGGAGCATTTCCGCGGGGAAATCCCGATCGCCGGTGGCGACGGCGTAGTACCAGAGCGCGTAGGCGAAGGTGGCCGGATAACTGTCCGCCGAATCGTAGGTGCCCGAATCCCGGTAGTCGGGGTAACGGCCGCCCTTGTAATCATGAACCGTGCCGTCCGGCTGGATATGGCGGGCATACCAGCGCAGGGAGTCGCGGGCAGCGGCGAGATACCGTTCCTCGTCCAGCGCCACTCCGGCCCGGATCAGCGCCAGGGAGCAGAAATTGGAGAAATAGGGGATGATGAGGACGTTGTTCGGATCGGCGGCGTTGTTGATGGCGCCGTCGGGCAGCATGCGGTTCATGATCCATTCGGCGCAGCGGCGAACCTGTTCCGGGTTTTTCGTTACGGCCGGCGGTCCGGCGGCGGCATCGTCGTCAATGATGGCGACGCCGGAACGGAAAGTCAGGGAAAGTGGGTTCTCCCGGTTCGTTTCCGGGGCGGCGGGGGCGACGGTTCCTTCCACCGGACGGACCGCCGGAGGATGCGGCCGATTTTCATCCAGCAGTCGGACGCAGTCGGCGACGACCAGACCGCCGGCGTTTTCATTGGTCAGCAGAATTTCGATCCGGTCTCCGGCGGTAAGCGGAAATTCTCCGAGTTCCCGGAACACTCCCGGATAAGGACGGGTCATATCTAGTGTGAATCGCTGCACTTCCTGTCCGTTGCGGAAGAATACGACGGGAGCGGTTACAGCCCGGTTGGCAGCCGGCGAATAGCAGATGCCGAGGCGATAGCGACCGTCCGCCGGTACCGTCAGACGGAACCGTGCCGAGGCATCAGCCCGGGCGGCGGGCCGGGTATAGGCGTAGGAGCCGTCCACATACGGTCCGGTCGAGGACGAATGTGTCCATTTGCCGGTAAATTCCGCCTGCCGGTCGTCCTGGACGAGTCCGGCGATTTCGGCGAGGCGCGGGAAGATGTCGCCGCCGGGGTAGGCGAGGATCTGTTTTTCCGCCTCCAGTTTGCGGCGGAGCAGCGGATAGGGCAGAGCCTGCACCGAGGTTCGGTGTTCGGCGGCCAGAGCGGCGGCAGTGCCGGCGGCATGACCGAGAATCATGTAAACCGGTTCCATGCGCAGAGAGGAGTACATGACATGAGAGGCGGACAAAGTAACCGGCACCAGCAGGTTGGTGCACTCTTCCGCGCGCGGAATGATGGCGCGGTAACTGATCTGATAGGGGCGGACCGGGAGGTGGCCGAGAAGCCCTTCGAGATACGCTTTTCCGTTCGGGGCCAGCACTTTCTGAACCCAGTGGGTGTCCAGCATGTAGGACCCCATGCCGACGGAATCGGGTTTGGTGGGGTTTTCGTAGGCGTCGCTCTGGATCATGACGTAGCTGCCGATCATGCGTCGGCCTTCGCGGATGTAGAGTTGTTCCGGAAAATGGTTGCTGTCGGTAAACTCGTTCGCGGCAAGTCCCCAGCGGCCGACGTCGCGGCGCAGAGTTTCGGGCAGACGGGGATCATGGGCGAGAAAATAAAGAAAACTCTGTACGTAATCGACGTGTTCCTGATGAATCCGGCGCCGTTCGGCGTAGTCAGCTTCCGGGTAATCCCAGCTGCCGTTGACGAAGTCGGTGCTGTACCAGCCTTTGTTGTTGAGGTCGAATTTGCCGCCGGGGAGCGCCCCGAGCGATACGAAATCAGTGAATTTCCAGGATTTTTCCGGGGCACTGAGGATATGGTTGAGCAGATTCCGGAAATATTCGGGACGATAACGGGCGGGTTTGGGGAAGGGCACCCGGTTATCCGGATCGGTGGTGACGCAGAGCCGGAAATTGTATGACTGCACCTTGCGGTCGCCGTCACCGGGACGCCCCGGGTCGCATTCCTTCAATTCCAACAATATGGTGCCGTTTTCGTCCCGGCTCAGGCGCAGCGGGCGCAGCTGACGGACTCCGGCGCCGGATTCGCCGTACTGGTCCCGGCTTTCCCGGCCGACGGTGTAACGGACGCCGGCCTGCCGCATCAGGTCGCCCTCGTAGGAGCCGTCGATGAACATGAGACCGGAAACGGTATCGCCGCTGGCCAGACGCAGGAACCGGATGACCGTGCCCTCTTGGTGGACGCCGTCCTGTTCCGCGAGCGGGGCGTTGCGCAGAATCTCTGCCCCGGTTTCGGCCAGCATGGTTTCGAAGGTCCGTTCCGCCACGGAGGGGGTCAACCGATACAGGGCGGTGGCGGGGCCATGGGCGAGCCGGGCTTTTTCAAAAAATTCTCCGGCAATGCCGCCGATGGTTTCGCCGCGTCCGGCATCCACCTGGCCGAGGCCGCCGGAGGTCATGCCGCCGAGGCGCCTGCCGGGAGCGACCAGCAAAACCTTCCGACCGTTGCGGGCGGCGGCCACGGCGGCGATGACGCTGGCGGAGGTGTCGCCGTAGACTACTACGTCGGCGGAGTATTCGGTCGCATACACGGCGGAGTGCGGCAGACCGGCGAGAAGGAGGAGCAACAGCAGAGAAATTTTTTTCATGGTTTATGGCACATCGGAAGCGTTTTTGGTGGTTTCATCAGGGATCCACATCCGGCGGTAGGGTTCGTCGAATCCGGAGCGGTTCAGTGCGACTTCGGCACGGCGCGCGTTGCCGGTGTGGCCGTCGGCGTACAGGAAATTCACGGTGGTGCCCGACCGGTGCCGGGTGATCATCTTCTGGTGCTCCGCCGTGGAATTTTCATTGCCGAGGTCGGCGAAGCCTTTGGCCGGGGTCAGGATATAACCGTAAACCGAATTAAGGAAAGGTGAATCCACCACCTGCACCTTGACGGAGGGGCGGCGCATGCGCGCTTCTTTGAGACCGTAACCGAAGTTGACGTTCAGCGCGTACGTGATGAGACGCCTGGCGGCGTTTTCGACAATGCGGACAGACGGGCAGTTCAGCGGCTTTGCCGCACTGGTGCTGCGGTCCATGTAATCGTTGATCCGGGCGACCCAGTAGTCGTCCAGCGTAATCGTGGCGGCGCGTCTGGGAGGCAGATAGGTGCCGTCATTATCGTTTATATACAGCATGTTGTAGACCCCGATCTGCTTCAGATTGGACAGACATTGCGTCTGCCGGGCGCGTTCGCGGGCGGATGACAGGGCCGGCAGCAGCATCGCGGCCAGAATCGCGATGATGGCGATCACCACCAGCAGTTCAATCAGTGTGAAGATTTTTTTCATGACATGTTTCCTCTTCTGACGAAATCCGTTTTTAGAAGCAGGATCCCTGTTGAAAAGATGATCGCAAGCGCTTGCGATTATGCATTCAAAAAAAAGAATCAATCAACCGACTGTAATAATTATAGAAAAAAACAACAGGGAAAGCAAGGCTGTTGGGGAAAAAAGTCGTAAAAAACCGAAAACCGGCAGGAGGATTTGAGCAAAAGGCTTTTTCAGCCGGCATGAGAGGACGTTTTTTTGCGCCGCAACGCAACCGCCAGATCCACCGGGATCCGTACCAACGCCGGCAAGGTCAGGAAGAAAACGAACCAGATTGCCTGCAGGGCCCATGCCGCTGCCGCCGTCAGCACCCAGCAGAGCAGCACCCGGCCGCGGCGGCGATTCCATCGGGCCGGCCACAAGCCGACCGCGGCGGCGATCCAGGCGCCGTACAGCGGCAGAATGAACCGCGTGGTGTGTTCCACCGTGAACGGATAACCGCAGAAGAACAGCAGCGTCGGCAGGATCCAGAGTCCGAGCGTCAACCGGAGTTTCCGCTGCCGCAGCAGCAGCAATGCGCTCATGCCGGCCGCCGCCCACGGCAGGTTCGCCCCGAAGAGCGCGGGTATGTTGACCGGGAGCATCGACCAGACGAAGCCTTCCGCAGCCCGGTCGTGCAGCGAAAACGGCGTGATCCAGGGCGCGCCGAACTGCACCGTGTTGATGATCAGCTGACCGGCCACGGTCAGCAACAGGGCCATGCCGCCCGCCGCCAGGCAGGAACGCCACGCCGCCGGACGGCGGGTATGAAACTGCCAGAGGAAATACGGCGCAAACAATACGGCGTTGATTCGTACCAGGATCGCCGCTCCGAACAGCAATCCCGCCAGCGCCGCCGTCCGCGGCACGGGGCGGGCTCGGGCGAGCAGAGCGGCGCAGCCGAGCAGCAGCACTGTGGCAGGCATATCGCTCATGGCGTTGTAGCCGCACCAGGTCAGGCTTTTGTAATAACCGAATGCCCAGGTGGCGTCCGGCAGCGCGAAGAATGCCCGGAAGGTCCCGGTCGCCGGATCTTCCAGATGAAAGAAGAACAACGGCAGCACGGCGTAGATCCAGGCCGTGATCAGACCGCGTTTTCGCGATCCCAGCCAGCCGGTTGCCGCGAAGGCCAGCAGTGCCACGCTCCCCGGCCCCAGCAGCAGCCCGTTGAAAAAAGAGAAGGCGGGCAGCAGATCCAGCACCGAATCGCTGCGCAGAACCGCCGCAAACGGCCAGTACAGAAGCGGCAGCCCAATTGTGCGGTTCCAGGAGCCGTGCCAGTTTCCCGCCGCCAGTTCCCGCATCGTCTGGAAAAAGTCCGGTTCGTCGCTGGAGAATAAATACACCTCCCCCCCCAGCTGCACGATCCATGCGGTGAGCGCGCCCCGCACCGCCGCCGGGATGAATGCCAGAGTCCATCCGGGCAGGATTCCCCGTCGCCACCCCAGCCAGATTCCGCCCGCGAGCAACAGACAGACTCCCCCCCAGATGCGCGGCCAAAGCGGTCGGGCAGGCTGCGGCAGGATCCGCCAGGTGCCGTCCGATTCCTGACGGCAGGCGAGGTCCGGCGTGACGAACCCGGTTTTGCCGGGCGCCGTCGGAATTTCGCAAAAGCTCAGGCGCCGCGCCAGATGTCCGCCGATCTGAAAGGTTTTCTGCCGGGAAAGCACCTCCTCCGGCGCGGGGAATTGTCGCGCGACGCCGATCCAGCGGGAAGCGGCATCAGGACGCTCGAAAATTGGAAATTCCGCCCGGACAGCGCCGACCAGCGCCAGCCAGAGCAGCAGACAAACAACGCCTTTCATACGGATTCCCCGGGGATAACGGTATTTTCCGGCATGAAATATGCCGGACGACAGGATAAAATACCGCTTTTAGCGGAGATAAGCAAATCATTTTTGATAACGAAAATTGCACACAAGCGGATTTTTGCCGACTGTCGCGGTTCCGGCGGTTGCATTCTGGAAAAGGCGGTGGTATGATAAAACGGATTATTGCATCCAGCAAAACAATTGTGGGAGGTATGGGAATGAAAGTTTTGAGTATGGGGCTGGCCATGGCTGTTGCCGCGGTGACCGTGTCGGCCGCACCGTCGAAACTGGTGCTCCAGGCGGAAAAGGCGCAGTTCGATTCCGCCCGGGCCGAGACGGTGAAACGTGCCGTTTTTTCCGAAGGCAAGGGAGTCATGCTCAAGGACGGTCAGAAGTCCAGAATGGCGAATCCGACCGGTGAGCCGGATTTGACGTTTCACGTGGATATTCCCGAAACCGGACGTTACTGGATCTCCTCCCTGGCCGACACCACCGGCGCGACGCGCGAGGCGATGAGAAAGGCCGGGACGAAATACGATTCTTTGCGGGTGATGATCGCCGTCGATGACGATTTCCCGCGCAACCGCGTGCTGGTGGTGCCTTGGGGCAACCAGAACGGCTGCTATCAGCAGCTGATGAAGCAGGATTTTACCAAAGGGAAACACGTGATCCGGATCTGGATGCCGGAAGGATCGGCGCTGGACCGGCTCGAAATCACGCCGTACCGGGCACCGGCGGTCCCGGCTGCCGTGCAGAAATATGTGCCGAAGATCGTGCCGCCCGCGTCCCATCCCCGGTTGTGGGTCAATTCCGAATCCCTGGCCGCGGTGAAGGCCAACCTCAATAAGGGGGCGAACCGGGCGATCTGGGAACAGGTGCAGAAGGTGGCGGCAATGCCGTACACATACAAGGTGGCGCCCCGGACTGCGGCTGAATATGATCCGAAGCTGCAGAACGCCGCCGTGTACAAGGCTTTCGTTTATCTGATGACCGGCAACCGCAAGCTCGGAGAAGAGGCGGTCAAACTCATGCACGATTATCTGGGGGCGGTGGAGTTCGGCAACATGCTCGACATCACCCGGGAAATCGGTCTTGTGCTGTATTCCGGAGCGCAGGTGTACGACTGGTGTTACGACCTGCTTACGCCGGAGGACCGGGAGCTTTTCCGCAAGAATCTGCTGCGCCTGGCCGAGGATATGGAAATCGGCTGGCCGCCGTTCGGTCAGACGATTGTCAACGGCCACGGCAATGAAGCTCAGGTCAACCGCGACCTGCTGGCGATGTCGATTGCCCTGTACGGCGACTACAATCTGCCGTATCAGTATTGCGCCTATCGGATTCTGGAGGAACTGGTGCCGCTGCGCAATCTCGAATACCAGTGCAACCGTCACAATCAGGGCGTCAGCTACGGTACGTTCCGGTTCGGCTGCGAAATGCACGCCGCCTGGCTGATGTACCGGATGAGCGGCCAACGCGTCTTCGACGACGTGATCAACAACGTCGGTTATTTCTGGATTTACGGCCTGACTCCGGGCGGCTCGATGATGCCGGACGGTGACGGTACGCTGTCCACCAGTTTCTGGCAGTCGCCGCAGACCACGTTCCTCTGCTACGCCTACACCGGAGATCCCATTCTCAAGGCCGATTTTGAACGGCAGGGCGGAACGCTCGGCGATCCGCTCATGTTCCTGCTGCTGAATGATCCGGATCTCAAAGCCGAGAAGAGCATCGACACGCTGCCGCTGACCCATTATTTCAAAGGGGTTCTGGCCTCCATGATCGCCCGGACCGGCTGGAATATCGGCAAGAACTCTCCCGACGTGTTTGTGGAAATGAAGGGAGGCGGTTATCACTTCGGCAACCATCAGCACGCCGATGCGGGGGCTTTCCAGATTTACTATCGCGGCTGGCTGGCGACGGACCTCGGCATGTATCATTTCTACGGAACGCCCTACGACTACGGTTATAACAAACGTTCGATCGCGCACAACGTCATGCTGGCTTATCAGCCGGATGAAAAATTCCTGCGCGGCGCTGTCAATGACGGCGGCCAGCGGTTCAATCAGACCTGCCCGACCAGTGTGCAGCAGCTGCTGAGCAATCCGCAGTTCAAATACGGTGACACCCTGGCCGCGGATTTCGGGCCTGACAAAACGCGCCCGTTCTACAGTTATTTCAAGGCGGATCTGGCGCCGGCTTACAGCGACAAGCTGGAGTATTACACCCGCGCGTTCTGTTTCCTCAATTTGGCGGACGCGGTCAATCCGGCGGCGCTGATTACGGTGGACCGGATGAAGACCGCCCGGGCGGAATATCGGAAATACTGGGTGATCAACTCCCTGACGGAACCGAAAATCACAGGCAATAAGGTGCAGATTGTCTCCGACCGGAGCGTGCTGCCCGGACGGCTGGACGTGCGTATGCTGCTGCCCCGGAAGATCAAGGTCGAAACCGCGGGCAAGGGCGAGGCCACCAAGTTCTTTGGCGCCAACCTGAAACCCCCGGTTGCCGGTGCGGCGCCCGCGCAAGGGTGGCGTACAATGGTCTCTCCCGCGGAAGAAAAAGCGACGGACGTCTTCGTCTCGGTCATGCAGATCGGGGATCCCACGGCCGAACCGCTGCCGGTGGACTTGATCGAAAATCATGAAAACTGCCAGATTACGCTTGGCAATCGGGCGGTGGTTCTCGGCACCTCCGAACGTCTGGCGGAAAGCCAGTTTACGGTGAAGCTGCCGGGGGATCGCGGCGACATGCAGGTGCTGCTTACCGATCTGATGCCGGGCATCTGGAACTTCCGGAGTGCCGATGGCAAGACCAATTACGAGCTCTTTGTTTCTGCGGAAAAGACGACGGCGTTTCTGGTCGTGCCCGGTGGTGAATATATCGTTTCTCCCGGGGCCGCCAGCAACGCGGTTCGGTATGAGTCTCCCCGGATTCCCGTGCCGGAAGTCCGCAACCCGATCAGCGGGCATTGCCTGATCGACGGCAAGCCGGTGGAAAAGGCTCCGGATAACCGCGTGCAGGGGGATCAGGTACTGGTGCCGGCGGAAGCGGTTTTCGCCGCACTGGGCGGCAAATGTGTCGCGGGCAAGGATTTGACGGTGGAACTCGGCGGGCGTAAGGCGGTCTTTTATGACGGATCCCGGACGTTTTTGTGGAACGGGGACCGTTTGGACATGGCGGCTCCCGCGCAGCGGGTGGACGGCGTCTGGTACGTCTGTGACACCGTGCCCGCCGGGCTGGCCGGATATCTGACGGTCAGCGATGCGACGGATCGCAGCTCCATGTATTTCAAGCGGACGAAACCGGCGCCGATCATGTGGCTGGAATCCAACTGCGGGTTCCAGGAGGACGACCTGGCGTTTCTGCTGGATGCGTATCCCGGGAAATCCGCCTACTGGGCGACCAACGGGGCCGGCAAGAGTTTCATGCTGACGTTCGCCGAACCGCGCCGGCTTGACGGCGTGGCGATCTGCTACTATCAGGGGGCGACCCGTGCTGCGAAGTTCAAGCTGGAAGTTTCCGACGGCAAGGAGTGGAAGACGGTCTATGACGGGGAAACGCGCAAGAGTTCCGGACCGGTGCTCTACTCGTTCCCGGCGCAGAAGGTCTGCCAGATGCGTTTTACCGGTAATGGAAACAGCGCCAATGAGTGGAATTCGATTATTTCGCTGGTTCCTCACGACGCGAAATAATTCACGTGGGGGCCGTCCGGTTTTCGGGCGGCTCCGCGCGGCTTTCGATTGACGCCAAGAGCAAGGTTGATTCTTTACCTGCTTTGCTCCGCTCTCCGGCATTGCCGGGGGGCGGATTTTTTGTCTCCATCGCAAACAGGAGACGAAACGGGCCGAAGCAACCGAAGATTGATCGTACGACAACGGGGCAACAGCGAAACTGGAAGCGTTACAATAGTGGGAAAAAATGGAGGCGTGGATCGGAGTCGAACCGATCTTCGCGATTTTGCAGACCGCTGCCTAGCCGCTCGGCAACCACGCCATTGCATACATACAATAACCTGTTTTCGGGAAAAGTCCAGTCCGTCCCCGGTATTTTTCCGGATTTTTCCGGAACACTGCCGGGCGGCATTCCGGGGAGTATCGGGAAATCGGGAAAAATCCCTGTTGTTTTCTGGCAACACCGGATTCCCGGGAGTATGGTAAAATGGTTGCAACCATAGCGAAAGGACATTTTAAAATGCCGAAGCCTCAGGATCTGCTCATTCCCCGTCCCCGGAAAATCGAACTGACCGGCGGTACCATGCCGCTGACCGCCCTGCATGCGGAAGCGCCGGAACCGTTGGCAACGGAAATGCGTGCGGCGGACACGCTTTTCCGGCAGACACGGCTTTTCGGGGAAGCGCTGCCGTGCCGGTTGTCGCTGGACGTTGAGCTGCCTGCCGAAGGATACGAACTGGTCATCGCCGCCGACGGTGTCCGGATAACCGGCGGCGACCGCGCCGGTGTCTTTTACGGAATCCAGACGTTGCGACAGCTGCTGGAAGGGGCGCAGAACGCGCGGCGTGGCGAACTTGTCGCACTGCGGATCGTCGATGCGCCGGAATTTCACTGGCGGTCGTGTATGCTGGATTCCGCCCGGCATTTTCAGAGTGCGGCGCAGGTGCGGGAGGTCATCGAGGTGCTCGCCCGCTACAAATTCAATCGTTTTCACTGGCATCTTGTGGACCATTTCAGCTGGCGCATCGGGTTTAACCGGCATGCCGAGATGTTGGAGCCGTTTCCCGGACACGCCCGTTCCACCGGCTATTACACGCCGGAGGAAATCCGGGACATTCTCGCCTATGCCGCCGAACGCCATATCGAAGTCATTCCCGAACTGGAAATGCCGGGACACAGCAGCGGCGTTTTTGCGATTCATCCGGAGCTGGCCTGCCCCGACGGGACGCCGATCGACGTCACCCGCTGCGAATACTGCATCGGCAATCCCGCGTCGCGTCGTTTCCTCGGTGAAATCATCGACGAAACCATGGAACTGTTTCCGGGGATCCGCCATTTGCATCTCGGCGGCGACGAGGCGTCTCCCCGCCACTGGCGACAGTGCCCCGTCTGCCGCAACGCCATCCGCGATCTGGGATTGAACGATGAACGCGACCTGGAGCATCATTTCATGACGGATCTGGCCCGCCGGGTGCTGGATCACGGTGTTCGGCCGATTCTGTGGTCGTCGCTGCGCGCCTATGATCCCCGGATCATCATGCAGTGCTGGGGCGGGCGTCCGCTCGACCCGGAACTCAATCGCGGTTCACTGGCTGGGCGGCGCTCCATGGTGCGCTGCCAGACCGCCTGGATCGGCGCCGTTGCCGCCGCCCAGATGGAACTGGCGCTGATGCGCGGCGCCGACCTGATCAATTCCCGGCACGATTATACGTATCTGGATTACCCGATGCGCCGGAGTGAGCCGCACAGTCTCTGGATGCCGGACCTGACGCTGGAGCGGGTGTATCAGTTCGACCCGCTGCCGGAGGAAACTTCGGCCGGCCGGCGCCGCCAGGTGCTCGGCGCGGAAGCCTGCCTCTGGACGGAACTGATTACGCCCGACCGGGTCATGGAGAAACTCTTTCCCCGGCTTCTGGCGTTCTGCGAAACGGTCTGGACGCCCGGAGAACTGCGGGACTGGACGGATTTCCGCCGCCGCGCCCGTCATCACCGCCATTGAGCGGGGGGGAGGCAGGCCGCATGTTCGCCATGCGGCCTGCGATGTTTTTTTCAGCAGCTGAGACGTTCTTCAATTTCGTCGAGCCACGCGGTGGCGCCGCAGTGTCGGGAAAAATGGCATTCCAGACCGACGTTGAGCCGGTAATATTCGGGGGAGGAGTGGCAGTCCGAACCGGCGGAGCGCAGCAGCCCGTGGCTCCGGGCGTAGTCGCTGTAACACACGGTCAGTTCCGGCGGAATCAGGGTGTGTGCGCATTCGATGCCGTCGAAGCCGAGTTCTTCCCGAAGCTGGTCCATCCGGCGCCGGTCGGCGCGCTGGAAATAATGCAGCGGATGAGCGATGAACACCAGACCGCCGCACCGCCGGACAATGGGCAGTACCTCATCGGCGGCGGGATAGGGGGGAAACTCCGCCCCCGCCGTGATCTTCCGCCAGAACGCGGATTCTTCTCCCGGACGGAGCCAGCTCAGCCGGATAAATTCCGCCATCTGGATGAGCCGGTTGACGTGGGTGACGCCCTGCCGTTCGATCGCCTTTTCCGGGCGGTAGCGGCGGAGCAGTTCCAGCCGTTCGGCGCGGCCGTAGGGGAAGCCCGCGCGAATCATGGCCCGGGAGGTGGCTTCTCCGAATGCGCATTGCCAGCGGCGGTACCGGTCGAAAACCGCTTCCAGTTCCGGCGGCGTTGCCGGCGGCAATCCCAGGCAGACCAGATCCACCGGGCCGATGGTGGTGTGGCAGGTCAGTTCCGCACCGGGAATGAAGCGCACGGAAGGATGCCGCTCCGCGGCGGCCAGCACGTCGGGCAGGGAGTCCATGGTGTGGTGATCGGTGATCGCAATGGTGCGCGTACCCCGTTCTTCGGCCAGGTGGAAGTAGTATTCCACCGGCGCATTGGCGTCGTAACTCCAGTGTGAATGCAAATGCAGGTCGAAATCCGCCATCGGTTCTTTTCCTCATGATTGGGGCCGGTGTGGCGACGGCCGACTGTCCTTGCTTCGTTCCGTCCGGTGCCGTTTTCTG
Organism: uncultured Lentisphaeria bacterium; assembly: GCA_949282965.1. Classification (GTDB taxonomy): domain Bacteria; phylum Verrucomicrobiota; class Lentisphaeria; order Victivallales; family Victivallaceae; genus CALXOD01. Next base: position 38,675 of record CASDQW010000076.1, read on the forward strand.
AAACTGGTGGAAGGTTAAAGCACAGCGGACTCTTCCACGTCCACTGCCACCGAGGAAACCTTGCGTTGAATCAGCCGGATCTTCCGCCAGCGGTTGGAGCGGAAGCGCCAGAGCACCAGGCCGCCTTCCAGAAAGGCGTATGTCACGAGAAACGCCCAGACCGTCACCACCGACGCACCGAGGACGTGGATCAGGATGAATACTCCCGGCACCATCACCAGATAGGCGCAGCCGCTGGTGATCAGCAAGACCGAGGCGGTGTCGCCCGCTCCGCGCAGAGCACCGACGAAGATGTATTTGAGCGTGTCCGCGAAGTTGAAGAAGACCGCGCATACCAGCAGCCACCGGGTGGTGTCGATCACTTCCGCGAAATCCCCGCCGCCGGCACCGCTCGGTGCAAAAAGATTCGCCAGTGCGGTCGGGAAAAACAAGTAGACGATCCCCCCCAGACACATGTACAGCAGTCCCAGCCGCCATGCCCGGTACGCCGTCCTGCGGGCGATTTCGTGCCGCTGGCGTCCGATGTACTGACCGGCGACGATGGAAGTGGCGTCGCTCATTCCGAGCAGCGGGATGAAAAACATGTTGTTGATGGAAAGCGCTATAACGTGCGCTGCGAGCGGCAGGCTGCCGAGCTTGCCGATAAGGAAGGTTGCCAGCGTGAACGCCGCCACTTCAAAGAACACCTGCAATCCGGACGGTGTGCCGTAGCGCAGCAGCCGCCGGAGGAAATCCCATTGCACCCCGCTTCGATCCCGCGTCGGAAACCGTTTCTGGTCAACCGACAGGAAATAGCAGAGGATCGTCAGAAAGGAAAAACTCGCGCACAGCGATGTGGCGATTCCCGCCCCGAGAATGCCCAGCGCCGGAATCGGCCCCCAGCCGAAAATGAAGACGTAGTCCAGCGGGATGTTGAGCAGGCAGGCGATGGTGTTGATCAGCGAGACCGGTACCGTTTTGCCCCGTCCCGAGAAGAAACAGAAAAACGGTGCCGCCAGACACGCGAAAGCTCCACTGGGGATCAGTGCGTGAAAGTATTCCTGCTCCCGTTCGATCAGTTCCGGGGAGTGCCCGCCGCGTTCGATCAGCACCGTGCCGAGTGCCGGCAGCGCGAAAACGATCAGCAGCGATGCGCCGACCGAAAAATAAAAGCCGGTCCACACCGCCCCCAGCAGCGAGTCGCGGTCATCCGCCCCGTAATACTGCGCCACCAGCGCCGAGGTGAAGTTCGCGGTCACCATGAAAAAGCTGAACAGCGTGAAATAGAGAATGCCCGCCGGCATCGCCGCCGCCACGTCCAGTGTGGAGTTGGACGCGAGAAACTTGCGGTCCACAAACTGCATGAACGTGTTGCTGGCGCTCAGAATGATCAGCGGATATGCGATTTTCCAGAGTTCGAGATAACCGCCGCGGCCGACGAAGTCGCGGCGGGTGAAATAGGGGATCGAAAACATGATTGTAACGTTTCAGGAGATGGTTGTGTTTACAGGTCTATCAGGATTCAGATAAAATCAATACTATAGTACCGTTTCGCGTGATTGGCAAGGTGTCGGGAAGGCTTTTTTCATGGAAAGTTCCGGGGTTGTGAAAAAAAACGTCCCGGCATTTGAATTTCTCCGGCGGGCCGTTATAATTTCTCTCATGAAAACCATACTTGAATGACCGGGAGAAACAACATGCCGTCTGATTTCGTACATCTGCACGTTCACAGCCATTACAGTCTGCTCGACGGGGCCTGCACCACCAAGGGACTGCTGCAGATGGCCAAAGAGTTTGACATGCCCGCGGTGGCGATTACCGACCACGGTTTTCTCGGCGCGACGCAGGATTTCTACAAGACGTTCAAGGGCAGCGGGGTCAAGTCCATCATCGGCTGCGAAGCCTATATCACGCCCGGATCCCGGTTCGACAAGAACCCGGCGACACCGCACGTGCGCGGCTTCCATCTGCTGCTGCTGGCGGAGAACAACGCCGGATACCACAGCTTGTGCAAGCTGATTTCCGAGGGGTTCCGCACCGGTGCTTATTACAGCAAGCCACGCATCGACAAGGAGTTGCTGACACAGTATCATGACGGACTCATTGCCATGTCCGCCTGTATTGCCGGAGAGATCCCCCAGCGCATTCTGGAAGGCGACATTCCGGCAGCGGAGAAGGCGTTGCGGGAATATCTGGACATTTTCGGGCCGGAGCGCTTTTTTCTGGAGGTCATGGATCACGGCATGGAGGAGGAGCGGCGGGTCACCCGGGCACTGGCGGAGATGGCGGGCAAATTCCAGCTCGGGCTGGTGGCCACCAACGACGCGCATTATCTCAAAAAGGAACATGCCAGGGCGCACGAAATCATGCTCTGCATCCAGACCGGTGCGCTGCTGTCCGACCCGAAGCATTTCCGCTTTTCCGCGCCGGAATATTATTTTAAAAGCCCGGACGAGATGAAGGAGCTTTTCCGCGAGCTGCCCGAGGCGATCACCAATACCCGCGCCATCGCCGAGCGCTGCGAAGTCTCCTTCCGCTACGTGCCGGAGGTCAACCATTATCCGGTTTACACCCTGCCGGACGGTACGGTCCCGGGAAAGGAGTTCCTGCGGAAAATCTGTCTGGACAACATTCCCAAACGCTACCACTTCGATCCGACCGCGCCGGAATTGACGCCGGAGCAGCGGGAGATCCTCGAGCGCATGGATTATGAGCTCGACATCATCGACCGGACCAAATACTGTTCCTACTTTCTGGTGGTCAGCGACTTCATCCGGCACGCCAAATCGCAGGGCATTCCGGTCGGTCCGGGCCGCGGTAGCGGCGCCGGCAGCCTGGTGGCGTACCTGACGGAGATTACCAACATCGATCCGCTCCGGTACAATTTGCTCTTCGAACGGTTCCTGAACCCGGAGCGGGTCAGCCCCCCCGACTTCGACATTGACTTCTGTGAAAAACGGCGCGGCGAGGTCATCGAATACGTCCGCCATAAATACGGCGAGGACAGCGTCGCCCAGATCTGCACCTACGGCGCGTTGAAAACCAAGGCCGTGCTCAAGGACGTCGCCCGGGTGCTCGGCCACGATTTCGAATTCGGCAACCGCATCAGCAAACTGGTGCCGGACGAGCTGAAAATGACGCTGGCCAAGGCCGTCGAAAAATCCGAGGAACTGGCCGCGCTCATTGAGAACGACCCCGAGGTGGAGGAGGTTTTCCAGTACGCCGAAGTGCTGGAAGGCTTGAACCGGCAGCTCGGCATTCACGCCGCCGGCGTGATCATCGGGGACCAGCGGCTGGACAACCTCGTCCCGCTCACCATCGGCGCCGGCGGGGAAATCATCACCCAGTTCACCGCGGTGCCCTGTGAGGAACTCGGGCTGCTGAAAATGGACTTCCTCGGGCTGCGCACGTTGACCATCATCCGCAACGCGCTGGACATGATCGAGGAAAATCACGGCGTGGTCATCAATATGGATGAACTGCCGCTGGACGATCCGAAAACCTATGAACTGCTTCAGCGCGGCGACACGGTGGCGGTGTTCCAGCTGGAATCCGGCGGCATGCAGAATCTCTGCCGCCAGTTCGGCGTGGAAACCATCGAACACATCATCGCTCTGCTGGCCATCTACCGGCCGGGGCCGATGCAGTTCATCCCGCAGTTCGTCCGCCGCAAGAAGGGGGAGGAGGAGATCATCTACGACCACCCGAAAATGGAGCGCTACCTCAAGGAAACCTACGGCATCATGCTTTATCAGGAGCAGATCATGCAGGTGGTGCAGGTTCTGGCCGGTTTTTCCCTGGGGGGCGCGGACATTCTGCGGCGTGCCATCGGGAAGAAAAAGGTGGACGTGCTGGCGCAGCAGAAGGCGAAATTCGTGGAGGGCTGCGCCAAAACCAACCAGATTTCCGAAGCGCTGGCCAACCAGATCTGGGAAAAGATCGAAATGTTCGCCGGATACGGGTTCAACAAGTCGCACAGCGCGGCTTACGCCGTGGTCTCCTATCAGACGGCTTACCTCAAGGCCAACTACCCGGTGGAATTCATGGCGGCGGTGCTGACCAGCGAACTGGCGAACGCCGATCAGATCGCCTTCCTGATCAACGCCTGCCGGGAAATGGGCATCAAAGTGCTGCCGCCGAACGTCAACAGCAGCCAGATCGCCTTCGGGGTGGACAACGGCGCGATCCGTTTCGGTCTGGGGGCGATCAAGGGCGTGGGCGAAGTGGCCGCGCGCAAGATCATCGAATCGCGACAGGCGGACGGGAAATTCAAGAGTTTTCAGGATTTCTGCGAACGCTGCGGTGCGGCGATGAATTCCCGGATGATGGAGCATCTGACCCGGGCGGGAGCGTTCGACCAGCTCGGGCTGCGGCGGAGCCAGATTCTGGCGATCGCCGAACCGATGCTGAAATTCGCCGCGTCGCGCATGGCGGACCGGGCCAGCGGGCAGGGGTCGTTGTTCGATCTGCTCGACGGCGGAGACGCGGAGGAAAGCTGCTCCATTCCGATCCCCGACATTCCGGAATTTTCACTGGAAGAGATTCTGGAAAACGAGAAGGAGCTGCTGGGTTTTTATGTGACGGGACATCCGCTGGATCCCCAGGCGGAACTGGTGCGGGCCCTGTCCTCGGTGCCGATCCGGGAACTGGACCGGGTCCGGGACAACAGTTCGGTCCGGCTGGCGGGCATGGTGGGGTCGTTCGCCACCAAATTCAGCAAAAACAGCGGCAAACCGATGGGGATCCTCCTGCTGGAGGATCTCGATTGCTCGATCGAATGCATGCTTTACGAGCGGGTGCTGGGGGAAATGAACCAGTCGGGACTGGTGCTGAAACCGGGATTGCCGATTCTGGTGGAGGCGTCGGTGAGCCGCCGGGACGATTCAGAACGCCCCCGGGTGGTGGTGGATCGGATCATGGCGCTGGACGATGCGGTGCCGCGCTATACCGAGAAACTGTATCTGGATATGCACGAAGCTGACATGGATCATGGGAAACTGGAAAAACTGGCACGGTTGTGTCATGACAACGCCGGCGACACACCGGTGGTGATCTGCGTGGTGGGCGAAGATGACTCCGTATGCTTCATTGAGACGGATCGTCGGTGCCGCGTTCGGGTGACGCCGGAGCTGCTGCGCGGTGTGGAGACGCTGCTCGGCGCGAAGCAATACCGGGTGAAGGGAAAACCGCACTCCGCCGAACGTCCGCGCAACAACTGGCGCCGGGACAAGACCGCGGCGGCTGCGGCGACGACGGCCTAAATCGATTCGGGAAACGCCGGCTTCCCGAAGCGGGAAGACCGGCGTTCATGGGCTGGCCGGCTTTTACGGTTTCAAGCCCAGCAGTTCCACAGATTTCAGCGAGGATGATTTTTTCCCGCGGATGCTGACGTTGTTGAAATCCAGTGTCAAATTCGCCGCATTTGGAGCCGCCGCAACCGGGAGCAAGAGTTCCGGCACGAACTCCGAAACGGAAATATATTCATGATGCGCCCCGGCCCCCGCCGCCACGCTGACGGTCAGATAGCATTGCGTGCCGAAACGCAGCCGGACCGCGAAGGCGCGGTACGTTTCCCGGTCTTCCCGGCTCAGCGGAAAAGTCAGGCGTCCGCCGTTGCCGTTGACCGCATCTTTCTTGATCGGCCAGAGCTGCAGTTCTCCGTCCGGCATCGTGGCGAATGAGCGACCGTGGCTGTCGACCGCCGGTTCCGCGGGAAGTTCGTTCCAGTTTTTCGAGTCGTACTTTTTCAGCACGGTCCAGCGTTCCGGCGCCGCCCGCAGTTCCTTGGGAGGAATGGTGCCGTACAGACCGAAGAGATTGCCGGGATGGCAGATCGCCACCACCGCCAGACGTCCTTTCAGAAACGCCTCTCCTTTATGGAAAACAAATCCCGGCGTTCCTCCCGAGGAGCCGTCACGATACAGCCAGTCCGGCAGATGCCCGGTCAGCTGCGCCACGTAATGCGGAATGCTGGCACCGGCTTTGACTCCGGGATACGCACCGTAAGAATCACTGACGAAGAGGATCGGGGAAGTGTTGGTTTCTTCGATGGCGGGGACGTTGCCGGCGGCGTCCACCACGCGCGCTGCGGCGACCTGCCGTTCAGCGGGATAACGCGGATTGCCCGCCGGATAGGGCACTTTCCGATAAAGGTTGGTGGTTTCCTCGAGGCGGTATTCGCCGGTTCGCGGCAGCTGATACCGGTTCAGCCGTTCCGCAATTACGGGGGCGAGAATCCGAGACAGGCCTTCGGCGGGATGTCCTTCACGCGGCAGCATATACCAGTAGCTCAGGGGATATTCCGTGCTGTGGCGGTGCATGGCTTCGAGGCCGTCGATATATTCCACATCGGCGGCGAGCAGCTGTTCCGCCAGTTGCAGGTAGGCCGGATCCAGCAGTCCGGGCGTCATTTCCCCCGAGATGAAATGGGGGAAGGCCACCTCATGCCGGGACGGGACCCGGATGACGATCAGGTCGACGTTCCGCTCCTTCAGATAATCCCGCAGCGCCAGAATGCCTTCCGCGAAATTTCCGAACTTCGGGTTCTGTGCCACTGGGCCGGCCGCAAAATAGGCGTCCTTGACCCATTTGGTGGCTCCGGAGCGGAACGCGTTTTGATTTTCCTGGAAAAAAGGCTGTGCCTTTTTCCGGTATTCCGCCGCCGGACCGGCGCTCTGCAGGATTTCCCGGACGTGCTTCAGGTCGTTGGCGACGGCTTCCCGGCGCAACTGCTCCATGGCAGTGGTTTTCGCGAGAACGGCGGGAGTGTCTCCGGTTGCGGCGGATGCCGCCGGAACAAGGGCTGCGGCGAGGAGAGAGAGAACGGCAACGGATAATGGTTTCATGATTCTCCTTGGTTGAAGGTACTTTGCCACCATATGGCGATGCGGTTGTGCCCGATGCCGGAGAATATAAGCCGGAATGGAAGTCTTGTCAATAGCGGTCCCAGTAACACTCCGGTTTGCCGATGCCGGGATTGTAGAAGGGCGAACGCAGATAGGGATTGTAAACCCCGGTGATCGCCGTGCCGGCTTCGATCGGCTGGCCGTGGGCGATGGCGACGTGGCCGTCGGCCCAGGCGATATTCGCCTGGCCGCCGTGACGCATCATCGGCGCGCCTTTGTTGGTGGAAATGACGTCTTCAACCATGGCATAGCCGCGGGTGGTGACATTGGCCTGGGCGCAATCGACGA